>NZ_JBFOLH020000003.1:0-415000 GCF_040829825.2 Leadbetterella sp. DM7 | reverse complement strand
CGCATATCTTTTCCGTTTCGTTACCCCGATTTTTGGCTCCAACCGTATTATTCGGGGTGATATACAAAGATAATCAAAAGCCCAACAAGTTCTTAATGAACAAGTTGGGCTTTTTCTGAATGGCCCTAAGAAGGACTCTTTCGTAACTAACGCATGGAACCTCTAAGGTTTCTCTATTATAATAATCAATTGTACAGGGCCGGTTTCCGGTCCTGTTACTCTTATTCTTCCCGGTGTGCCGGCGAAGGATTCTCCTCCAGAACCCAACCCAGGAAATCGCCGAATACCGCCTGCCATGTATTGAAATTGTGCTCGCCGCCCCGGATTTCCACATAAGTCGTATCTTCCTCTTCATACCCCAGGGTATGCAGCTCATCGATCAGCTCCAGGGTATCTTCAATAGAGTCGATGATCCCGTTGTTGTTCCGGTCTTCGGTTTCATCGTTCGTACCGCATTCAAACCAGAATTTCAGGCCGGGCCTGAAGGGACCTTTTTTGATCTTGTTGTGCATGATGCGGTCCTGGTCTTCATCATAACCCTCTTCATAGCTTTTGTTCCGCCACCAGAAAGAGCCGCTGAATACACCCGCCCGCGAAAACCGTTCGGGGTTTTCCCATACAATATCAAAAGCCGACAGCCCGCCCAGGGAGAAGCCGCAGAAATAATTGAGGCCGGCAGAGGCTGACGAGGGGGTAGTAGCCTGGATATGGGGCATCATTTCACGGGTAATAAAATGCATATAGGCCGTGGCCTGCGCGCCCCTTTTCTTGTAATCCGGGATAAACGCAGTGCCGTATTCCTGCAACCGCCTTTCGTTGGTGTGCAGGCTTACCCATATAAAAGGGCGCCCGCCGTTCTTATAATGCCGCTGGCACAGCTGAGCCGGGGCCAGCTTTTCCAGGTCCTGGCCGTCATTCATATACAGGGTAGGGAACGGCCCGGTGCCTGCAGGCAGGATTATATCATATTTTACTTCTCTTTTCAGGAATTTAGAAAATATTACTCTGTTGCGGATAATCTGAAAATAATTCGTTGTCAAAGTCTATTTGTTTAAAATAATATTTTGTTTATTGCACAGAGTAATCTAATTTACCCTTTTAAAATACAAAAGTAATAACTATGCAAGAACGAAACATCAATTTTTATTCTCATATTCTGGGCAAAAATCTGAGCCTGCAGATCATCGGGCATTGGGGATATCCGGTTTTGATGTTTCCTACTTCAATGGGTTCTGTAAGCCAGAATAAAGATATGGGACTGATTCACAGTGTAAAACCGTGGATAGACGAAGGCCGTATCAAGACGTATAACATAGAAACCATCGACTTTGAAAGTTTCTATGGAAAGAACATCTCGCCGCATGACCGGGCCTACAATTATGAGCTCTATACCCGTTTCCTGATCAGTGAGCTGGTGCCGAAAATACAGGAAGAAAATCGTGTGCACCGCATAGGCCTGGCCGGTTGCAGCTTCGGGGCGTACCATGCCGTAAATTTCGCCTTTAAGAACCCGGATATCGCTTCGTTTGTGATCGGTATGAGCGGTTCATACGACATCAGCAGCTTTATGCGGGGGTACCACGATAACAACGTATACTTCAACAACCCGGTAGAGTTTATGCCCAATGCGGAATCGTGGAAATACAATCACATGAAAATTGTGCTGGGTACCTCCGACTGGGACATCTGCCGGAACGAGACCCTCCGTTTCTCGGGGATCCTCCGCGAAAAAGGCATCGATCACTGGTATGACGAGAAGAAATGGGCCAAGCACGACTGGCCTTTATGGAATATGGCTTTCCCCGAATACCTGGGAGCGGTATTAAAATAAAAAGTAATAAATCATAAATTTTATACATAATGAAAAAAGTAGGGATATTGTTCGGCATGGAAAACACTTTTCCGTGGGCTTTTATTGACAAAGTGAATGAAAAAACGGGGAAAAAAGATATTGTTGCAGAACCCGTACTGATCGACAAGGTAGAACAGGGAGTTCCTACAGACTACGCGGTTATTTTTGACCGTATTTCACAGGATGTGCCGTTTTACAGGGCATACCTGAAAAATGCAGCATTGAACGGCTCGGCCGTGGTGAACAACCCGTTCTGGTGGAGTGCCGATGAAAAATTTTTCAACAACTGCCTGGCCATAAAGCTGGGGGTTCCGGTTCCGAAAACACTCCTGCTGCCGTCGAAAGAACGCCCTGACGACACATCGGATCAGTCGTTCAGGAACCTGGCCATGCCTATGGACTGGCAATATATGCTGGAGCGCGTAGGGTTCCCGGCCTACATGAAGCCGCATGCCGGCGGAGGCTGGAAGAGCGTTTACAAAGTGGAAAACCCCGATGACCTCTGGGCCAAGCACGGCGAAACAGGCCAGCTGGTTATGCTTCTGCAGGAGGAGATCGTCTTTACCGATTACTACCGCTGTTATTGTATAGGCGGGAAATACGTGCACATTATGCCGTACGAACCCCGTAACCCGCACCATCTGCGCTATGCTACCCAGCCCAAAACCCAGGGAGAGGCGCACAAAAAGCTGATGGCTACCATTACAGACTACGTGCTGAAGCTCAACCAGGCACTGGGCTATGATTTTAATACCGTTGAATTTGCCGTTCGCGACGGTATCCCGTATGCCATTGACTTCTGTAACCCGGCACCCGATGCCGACATCAACTCGGTAGGGCAGACCAACTTTGAATGGGTGGTGGAAAATGCCGCCAATTTTGCGATTGAGAAAGCGCAGTCCCATAAGCCGGGACAAAACAACTGTACCTGGGGTACATTTGTTTCCGGGGCGTCTGCTGCACCGGCTGCGGCAGAAGAAAAGCCCAAAAAAGTTGCAACGAAAAAAAGTAAATAACAATGGGACTGTTTACGCTGGGGATCGAGGAAGAGTTTCAGACCATTGATCCCGAGACACGCGAGCTCAAAAGCCACATGTCTAAAATAGTAGAGGGAGGTAAAACCATTCTCCAGGAAAGAATAAAGCAGGAAATGCACCAGGCCGTGGTAGAAATGGGTACCGACATCTGTGCTAACATCCACGAAGCCCGCCAGGAAGTGACCTTCCTGCGCCAGAAGCTCCTGGAGCTGGCCGATAACCAGGGACTGAAGATTGCCGCCGGCGGAACTCACCCTTTTTCTGACTGGCAGCACCAGCTTATCACGGAAGATGACCGCTACAATAAGCTGATCGATGAAATGCGGGACGTGGCCCGGGGAAACCTGATCTTCGGCCTGCATGTGCATGTGGGGATTGACGACAGGAACGACGCCATCCGCATCATGAACCAGCTGCGGTATTTTCTGCCGCATATCTTTGCCCTATCGGTAAATTCACCCTTCTGGTGTGGCAGGAATACGGGCTTTCATTCGTACCGGGCCAAGGTGTTTGATAAGTTTCCGCGGACAGGTATCCCCGAACATTTTGAGAGTGCGTCGGATTATGATGATTACATTAAGCTGCTCATCAAGACCGGCTGTATTGATAACGGGAAGAAAATCTGGTGGGATCTGCGCCTGCACCCGTTCTATCCTACCATTGAATTCCGGATCTGCGACGTGCCCATGCGGGTAGATGAAACCATCTGCCTGGCAGCCATCATGCAGGCATTGGTGGCCAAGCTGTACTCGCTGAAAGAAAAGAACCTCAGCTACCGTACCTACCCCAAATACCTGATCAACGAAAACAAATGGCGGGCCGGTCGTTACGGTATTCATTCCAAGCTGATCGACTTCGGAATAGAAGGAGAAGTGCCGTACGTCCAGCTGGTGGATGAGCTGCTCGAATTCATCTGGGAAACCGGCGCTCAGCTGGGTTCAACAGAAGAGATCGGCTATATCAACACCATCATGAAAAACGGTACGGGAGCTGACCGGCAATTGCGGGTTTACGATGAAACAGGCTCTTTTAATGCCGTGGTAGACTACATGATAGAGGAAACAAAGTTCGGACTTTAAGTAAATTTTTACGAAATTTGCGTTGCAGACCAATGTAGCGAAGATAATGGGTAATTTTAGAATAGGTGTTCTGGATATGAATAACGGCGCACCTAATGAGGGTATGCGTTGCATCAAATACCTGATCGAAGAGTTTTTTATGCGGAAAGAGCTGGAAACCGATTACCAGGTATTTGATGTCAGGCGTGGCGATACGCTGCCCGCCTACGATGAATTTGATGCTTATATCTCTTCAGGCGGGCCGGGCAGCCCCCTTCTGGAAGGCACCTCCTGGGAAAGAGACTATTTTAAGCTTTTGGGAGATGTCCTGGAACATAACCGTACAGCACCGGAAAAAATATTCTTTTTTGCCATCTGTCACTCGTTTCAGCTGGTGGTACAGTATTTTGAGCTGGCGCAGCTCACCCGCCGGAAATCAACGTCTTTCGGCGTGATGCCTACACATATTGTGGAAGGAGAAGAAGGTGAGCCCCTGTTCAGGGGGCTGGAAAACCCGTTTTGGGTGGTTGATTCACGCGATTACCAGGTAGTTCAGCCCGACAGCGACCGTTTCCAGACGCTGGGCGCCCGGATTCTCTGTCTCGAAAAAGAACGGCCGCACGTAGACCTGGAAAGGGCCGTGATGGCCATCCGCTTCACCAATGAAGTCGTTGGAACCCAGTTTCACCCCGAAGCAGACGCCGAAGGGATGTACCGGCATTTCCAGACCGAAGAAAAGAAAAAAGCGGTTATTGAGAACTTCGGGGAGGAAAAGCTGCAGAATATGCTGGAGTCGCTCGAAGACCCGGACAAGATCATGCTTACCGAGTCGGTGATCATTCCCACTTTTCTCGAAATTGCATTTCAACATAAGCCGGAACCCGTATGGTCAGAGAAATAAGAGAACGGTACAATGCCTCATTTTCGAATGAGAAGTACCAGCGGATGCTGGACGAGATCCATACGGAATTTCCCGGGATGCTGGATTTCCGTATCGCTGAATCACCGGTCTTTGTAGGGCGCGATCTGAAAATGAAAGTGCTGACCGCGTTTAACGATATTGTAGACCAGATCCGGAAACCTGAATTTGCCCCTCTTACCCGGCGGGCCATCCCGGAAAACCTGTGGGTGGATCATGAAAACCCGGTACCCGGCTGCCTGGCAGTTGATTTTGCCATTACGCAGGGAGAAAACGGGGAATACGAACCTCAGCTGATTGAATTGCAGGGGTTCCCGTCGCTTTATGCCTACCAGGCTTACCTGGCCGGTAAGTTCCGGAAGTTTTTCGACGTGGACCGGGGCTATTCCGAATTTTTCAACCGGCTGAATACCATGAGCTATACGCAGGAAATGAAAAGTTTCCTGCTGGGGAATTCTGCCCCTGAAAATACCGTATTGCTGGAAATCTACCCGGAAAAACAAAAAACCCGGCTCGATTTTGCCATCACCCGCAAGCTGTGGGGCATTGAACCGGTATGCGTAACCCGTATCCGGAACTCAGGCACCGAGCTTTACTATGAAAAAGACGGGAAAAAGATCGCCATTGAACGCATCTATAACCGCCTGATCATGGACGACCTGGAGCGCAATTACCCGGATCTTAAGCTGGAAGCAGACTTTAACAAGGCCGCTGACGTACAGTGGGTGTCTCATCCGAACTGGTTTTACCGGGTTTCCAAATTCAGCCTGCCGTTGTTCAAATCAAAGTATATCCCGGAAAGCCGCTACCTGTCTGACTTTAAAGAACTACCGGACGACCTGGAAAATTACGTGCTGAAGCCGCTCTTCAGCTTTGCCGGGGCAGGGGTCATTATTGATGTCACCCGCGAAGACATTGCGAAGATACAAGACCCGGAAAACTACCTCCTGCAGCGAAAAATAGCCTATTCGCCTTGTATTGAAGATATAAACGGTGATAAAATCAAGTGCGAGGTGCGTTTGCTGGCCATCTGGCCTGACGGCGCCGACCGCCCGAAACTCATGACCAACCTGGCCAGGCTGAGCCGGGGAAAGATGATAGGGGTAGATTTTAATAAAGATTTCGACTGGGTAGGAGGAAGTATAGGATTCTACGAAACCAATTAAATGAATTTAAGGCAGCTTTTTTTAAATAACCTCGCCCAGACCTCCGAATTCCCCTTAGCTCTTGAATTTACTTCGGCCGGGGGGAGTTTTTTGTTTGACCGGGAAGGTAAAAAATACCTCGATCTCATTTCCGGAATTTCGGTCAGCAACGTGGGCCACCGGCATCCGCGGGTGGTACAGGCCATTAAAGACCAGGTAGACCGGTACATGCACCAGATGGTGTACGGCGAATTTGTACAGTCGGCCCAGGTGCAGCTGGCCGTAAGCCTGGTGAAAACGCTTGTTCCCACACACCGGGGGCAGTCAATCGACAATGTTTTTTTTACCAACTCGGGCGCCGAAGCCGTAGAAGGGGCCATGAAGCTGGCCAAGCGGTATACGGGCAAAAGCGAGATCATTGCCTGCCGCAACTCATACCACGGCTCTACCCAGGGGGCGCTCTCGCTGGGAGAAGAGAATTTTAAACGGAATTTCCGGCCGCTCTTACCGGATATCGGCAAGATGGAACGCAACAACCCGGAAGATATCGGTAAAATTACCGCTAAAACGGCAGCGGTGATTATTGAACCGGTGGGAGCCGAGTCAGGCATAAGAATTACAGACCCCGGTTTTATGACGGCCCTGGCGCAAAAGTGCAGGGAAACCGGCACGTTGCTCATCTTTGATGAGATCCAGACCGGGCTCGGACGTACCGGTTATACCTGGGCCCTGGAGAAATTCGGTTTTGCACCCGATATCCTGCTGTCGGCCAAAGCCCTGGGCAGCGGCTTGCCTTTAGGGGCCTTCATGGCACCCAAAGAAATAATGAGTGTGTTCAGGGAAAATCCTATACTAGGCCATATCACTACCTATGGCGGCAACCCCGTTTCCTGCGCATCGGGACTGGCAGGCCTGGAAGTACTGCAGGAAGAAATTGACCTGGAAGAAGTAAAAAGAAAAGGAGGACGGATCCGTCAGATCTTTGAAAAACACCCGGAAGTCAGGGAGGTGAGGGGAGAAGGCCTTATGCTGGCGGCTGAATTTGCCGACTTCTCCATGTTGAAAGCGTATATCGACCGTTATATCGGCCTGGGTGTAATTACCGACTGGTTCCTGTATTGCGATAATTCCATGCGTATTACGCCACCCTTAAATATCAGCGATGCGGAGATCGATGCCCTGGAAGAAATTATTCTTTCCGTAAAAAAGCTGTGAAGTCCCGGTTACACGCGATTTTCGGGCATAACCGGGAACCCTTGTATTATATCGCCGCATCCAGCTTCTGTACCAGCACATGCTTCGGCACAGCACCTACGATTTTATCCACCAGCTCACCACCTTTGAAGATCATCAATGTAGGAATAGAACGTATCCCGAATTGAGCAGGAATAGTGCTGTTCGCATCCACATCCATTTTACCCACAACTGCTTTTTCGCTGTATTCTCCGGCTATTTCTTCCACTACGGGACCTATCATTTTGCAGGGTCCGCACCATTCAGCCCAAAAATCTACCAAAACCGGCTTATCAGAATTTATTATATCCTGAAAGTTGTTGTCTGTAACTTCTATTGCGTTTTTCGCCATTTTTACGATTATTTATTTTACTGAAATTAAAACAAACAAAAGCACGCTTTTAGTTCCTTTCTTTGTAATTGACAGGTTTTTAGGCTTTTATGCAGATAGTTCGGATTTAATCCTCTATTTTTGCGAAAATTTTCAAATCATTAAATTAATAAACATGAAAGTTGCATTATCCGGATTAGATAAATTGGTTAAAGAAGGAAAAATCCTGGAAGCGTTTGATACGTATTTTACCGACGGGGTGGTTACCTACGATGAAGCAGGAAACAAAACCACTTCAAAAGCTGAAAAAAGAGCTTTACTGGAAGGATTCTTTAATGAATTTACCCGTGCAGAAGAAATTTCACTGTTCGATAGCTTTATAGATGGCGATACTTCTTACTCCAGCTTCCGTTTTATCTTCAGCAAAAATTCAGGAGAAAAATTCCAATGGGACGAAGTGATCATCCGTAAGTGGAAAGATAACCTGGTGGTTTCCGAATTTTATTCCAACCAGGATTACGCCGAACTGAAAAAGTCGCTGGTGAAAGACGAGCCTAAGAAAAAAGCGGCCGCTCCTAAAAAGGCCGCTGCACCGGCAGCAGAGAAGAAAGCGGCAGCCCCTAAGGCAGAGAAGGCCGCGCCTAAAGCGGAGAAAGCTCCTAAAGCAGAGACCGCTCCTAAGGCAAAAGCCGCTACGGTTAAAAAAGCAGCCGCTCCTAAAGCAGCCGCTAAAGCGAAATAATTCACAAAAGAGGCCTAAGCACAGGTTCTCCTGTCCAACCAGGCCACACGTGAACAAAAAAAGAGAGAGCCGCGTCAGCGGCTCTCTCTTTTTTATGCATTTCCGGATTATTTACCTACATTATCCGGGTTAAGCAGATCATAGAACTGATCCAGTTTTGGCATCAGGATGATTCTTGTTCTTCTGTTGGTTGAGCGACCTTCCGGTGTACTGTTAGAAGTAAGGGTGTTGTACTCACCTCTACCTGCAGCAATGATCTTGTTAGGATCTACTCCGAAACGGGTCTGAAGAGTTCTGACTACAGAAGTAGATCTTTTCACACTCAGATCCCAGTTGTCTTCGATACACGCTGTATTGATGCTCACGTTATCGGTATAACCTTCTACCATTACTTCCAGGTCAGGACGTGACTTGATGATAGCGGCTACTTTCTCCAGAACAGAGTGAGCTCTCGGAGAGATCTTGTAGCTTCCTGAAGTAAACAGCATTTTGTCTGACAGGTTCACCATAACAACTGTTTTGTCTACTTTAACCTCTACGTCAGTGTCATCAAGGCCTTCTTTCAGGGCAGCTTTCAGGTTCACCGCTAATGCAAGGTTCATGGAGTCAGCTTTTGACTTGGCAGACTGCAGAAGGTTGATATACTTGTCTTTTTTCTCCAGCTGAGACAGGGTACGATTGATATTCTCGTTAGCCGACTGGTTAAGAACGGTTAATCCGCCTACCTGCTGCATTTGCGAATCTCTTACCTTTCTCAGGTCTTCGATCTGTGCTTTCAGGTCTGAAATCTGGTTGTCTTTTTGCCCTGAATTAGCAGTGGCTCTGTCGCGATCCTGCTCACAGGCTACCAGCTTGTTTTTGAAATCATTCACTAATTCGCCTCTTCTTTCCAGATCAGCTTTGGTACTGGCTAATTCAGACTGAAGGCCGGCAAATTTCTTTTTTGATACACAAGAAGTAAATGCAAGACCTACCAGCAAAGTGTAAATTAGTTTCTTTGTTAATCCCATGATAAATTCTAGTTTTTATAAGGTATAAGAAGTTACAAATATATAATTATATCCCCTTATTCCATAAGTAAAGAAATTATTTTTTTATTAAAAAATGCCCAACCAGCCCTTTTCAGGAGGTTTTTAGGGATGCTGTGCCCCCCAATCACTGTCCTTCGCCTCCTTACGGTGCCGGTTCGTCCAGCTCCGCCTGTAATTTCCGGGGAAGCCCTTTTTTGACCAGCCCGTAAGATTCGCTGATCAGCTCCCGTACAAGAGCCGGGTTTTTCAGGGTATTGTCTACCGAGATCCAGTGCACCTTATTGAAATGATAGGCTTCATTAATATACGAATATTCATTTCGCAGGAACTCATTTTTCGCCGGCGTATTTTTCAATACCACCTGCGGGAACTCGTTGTCGAGGGGAACAAGCGCATACATCTTGCCCATCACCTTGTATACCAGGTGCTCAGGGCCGAAAGGCGTTTCTTCCGTTATTCCCTTAAACCCGAGACAAAATTCCCGGAGCTCTTCAATATTCATCAGCGCGTAAAATAACGTACCGCCATTACAATCAGGGCAATCCCGAACATCACAATAGAAATGCGGTTGATGCCGTGCATGATCCGGAGGTTGCTGCTGGTAGGATACCTGCCTTCCTTATCTTTTGTAAATACGCGTCCGAAATATTGAAATACCGGTCCTACCTTTAATAACTCGATGATCTTTCCCATATTTTATAAAAATTAAAAAATATAACTGATCATGCCCGGTCCCCGGCACGATCACCCTTCCGGATCCACCCAGTTCCCGTCTTCGCGGATCAGGTTGATCAGTTCGTCTACCGCATTCAGGGATGAAACCGAGCGTTTCACCACCTCCTGTCCTCTATATAACGAAATTTTATCCTTTCCGATTCCCACATAGCCATAATCAGCATCCGCCATTTCACCCGGACCGTTCACAATACAGCCCATAATGCCGATCTTGATGCCCTTCAGGTGGTCGGTACGTTTCCGGATCATGGCCGTGGTTTCCTGGAGGTCGAACAGCGTACGGCCGCACGACGGGCAGGAGATATACTCCGTTTTGGAAATCCGGGTTCTTGCGGCCTGCAGGATACCGAAAGCCAGGCTGTTAATGGCGCGGGTACCGGCCGGGCTGCTGATCATGAGCCCGTCACCAAACCCTTCCAGGAACAGGCCGCCGATGTCGGTAGAGGCCATCAGCTGCACGTCTTCCAGGGGCTGTTCCGGGTAGCTCCGGCTGAAAACCACGGGCAGCTGAATGCCGGCTGCCGTAAGAACCGACAAGATACCCCGGAATTCCTGGAAAGAATTGGGCCGGGGAGAATGCAGCAGCAGAACCGTCTTTTCCAGGGCGGCTATTTCCTCTATCCATTCCGGCCTCCATGCGGATACATCGATGCGTACAAAATTCACTTCAGGGTGCCGCCGGTCAGCAAGCCGGTAGTCGTTCCATTCAAAAAGCGGCAGCTTGTTGAGCGGATCGGTATGCTGTGACCAGGCCGGGAAATCCAGGATCTCCTTGAGCCCGTTAGGAAGCATGAACGAAATGGGCCGGCTGCCCGAATAAACATAGTCGGCCCCCAGGTCATTCATCTTCCATTTATCCGGTAAAGGCAGGTAAAAATGCCCGATGTCCTTCAGGTCGTCGATCTCCACCTTTTCAAAAGCGGAGTAATCGGCAATTACGCGGGGTACATTTGTTCCGCCCAGGTTGAAAACTTCTGTGGTGGTTCTTTTCTTATAGGTAAACGGATGCAGCACGGAGGTGTCGGCTGCATGCAGACTGTAATTACCGGGATTAGGAAAATAGCGTTTCACCAGGGCAGCAGCCACCGGCGCTTCAAATTCAGGGTCTTCGGTAAGGCTGACCCGTACGGTGTCGCCCAGGCCGTCTTCCAGCAGGGTACCGATTCCCATTGACGACTTGATGCGGCCGTCTTCGCCCTCACCGGCCTCGGTCACGCCCAGGTGCAGGGGGTACGGCTTCAGCTCCTCTTCTTCCAGCCTTTGGGTCAGCAGCCGGTAGGCGTGCACCATAACCTGCGGATTGGAGGATTTCATGGACAGAACCACATTGTAATAATGTTCGTCTTCGCAGATCTTCAGGAATTCGAGGGCCGACTCTACCATGCCCGCGGGCGTATCGCCGTAGCGGCTCAGGATACGGTCAGAGAGCGAGCCGTGGTTGGTACCGATACGCATGGCCGTACCGTATTCCTTGCAGATCCGGACCAGGGGCAGAAACCGCTCCCGGATACGTTGCAGCTCGGAAGCGTACGAGGCATCGGTATATTCAATATGCTCAAAACGTTTCTTGTCGGCGTAATTGCCGGGGTTGATACGTACTTTCTCTACAATTCTTGCAGCCAACTCGGCCGCGTTGGGTGTAAAATGGATGTCGGCCACCAGGGGAGTGGTAAAACCAGCCGCATGCAGCTCCCGCCGGATGTTTTCGAGGTTCTGCGCCTCTTTCACACTGGGGGCCGTGATCCTGACCAGCTCACATCCGCTTTCAATCATCCGGATGGTCTGGGCCACAGAGCCGGCCGTATCCATGGTGTCTACGGTAGTCATAGACTGGATGCGGATGGGGAAATCAGAACCTATACCCAGGTCACCTACCATTACAGGATTAGTGATACGCCTGGAATAAGCGGTTAACGAAGTGCAATACGACGACATAGCTTACTCATGATGAAATACATTGCAAATATACTAATTTGGTTCCGGTCAAAATCATTCCGGGCAAAAATGCTTAATTTTGCACATTGAAAATGGAAAAGAGCATAATGACAGAATTACCGGTGATGGAATACTTCTATACCCTGCAGGGAGAAGGATTTCACAGCGGTAAAGCGGCTTATTTCATTCGCCTGGGCGGATGTGATGTGGGATGTGTGTGGTGTGACGTGAAGGAGTCGTGGGATGCTGACGCCCACCCCCGGTATACGGTAGAGCAGATTGTAAAAGAAGCGTCGGTTTTTCCGGGCAGAATGGCCGTGGTAACGGGCGGAGAACCCCTGATGTATGACCTGGAGGAGCTGACCACTGCCTTAAAGCAGGCCGGGTTTCAAACCAATATTGAAACGTCTGGGGCACACCCGTTGTCAGGGCACTGGGACTGGATCTGCTTTTCGCCCAAAAAATTCAAAGCCCCGCGCGAAGAATTTTACGAAGTAGCCCATGAGCTTAAGGTCATCATTTTTAATTCGTCTGATTTTGCATTTGCCGAGCAGCATGCCGCCCGGGTCAATAAAAACTGTAAACTGTTTCTCCAGGTGGAGTGGGACAGGAGAGAAAGGATGATGCCGGAGATGGTGGAATATGTGAAAGATCACCCCGAATGGAGAGTAAGCATTCAAACCCATAAATATATGAATATCCCATGATCTCACGGGCTACTGAACAGGATGCGGCCGCCATTATTGCCGTTGCGGAAAAATCATGGGCCGCCACCTACCGCGATATTATTTCCCCGGAACAATACGATTATATGATAGGGAAGTTTTATAACCTGCCTGCCATCCGGGAAACGCTTCTTGATGGGCAGCAGGCTTTCCTGCTTTATCATCACGGAACGGAAGTTACCGGCTTTATCTCGTACCAGCTGAATTATCCCGCTGCCGGCTGGTGTAAGATTCATAAGCTGTACGTGCTACCCGAAATGCACGGTAGCGGCACCGGTGCCAGGCTGATCAGGGCAGTAGAAGAAATAGCATCGGCTCATCAGCAGGATTCGCTTACCCTGAATGTCAATAAATACAATAAGGCGCTGGGCTTCTATCAGAAAGTGGGGTTCAGCATAGACCGTCCCGAGGTGATCGATATCGGCAGGGGCTATGTAATGGATGATTTCGTGCTTATAAAAAACTTAACCCCGCCCTCATAGAGAGCGGGGTAAGCACCTATTCAACCCTAACCTATTAAACTATGAAATGATATTAAAGACTGGTTTGCTGAGCCACTTCCACTACAGGAAGTACCACAGTATTTGATTTCTTTACATTCCAGATGTAGTTAGAAACCGCCTGGTTAAAAGCGATCTGCTCGCCCAGGTTTTTCAGCTCTTTGTTCTTTGAAGAAGCCAGTGACTTGTTCAGGTTGCTGGCAGCAGCAAAGAATTTCGCTTTGGTTTGCTCATCCAGGTTGTAGAAATTAGCGGGATCTTTGCTGTACATGTCCATTACGGCCAGGTAAAGATTAAGATCTTCGCTGTTTTTCTTAACAATTTTCTTACCTTTCTTATTCAGCGTATTAACTACCTCTGAAGTGCTTTTAATTTGTAATTTGTTACCTTCATTGGCAGAAGCTGTGGTAAAACAGGTAGCCAGGATAGTACAGATAACGATCAGTGTTTTAAATTGCTTTTTCATTTTATTCTTCTCTTTACTTATTGATTCTTGAATTATTGCATTTTTATTACACTGCAAAATTGAGAAGAATAAATGTACCTACCAAATTTTATTCGGTATGATATACGAAATATTATTTGGTTATATTATCGCAATTTTTCAATAATGCTGTATTACGATTAAAATATTGCATCATATTTGAAATATTATTCTTTTGATGCAGGCCTTGAGTTATATTTTATCTGTTTTTGCAGTAAATGCAAAAGTTCTTTGAAAAATACAATTATTCGTTGTATAAATTCATGGTGCGGGTGATTCCGGTGGTGCAAAAGCTGAAAATCATTTCAATGGCCTTATCAATTTTGGGCGAAAGTACGAGCAGCTCATCCTCTGAAAACCGCCCCAAAACCCAGTCGATCTGCCTTCCTTTTGCGAAATCGTCGCCTATTCCGATCCGTAAGCGGGGATAGGCATCGGTGCGCAGCAGCTCCTGTATATTTTTCAGGCCGTTATGCCCTGCTGAAGAGCCCCTTTCTTTCATGCGCAGCTTTCCGAGGGGCAGGGCCAGGTCATCGACCAACACCAGTACATTTTCTACCGGTATCTTCAGCTGGGTCATCCAGTAAACCAGTGCCTTGCCACTGAGATTCATAAAAGTAGTAGGCTTAATGAGCGTCAGCTGGTGCCCCTTGTGCTTCATTTCGGTGACATACGCGTGGCGTTCGAGTGTAAAGGTCAGCCCGTTGTCTATAGCTATCCGGTCTAAAACAATAAACCCGGCATTATGACGGGTCAAAACATAATCGGGGCCTGCATTACCTAATCCTACTATCAGGTATTTCATTTTCTTTCTTTTTAATAATATACAAAATAAGCTATTTTTGTCGATAATTAAATTCTTCGGATGCAAAAGAAAAGGCTTTTGTTGGGGCAACCCCTGCTGGATATTACATTAAAACGCCTCTGCCAGGAAATTGTGGAAAACCTGGATGAGCACACCCCCACGGTTTTGCTGGGCCTGCAGCCGCGGGGAATTTTCCTGGCAGAAAGGCTGAACCATTTCCTCCGTACGGAGTTTGACACCCATCTGCCGCTGGGGCACCTGGATGCCACTTTTTACCGCGACGACTACAACCGGGGCGGGAATATCCTGAAGCCCAATTCCAATAAGGTAGATTTTATCATTGAAGACAAGAAAGTAGTGCTCATTGATGACGTCATTGCTACCGGCAGGATGGTGCGCGCCGGTATAGATGCCATGCAGGTTTTCGGAAGGCCCGCCCGGGTAGAGCTCCTGTGCCTCATCAACCGGAAATACGAACGGGATCTGCCCATACAGCCCGACTACGTAGGCCAGGGCGTAAATACCTTAGACAGCCAGAAAGTTCTGGTAGAATGGAAAGAGCAGGGGTTTGCGGAAGACACGATCTGGATCATCGGTTAATGGAAGAATTTAGTGCGGGCATGGTGCTTTCGGGATACCTGCAGGGGTGTTTTCCCATGGCTGAGCCGGAGGGTACCATCTTCTGGTATGCCCCCGATCCCCGTTGCGTTATTCCCCTTGAAAATTACCGCCCGGCCCGTTCGCTGCGGCCGGTGCTGAACCGGGGCACCTTTGAGATCAGGCTGAATACGGCTTTTGAGGCCGTTATGAGGCAGTGTGCCCGGCCGCGTTCTGATTCTGACAGCATCTGGATTTCAGAGCAGATTATCGAGGTTTATACGCAGCTGCACGGGTTGGGATATGCCCATTCTGTGGAAGCCTGGTACGAAGGAGAGCTGGCTGGAGGGCTGTACGGCGTTTCCCTGGGAAAAGTGTTTTTCGGGGAGTCCATGTTTCATACGGTTCCCAATGCATCAAAGGTGGCTTTTCATTACCTTATCCTGCGGCTCAGGGAGAAAGGATACCGCATGCTGGATTCACAGATCATGAACGACAACGTAAAACGTTTCGGTGCAACGGAGATTTCCAGGAAAGAATTTATGGCGGTTCTCAAAAAGAACGTCAGCCTTGAAAAGCATTTTATATAAGTACGTCCCGGTAAATTTCTTCCAGGCGACCGATCACCTTTTCTTTTGTAAACCGTTCGGTATACGTAAGAAATCCCGCCTCGCCGATAGGGGCCAGGTCGGCACGGCTGTAAATTTCCTTAATTTTTTCCGCGAAATCCCGGGGGTCGATAAGAAAGCCGTTCCTGCCGTCTTCAATGACCTCGCTTGCGGCTACTTCTGACGAAAGAATCACCGGCACTTTCAGGGAAAACCCTTCCAGCAGGGCCAGGGGGAAGCCCTCCAGGCAGATGGAGGGAATGACAATGCCCCGGCTTCCGGCCATGTGCCCGGCTATTTTCTCCCGGCTGAGGTAGCCCAGGTGGCGCAGGCCGGCGTTAACGGGGTTTTCGGGCAAATGCCGCAGCGGCCCGTCGCCAATGATCTGCAGGGGCGGAGCATCGGGCCGGTTAAATGCATGTATGAGCTGCTTTACGCCTTTTTCTTCCGATAAACGGCCAATGAAAAGAAAATAAGGGGTTTTATCCCCGGAAACGGCCGGCACGGCAAGCGGCTCAATAAAATTAGGCTTTATATAAATATGCTCTGCCCGGATACCCAGCCGGCCCCGGAGCAACAGCTCCCCGGCATAGTTGGTCAGAGGCAAAAATGCATCGGTGTTCTTCCATGTGCCCAGCCAGGCGTGAAAGCGGTACGTAAAAGCGGTCAGGAAGGTTTTGGGTACGGAGCCGTCGAGCACGCCCTTTCGTACGGCATCCCAGGGGAAGGCCTTGCCTACGCTGCCCATATACCGCCGGCCTTTGTAAAACAGCAGGGCCGAGGGGCAGAGCAGCCGGTAATTGTGCAGGGTAAAAACCACGGGAATGCGCAAACGGCGGGCCGTACGGAACAGGATAGGCCCTGAAGCGTAATGAATATTGTGGATATGGATGAGATCAGGGGCAAAATCCCTGATCTTTTTCCGCAGCCGGAAGGCCGCAAAGATATTATAAGGATAAAGCAGGTATTGCAGCAGCCCTTTCAGTCCTTTCCTGTTCCGGAACGTCAGCAGCTCTACCCGGTGTCTCTCCTTCAGGGCCGCTTCTTCCTGGTGAAAAACGCCGTCTTCCCCGCCGGGATCCTGGTAATAATTATGAACAAGCAGTATCCGCATCGGCCGGTAGGTTTAAGGGTTTGATCCACCCTGTGTCGGGGCTTATTTCTTTCAGCCGGGAGAGGGTCAGCCCGTAAGCCGGGTGAACCAAGCCGGGCGCAATTTCAGCCATAGGATACAAAACAAAATTTCGTTCAGCAAGCCGCGGGTGCGGTACTGTGAGGTCGTCCATGCTGAAGTGATAATCTTCAAAAAAGAGGAGGTCGATATCCAGCGTACGGCTTCCCCATCGTTCTTTTCGTTCGCGGCCGCATTCGTGCTCGGTTTGCTGAAGCGCGTGCAAAAGCTGCAGCGGAAAGAGCGGGGTTTCTATTTCGGCTACCAGGTTATAGTAGGTATCCTGTCCGCTCACGCCCCAGGGCTCGGTTTCGTAAACGGCCGAAACGTTTTTCAGGCGGCCGGCCTTTTCGGCTATCTTCTGCAGGCCGGCCCGGATATGGCCCGGCTTATCGCCCAGGTTGCTGCCTATTCCCAGGAATGCGGTAAACATCATTCAGGCAACCGACATGTTGTACGACGCCACCGCCTGCGATACTTCCCGGAGCAGGCCGGGGTTTTTCTCAATGGCATTACCGATGACGATCACATCGGCACCGGCTGACAGCGCCTTGCGGGCATCTTCGGTGGTGCGGATACCTCCGCCCACAATAACGGGTACCGACACGGTATTTTTGACCATCCGGATCATCTCTTCCCGCACGGGGAACAGGGCGCCTGAACCTGCATCGAGGTAAATATAGTGCAGGCCCAGCATTTCACCGGCCAGGGCCGTGGCGGCTGCCACATCGGGCTTATCGGCCGGAACCGGCGTGGTGTTGCTGATATAGCTTACCGTAGTAGGCCTGCCGCCGTCTACCAGGATATAGCCCGTAGGCAGGATCTCCAGTCCGCTTCGTTTGAGCATAGGTGCAGAAATAACGTGCTGCCCGATCAGGAACTCCGGGTTTCTGCCCGAAATCAGCGAAAGAAGCAGGATGGCATCGGCACCCCGGTGAATATGCAGGCTGTTACCCGGAAACAGGATTTTCGGCACCGTGGTTTTCACCGCCAGCTCAGACAGCACCATATCCATATTATCGGTGGAAATAAGGCTGCCACCCACAAATATATAATCTACAGGCGAATCGTTGATACACGCTATCCTTTCGGCCAGTGTACCGGCATTCAGCTTGTCAGGATCGAGGAGAACAGCAAAGCCCTTTTTGATCATATTATTTATTTTCATTCATAAAGCGGTCAACGAAGTCCAGGATCTGCTTTTTGGCCAGGCCCACGGCTACCGAAGTGGCCAGGCCCACCAGGGCATTCCGGAGAAAATTCTCATTTTTGACGGTAACCTTTGGGGCTGCTTTTTCCGGGTCATCGGTAAGCAGCTTGTACAGGGCATAAGCCGAGGCGATGATTCCGAGAACAATCAGGATATTTGCCCCCTTTTCCTTGTATTCTGAAAGCTGGTTTTGTAAAGCCAGTGTTGCATTTTCAATTTCTCCTTCCAGCTCGGCCTGCTTGATTTCTCTGGCATTCATCTTCGTTATAGTTTAAGTGTAAACTTCTCTAATGAAGTGGCAAATTATGAAATTTATTCTATTTATAGGTGCTATTCCGCTACAAAAATTAAGCCGTAGCGGTCCATTCCGAGCTGGCCGGAGGCCAGGTCTTTTTTTATCATCGCGGCCACGGCATCCCGCTCAGCGGCGGTAAATGCGCGCTGCAGGTCTTCCACGCCGGCCGGCAAAAGCCGGTACAGCCGGGCCTTGAGGCCGGCTGTTTGTGCGGGCAGCCCGGCCTCATTCGCTTTCCTGCATACATCGCACTTGCCGCAGGGTTCCGGGTTTTCCTCGTCAAAATAATCCTGGATTACGGTCATCCGGCAGCGATGATCCTGTTCGGCGTACATGATCATGGCTTTCATAGACCGCCTGTCGTTGTTTTTCCGGTCGGTAATGTGCCGGTGATTGAGCGGGAGATGCGCGGCATCGTACCGGAAGCCCTGGAAGCTCAGCTGCGGGGTGGATTTTTGCGGTATATATTCAATAACGCGGTGCTTTTGCAGGAAGAGGAGGGCTTCGAGGGTTTTGGAATACGAGCTGCCCGTTGCAGAAGCCACCTCGTTTTCACGGATATCTACATAGGCCTGGAACGCCTCGCCCCCGTAAACCCGGAGAATGGCCTTTACCGTTTCACTGATCTGCGGGTTTCTCTCCTGGAACTCCATGAGCGAATCGCCGCGCAACAGGAATTTCAGGCGGGAGGGCTGGTAGTAGCTTTCCGATAAAAAAAGCAGTCCCTGTGACTCCAGCAGCTTCAGGGCGTAATGGGTTGGCAGCATATCAAGCCCGAACGTGGAGGCAAAGCCATACAGGTCAAAGTCGTGGAGGCTGTATTCCAGCTCTCCTGCAGGTACCTGGTAATAATTGGCCAGGCACTGGTACACCCGCCTGAGCACCGGCAGGTCGGGGTATTTCATGTCCAGGTTCTTTTCCAGGGTCAGTATATCATTTTTGTTGTAAAGCAGCAGGGCTGAGCAGGGCTTCCCGTCGCGCCCGGCACGGCCCGATTCCTGGTAGTAGGCTTCCAGGTTGTCGCACAGGTCAGTATGCACCACCGCCCGCACGTCTGCCTTGTCAATGCCCATTCCGAAGGCATTGGTGGCCACCATTACGGTGTCTGTTCCGGCCAGCCAGTGATCCTGCTTTTTATTTCTTTCCGGGAGGGGCAGCCCGGCATGGTAAAAATCAGCTGCAATACCGTTTTTGCAAAGGAAAGCCGCCGTTTCCACGGTTCCTTTGCGGGTTCGGGCATACACAATGGCTGAACCGGGGGTTTCCCGGAGAAATTCCAGCAGGTGCAGCTCTTTCCGGTCGGAATACTGCACCCGGTAAGACAGGTTCTCGCGGGCAAAAGACTGTACGTACAGGCCCGGCGTATGAAGGCCAAGCCGTTGAATGATGTCTTTCCGTACCTCGCGGGTGGCCGTGGCCGTCAGCGCAATTACCGGGTACTTCCGGCCGGCCGTATAGTGCCTGATTTCACTGATCTCAAGGTAAGCCGGCCTGAAATCATGCCCCCATTTGGAAATACAGTGGGCCTCATCAATAGCCAATAGGCCAATGGCAAGATAATTCAGGGCATTTTTGAAGGAGACCGTCTTCAGCCTTTCCGGCGAAACGTAAAGAAAACGGATGTGCCCGTCAATGGCCCGGTTAAGGGTATCTGTAACGGTGGCCTGGTCCATGCCCGAATAAATGGCCGCTGCGGTGATCCCTCTCTGCTGAAGCTGGAAAACCTGGTCTTTCATCAGGGCGATCAGCGGCGATATCACCAGGCATGTCCCGTTGAGCATCAGCGCCGGAACCTGGAAGCAAACCGATTTGCCGCCACCGGTGGGTAAAATGGCCAGCGTATCGCGGCCGGCCAGCACGTTGGCAATAATGTCTTTCTGAAGGGGACGAAACGCGTCGTAACCCCAGTAGTGTTGCAGGACAGTTTCGGGTCCGGAGATTATTTTTTCATTTTTTTCGATCATGAATACAAAAATAGGGATATTTTTACGTATCTGTATTGGAAGTGAATTACCCGGTCTTGTGAATCAGAATGATATGAAAAAAATACTACTTACGGTCCTCTTGCTGGCGGGGGCTACCTGTTCCGTAACCTCACAAACCCTGTATAAAGATAAGATCAGGACATTCCGCGGGGGAGATGTGATCTGCCCCGGCATCCATGAAGATCACTTTTCTATTGTGGCGGCCCGCGATTATATCCGTAAGTCGCGGAACCTCCGGACACAGGCCACCCGGAACTCGCAGTTCATTGTAACCTACAGCGGTTTCCCGGAAGAAGCCAAAGCGGCCTTCCAGCGGGCGGTAGATATCTGGGAATACCTGGTGTACTCAGACGTGCCCATCCGGGTATACGCCGAATGGCAGAACCTGGGGTCAAATATCCTGGGATCGGCCAATACCTCCAACTTCCTGATGAATTTTGACGGTGCCCGGTACGTAGAGACCTATTACCCCATGGCACTGGCTGAAAAGCTGGCCGGTAAGCCCTTGAACAGCGACTCGGTAGAAGACATTTATTGCCGCTTTAACAGCACCATTCCCTGGCATTACGGAGAGCCCGAAGATATCAAATCAGGTACGTTTGACTTTACCACCATTGTATTGCACGAGCTGGGCCACGGGCTGGGCTTTATTTCCACCATGTCGGTATCCGGTCAAAACGGTAATTACGGCTACGGCACTCCCTACAAGTCGGTCTACGACATTTACCTGGAAAATGAAGCGGGGAATAACCTGGTCGATACCACGGCCTTCAAAAACAACAGCAATGCACTTTACCGCGTGCTTACCGGTAATGCCCTCTTTTTTGAGAAAGGAGAAGGGGCCGGCCGGCCGCGGCTCTATGCTCCGTCTCCCTATGTAACCGGGTCAAGCATTTCGCATATGGACGACAATACCTATACACATGGGTCGCTCAATGCGCTCATGACTTCCACCGCCAAAAGCATGGAGGTAACCCACGATCCGGGTCCGCTGGCCATGTCGGTTTTCTATGAAATGGGATGGAAGAGCACCTCCATTGTGCATGAGCGGCTGAAGAATTTCCCGGCCGGTACGCCTGTCACATTTAAGGTGAACATTCTTTCCGATACCACGCTGAAAGAAGGTACGGCAAAGCTTTATTACCAGGCCTCCGGTACCCTGCAGAGCAAAGACCTGGTACGGGTGGCCGGTACGCATGAATACCGCACGGAGATCACCTTTCCGCCTTCGGTGACCGAAGTGAGGTATTATTTTGAAGTTCAGGATGACTTCGGAAGCACGGTCCGTTCACCGGGTACCAACGGGCTCAATGCCACGCAGTACCTCTATTCTTTCCGCATGGGTACCGATATCAGCGGGCCTTCGCTGAGTCATTCGCCGCTGGCTATTGAAGAAGTGAGCTACCCCAATATCTTTGCGGTTCTGGCCGACGACGATTTCCAGGACGGAATGGCCACGGTAACGCTCAACTACCAGGTAAACGGCGGGGCGCAGGTTTCAGTACCCATGCAGAAATACGACGCCGCCGTACACGGTGCCGAGCTCTCACTGGGAGATGATGATAAGTACCTGTACGTGCTAACCGACCCGATTGCCGGTCTCCGTACAGGAGACCAGGTAAAATACCAGCTGGTGGCAAAAGACAAGACAGGAAATACCACGGTGCTCCCTACCGAATATACGGGTACCAAAAGCACCGATCCGCCGGTGGCCTCGTATTACGAATTTACCGTAACCAGCCTGTTCAGTACCCGAAGATCCTACTCTACCGATTTTGAGAATTCGGCAAGCGACTTCGCAAAGGTGGGCTTCCGGGTAGGTACCGAGGAGGGTTTTCCTACGTTGGGCCTGCACAGCTCACATCCGTACCGGAACGGGCTGGGGCTGCTGGATCCGGCAGACGGCAGTGTGCTGGTGAATTTTGACCGGAACGAAATAGCCATGCTGCGTTATCCCATCAGCGTGGGAGACGGCAGCAACACCCTGGTGACCTTTGACGAGGTGGTCATGGTAGAACCCGGAGATAACGGGTCGAAATACGGGGACAATAATTTTTACGATTATGTGGTAGTGGAAGGATCGTTTGACGGGTCTGCCTGGACACCGCTGGAAGACGGCTACGACAGCCGGGCCAATACCCTGTGGGAAAGCCGCTTTAACGAGAGCATGAGCTCGGGAGATTACCCCAATTCTACGGCGAAAGGAAATGTAACCCTGGCCAAAAAGCGGTCTTTACTCATTAATACGGGTGTATTGGGCAGCAATAAGGGCCGGCCCATGCTTTTGCGTTTCCGTCTTTACTCTGATCAGCTGACCCACGGCTGGGGCTGGGCCATAGACAACCTGTACATCCAGGAAAACGCACCGCTTATACTGGCCAACGAAGTGGAGCCGGGTTACGGCATCACGCTGTATCCTAATCCCACTACCGATCACATTGACATTGAAATGACCCTCAGCGAGGCCCAGAAGGTGCAGCTGGAGATATTTTCACTGAACGGCGGAAAAGTATACAATGAATATGTAACCACCACCGGTACCGACTTTCACCACCAGGTAGGAGTGGCCGCTTTGCCTTCAGGCACTTACGTGCTGCAGGTAAAAGAAGCCAAAGGGTCGGCCTTTAAACGGTTTACCAAATTATGAGATTATCTGTTATTGATGCCGGGAATTTTAAGCTGGACGGCGGCGCCATGTTCGGCGTAGTGCCCAAGTCTATCTGGAACAGGTCTGTTCCTGCCGATGAAAACAATATGTGCAATTTCAAGATGCGCTGCCTGCTGGTAGAAGAAGGCTCCCGGCTGGTGCTGATTGATACGGGAATGGGAGAAAAACAGCCCGAAAAATGGCAAAGCTACTATTACCGGAACGGCGAAGGCGAATTAAAGAAATCGATCATGGAGGCGGGCTACGCGGTTTCGGACGTGACGGACGTGATCTTGTCGCACCTGCATTTTGACCATTGCGGCGGAGCGGTAGAGCGGCACCCTTCGGGCACTTCTTACCGGCCCGTGTTCCCCTCGGCAAAATACTGGACGCATTCGGCCCATTACGAGTCGGCCGTTCATCCCAATGCCCGTGAAAAAGCCACTTTCCTGGAAGAAAATATCCACCCCCTGGTAGAAGCCGGGCAGCTGTATTTTATTGATCAGAATGCCCACGGCTTCAGTGATGCATTTGAGTTTACGTTTGTAGACGGTCATACCGAGAAAATGATCATGACGCTTATCCGTTACCGGGATAAAAAGCTCATGTTTGCGGCAGATACCGTACCCACATACGCCCATATCCATATTCCCTATGTGATGTCGTACGACATTGCCCCGCTCAAATCCATGGAAGAGAAAAAGGTTTTGCTCGACCGGCTGATCCGCGAAGACATTGTTCTTTTCTTTGACCACGATGTGGAGCATGAAGCCTGCATCGTTGTGGAAACCGAACGGGGCTACCGGGCGGGCGACATGGGTACGCTGGCTGATTTCGGTTTGAAATTTTAAGTTTCGCGATCCTCTTCGTATTTTGCGGATAATTATCGGGCTGCTTTAGCGTTAATGGTTAACAAACTCTGTCATTGCTTGTGCGAAAACTCATACCCTATGTGATTTTCCTGGCGCTTAGCTCATGTTCGCAGTACAATACGGGCCTGCTGAGCAGGAGTTGGCACAACATGAATTCGCGTTTTAACGCCTTATTGATCTCCCGCGAGGATATCGATGTGGCCAAAGAATATATTGCTGCCCATTACACCGATAACTACGAGGCCGTTCTGCCCGTTTACCGTGTCATTGACTCCACCCGCCTTGATACGGCCAAATTCTACCTGATTGATGCCATCAAAAAATCGTCTATCATAGCCGAAAAGCACTCCAACAGCAAATACCTGGATGAAGCTTACCTGCTTATCGGTGAGGCCCGGATCCTGAAGGGGGAGTTTGAAAATGCCATTGAAACGTACAAATACCTGAACAGTGTTTCTTCGTCAGAACAAATGAAGACCGAAGCGCTGACCCAGATGATGCGCGCGTATATTGAGCTGGGCGACTATAAGAACGCCGATCAGCTGTCCGTGCTGCTCAAAAGCAGGACATTGACCAAACGGAGCCGGCAAACCTACCTCCTGAACATGGCCTATTATAACCAGGTGAGGGGAGAGAAGGCCGTTACGGCGGTTTTGCTGGAAGAAGCGCTCAAAGGCATGAAAAAAGGGGCAGAGAGAGCCCGGTACCACTATATCCTCGGACAATTGTACAACGAGCTCAACCAGGTAACACTGGCGCGCCGTAATTTCCGGATGGTGATCAAAAATAAGCCCGAATACGACCTGGTGTTCAACGCCCGGCTGGGGCTGATGATGACCGAGTCGCTGGCCAATAATACGGATCTGCTGTTCGGAAAGATGCTGGAAGACCGCAAAAACCAGGATCTGAAGCACAAGATATACTACAAGATGGGCGAAACCGCCCGCCGTAAGAAAAGAACGGAAGAAGCCATTGGCTACTACGGAAAATCGGCATCGGAGGCGGGTAACGACGCGCTCAGCAAAGGAATTGCCTACAAGGCCATTGGCGACCTCTACCTGGATGACCTGGCCGACTACGAACATGCCGCCGTTTATTACGACAGCACGGTGATCACCCTGCCCAAGGCCTACCTGGCGCGTACGGATATCAACGACAGGGCCATGGTGCTGAATGAATTTATCCGGTACAAAAAAATATATGACCTGGAAGACAGCCTGCAGCGCATGGCGGCCCTGAGCCCCGAAGCCCTGGATCAGAAGCTGGAGCAGTCGGTTCTGGCCCGGCGGGCAGAGCTGAAGAAAAGCCGGGAAGTACAGAATGAAGCAGCCCCGGTGCAGGCGGCGGCTACTACAGGTAAGAAGTGGAGATTATACGATGCGAAAGAGATTGTAAAGGAAAAAAACGAATTTGTGCGGATCTGGGGTAACCGGGTGCTGGAAGACAACTGGCGCCGCAGGGAGAAATCAGCTACATCTTTTGTTTTCAGTGAAACCGAACGCCGGATGGTGGAGCAGCCCGTTGTGCAGCCCGTGATCAGCAATGCAGTTTCTACGCAGATCTCAGAAGAAGAAAACGAGCGGAAAGCCGTAGAAGACGAGATAAAAGAATTTAAAAAGCGCATACCGGTCACCAAAATTCAGCTGATCGCCTCCAAACGGAAACAGGAAGAAGCGGCTTTCCGGATAGCCCGGATCTACAAGCTGAAATTTAAAGACGAGCAAAAGGCCAATGCTGCTTTCCGGAAATTCCTCGACGACTTCCCGAAGTCGAGCTACGAGCCTGAAGTATTGTATTACCTGGCGCTGGCACAGGAAAATCCCCTGGACAATGCCTATGCCACCCGCCTGGTGCAGAATTACCCGAACACATCGTTTGGCCGGCAGATCAGGAAAGGGACCGTTACCATGACCCACGACAGGGAAGTGGAGGCCCTGGAGCTCTATAAAAATGCTTACCGGCTGTACGACGAAGGTAAGATGACAGAGGTCATCAGCGCTCTTGAAGAAGGGATGAACGAATATGTGGGCAGCCAGATAGAAGATAAAATGGCGCTTTTGCGCATCTTTGCCCTGGGCAGGGCAGGGCTACGGGATGAATATTATATTGCACTAAGCGATTTCATCCGCTCATACCCGGCCTCCGATCTGCTGCCCAAAGCCAAAGAAATGCTGGCCGTATTAAACTGACCGCCCGGCACTAAGTACCCGGCACTCGGAACTAAGTACTCGGAACTCGGCACTAAGTACTCGGAACTCGGCACTAAGTACTCGGCACTCGGAACTAAGTACTCGGAACTATTATGGACAAACAACGGAAAATACAACGCATATACCTCTGGCAGATCGGTTTCCTGATCTTCCAGGTTCTTGCTTTTTATTTGATAACGGTGTATTTTTCCTGATCGTATGAAGATAATTGATTGGATCCTTCTTTTGCTGACCTTCTCCGGTATTCTGCTTTACGGCATCTACAAAAACCGGAAAGACAAGAACCTTGACGGCTATCTTCTGGGCAACCGCTCGCTGCCCTGGTACCACGTGGGCTTCTCCCTGATGGCCACCCAGGCCTCAGCCATCACATTCCTGTCGGCTCCGGGTGAAGGGTACGCCAACGGCATGGCCTTTGTTCAGTTTTACCTGGGGCTTCCCCTGGCCATGATCGTGCTGAGCATCACATTTGTGCCCATCTTTCACCGGCTGAAGGTGTATACGGCCTATGAATTCCTGCAAACCCGTTTTGATAACCGGGTTCGTATTTTTACGGCTGTGCTTTTTCTGCTGAGCCGCGGGCTGGCCACCGGGCTGGCCATCTATGCGCCCGCAATTATTGTTTCCACCCTTTTTCACTGGGACCTGACCTATACCAATATCCTGCTGGGCGGCATTGTGCTGCTTTTTACGACCATCGGGGGTACCAAAGCCATTTCGCATACCCATTTTCAGCAAATGATGTTTATGACGGTGGCGCTGCTCCTGGCCTCTTTCTTTATCCTGGCATTGCTGCCCGATGATCTGACGGTGGTTAACGGGTTGAAAATGGCAGGAAAAGCGGGTAAAATGAATGTTCTCAGCCTGGATCCGGAAGCCAAATACAACCTTTGGTCCGGCCTTATCGGCGGTTTTTTTCTCCAGCTGTCGTATTTCGGTACCGATCAGTCGCAGGTAGGGCGTTTTCTTACGGGCCGGTCGGTATCGGAAAGTCGCACGGGACTGATGATGAACGGCTTTGTGAAAATCCCGATGCAGTTCTTTATTATCCTGATCGGGGTTTTTGTTTTTATCTTTTACCTGTTTAACGAAACCCCGGCCTTTCACAATACCGTAGAGGTAAAGAAGCTGACCGAAAGCGCTTATGCGCAGGATTATTACGCTCTTGAAGCCCGCAACCGGGAAAACAGCCTGCTCAAAAAGCAGGTAGCGGTAGAATTGAATCATGCGCTTGAAGCGGGCAATACAGCAGAAGCGGACCGGCTGGGCGAACAGCTCAATCATTACCTGGAACAGGAAAGCGGCATCCGTTCGGAAGTAGCCTCGTTGATCCGGAAAAGCAACCCGGGCGGCAACGACAAGGACATCAACTTTGTCTTCCTGAATTTTGTCATGAATAAGCTTCCGCACGGCTTTATAGGCATACTGATAGCCGTTATTATTTGTGCTTCCATCGGTGCCATTGCCTCGGCCCTGTCGGCCCTGGCAGCCACCTCCATCACCGATGTGATCAAAGTGACCGGCCGGCCCGTGGGCACCGAAGAGCAGGAACTAAAAATGACCAAAGCCCTTACCGTGCTGTGGGGTATACTCATTATCCTGGTGGCCATAGCCGTGCAGCGCTCGGGCAGCAGCATGATAGAGCTGGTCAATGTGATCGGCTCCTGGTTTTACGGGGTAATCCTGGGCGTTTTTATTATAGCCTTTTACTTCCGGCGCATCGGCCCGGCACCGGTATTTTATGCGGCGGTGATTGCCCAGGTGCTGGTGATTGTTATCTGGTATTTTTTCACGGAAAAACACAATATCCTGCCGTTCCTCTGGCTGAACCCGATCGGTGTAATCCTGGTAGTAGGCATGGCCTTTCTGCTGCAGCAACGGGAGAAGTAAGCATTTTTTTGTATATTTAGGGTGAAATAAGCGGGCCCCCGGGCCGGAACCATGAGCGACGTTAAAAAAATTTTAATCATAGAAGATGATCTCCGGATTGCCCAGAACATCAGCAAAGGACTGGTAGAAAAGGGGTTTGAGACCGAGGTGGCCTACGACGGCAAGATCGGCGTAAGGCTGGCCCTGGCCCAGGCTTTTGACCTCATCCTGCTGGATCTCAACCTGCCCGAGCTGAACGGCTACGAAGTATGCTCGGAAGTCAGGAAACGCAAGCCCACCATTCCCATCATCATGCTCACCGCGCTGGGAGAAACCGAAGACAAGATTGAAGGCTTTGACCGCGGGGCCGATGATTACCTGGTCAAGCCCTTTGACTTCCGGGAGCTGCTGGCCCGGATCAACGTATTTATCAAGCGGAATTCGGTGCAGGGAGAGGTGCATGACCACGTATTGCGTATTGCCAACCTGGAAATGGACGCCGATGCCCGGACTGTCATGCGCGACGGCCAGAAGATCGACCTCACGCCCAAAGAATTCTCGCTCCTGGAATACCTCATAAAAAACAAGGGCAAAGTGATCTCCAAAGCCGATATTTCCAGCACTCTCTGGGAGCCCAATAACCAGCAGAGCCTAAATGTGGTGGAGGTGTATATCAATTTCCTGCGAAAAAAAATTGATAAAGATTTTACCCCCAAGCTCATTCATACCAAAACGGGAATGGGGTATACCCTTTCGGAAGAATAATGAAGATCAGGACCAAAATAGCTTTCCAGTTCAGCCTCATTGTGGCGCTTATCCTGGTTCTTTTTTCGGTGGCGCTCTATTTCCTGATCCGGAATTACACCAAAGTTGAATTTACCAACTACCTGAAAGACCGTGCCGAAACCACCGCCAAGTTGCTGATCAAAGAGGCCAATGTAGACAAGCGACTGCTGAAAATTGTAGATAAGAATACGCTTTCTACCCTCTATGCGGCAGAAGTGCTGGTTTTTAACGAGAAAAACGAGATTGCCTACTCCAATACCGATGCCGAAACCATCAAATACAGCCCGGACCTCCTGCAGCGGATCCGTGAGCAGGGCGAATACGTGGGCGAATACAAGGAGAAAAAAGTAGTGGGCCTGGTGATCCCGAACGAGACCAACAGCAAAATTTACCTGATCCTGGCCCAGGCTACCGACACCTATGGCGATGCCAAGCTGGAGAATATCCAGAATGCCATGATCTGGGGGCTGCTCATTGCCATTACGCTTACGGTGATCCTGAGCTTTGTTTTTGCCGGTGAGTCACTGAAGCCCATTTCGCGCATTAACCAGGAAGTATCCAATATTTCGGGCCAGGATTTCAAGAAAAAGATCAGTACGGGAAATAACAAAGACGAGATAGCGCAACTGGCCATGAACTTTAACCAGATGCTTTCACGGATTGAGCAGGCCTTTGAGATGCAGAAGAGCTTTGTGAGCAATGCCTCGCATGAGCTGCGCACACCCCTGGCGGCCATTAAGTCGGAGATCCAGGTGGCGCTGGAAAAAGACAGGGGCCCGGAAGAATACCGGGAAATCCTGCGCTCACTTGACCAGGACAACCAGCGTATGATACAGCTGATCAACGGGCTGCTTCAGCTGGCCAAATCAGAGCAGGGCGAATCGAACCTCATGCACAAGCCGGTACGGGTAGATGAGGTGCTTTTCGAAGTGCAGGAAGAGCTGCTGGGGCAGCATCCCGGCTACAGTGTTTTTATTGATTTTGAAGAGGTGGTGGAAGAAGAAGAGCCGCTGACCGTTATGGGCAACCGCCCCCTCCTGAAAACCCTTTTCAACAACCTGTTTGAAAACGCCTGCAAGTATTCAGATAACCATACGGCTGAAGTAAAGATCAAGTTCAACAAGATCAACCTCATTATCAATATTGCCGATACCGGTCACGGCATCTCGAAAGAAGACCAGGAACGGGTATTTGAACCCTTTTACCGTACGGCATCAGCCGCCAACTACAAAGGGCACGGCATCGGGCTTTCCATCTGCAAGCGCATTACCGATATCCACAAAGGCAAGATCCTGGTCAGGAGTGAGCTGGGAGTGGGGAGTAATTTTGTGGTGGTGCTGCCGCATATAAGTTAAACAATCTTTCCGTCTTTCAGCTCCACAATCCTGTCAGACCGCTCTGCCAGCGCCAGGTTATGCGTTACAATCACAAAAGAGCATCCGTAATTATCGCGCAGGGTAAAGAAAAGCTCGTGGAGCTCGCCGGCGTTTTGCGTGTCGAGGTTTCCGCTGGGCTCGTCGGCAAAAACATAGCGGGGGTTATTGATCAGCGCCCGGGCTACGGCCACGCGCTGCTGCTCTCCTCCTGACATCTCCGAAGGCAGGTGACCTGAGCGGTGGGAAATATTCAGGATCTTCATCAGCTCTGCTGCACGCTCCCGGGTTTCCTGCCGGTCGCGTTTCCCGATCCAGGCCGGCAGGCAGATATTCTCTTCTGCGGTCAGCTCGGCCATCAGGTTATGAAACTGGAAAACAAACCCTGTTTTTTCATTGCGTATAACGGAAAGCGCCTGGGTGTCAAGACGGGTTAACTCTGTTTTATCCAAAAAAACTTCCCCGGAATCGGCCTTGTCAAGGGTGCCCAGTATATGAAGTAAAGTACTTTTCCCTGCGCCGGAGCTTCCTACAATGCTTACAATTTCTGCCGGGTTCACACGTATCGAAATTCCCTTTAAAACTTCCAGATTTCCATATTTTTTATGGATATTTCTTCCTTCAAGCATCCGTTTTTGCGTATTATTATTTTAAAATTAATCGTATTTTTTCCCGGAATTTGTTTTCTGGCGGTCAATATTTTGCTAATTTGGCAAAAAATTAGAAAAGTTCAATTTTTAATTAACTATTTATGAATATTCACGAGTACCAGGGTAAAGAAATATTATCCAAATACGGGGTAAGAGTTCAGCGGGGGGTAGTGGCGTCAACGGTAGAAGAAGCTGAAAAAGCCTACCAGGAAATATCAGAACTGACCCATTCAAAATTTGCCGTAGTGAAATCCCAGATCCATGCAGGTGGCAGGGGGAAAGGAAAGATCAGGGGAACCGAGCAGCGAGGTGTTCAGCTGGCAAAATCGGCAGACGATATAAAAACAATAGCGGCCAACCTCCTGGGCAACACGCTGGTGACTATTCAGACCGGTGAAGACGGTAAAGTAGTGAATAAGGTACTGGTGGCTGAAGATGTATACTATCCCGGTGATTCTGAGCCTAAAGAGCTCTATGTTTCTATCCTGCTCGACAGGTCCAAAGCCTGTAACGTGATCATGGCCTCTACCGAAGGCGGTATGGACATTGAAGAGGTAGCCGCTCATACACCTGAAAAAATTATCAAAGAATGGATTGACCCCCGCGTGGGCTTCCAGGGCTTCCAGGCACGCAATGTGGCCTACAAGCTGGGCCTGACCGGCAATGCCAATAAAGAAATGGTGAAGTTTCTTACATCGCTTTACAAAGCCTACGATGAAACGGATTCTTCCATGTTTGAGATCAACCCGGTGCTGAAAACCTCAGACGATAAAATACTGGCCGTAGACGCCAAAGTGAACCTGGACGACAACGCGCTGTTTCGTCATCCTGACCTGGCAGCGCTGAGAGATAAGTCAGAAGAAGACCCCATGGAAGTGGAAGCCTCGGAAAGCGACCTGAACTATGTGAAGCTCGACGGAAACGTAGGCTGCATGGTGAACGGTGCCGGTCTGGCCATGGCTACCATGGACATCATCAAGCTGTATGGCGGTGAGCCGGCCAACTTCCTCGATGTAGGCGGTGGCGCTAACGCCGTTACGGTAGAGGCGGGCTTTCGCCTGATCCTGAAAGATCCGAACGTAAAAGCCATTTTCGTGAACATCTTCGGGGGTATCGTAAGATGCGACCGGGTGGCAAACGGTATCGTGGAGGCCTACAAGACCATCGGTGAGATCCCGGTGCCTATCGTGGTTCGTCTACAGGGCACTAATGCCGAAGAAGGCGCCAAAATCATCAATGACTCGGGTCTGAAAGTATATTCAGCGGTGAAACTGAAAGACGCTGCCGAGCTGGTAAAGAAAGTACTGGCTTAAGATCTGCCTGTTCAACGCTTACACGAGGTGCTTCCTGCGGGAGGCACCTCTTTTCGTGCTGTAAATTTTATTATTTTTACCTGCAAAGCTGAAATGACCCGGGCAAATGCTAAAGTATTTGAAACGTTTAAGCCGGAAAACCCCTTGGTTGCCCGGTATGTGGACTACTATTACCTGGACATCCAACCCGGTAACCGGGTCAACGAATTTCAGTGTTTCCCGCATTTCAATAACACGATTTCTGTTTACCGGTCGCACGTATGGGCAGAAAACGGTGAAATGCAATTTGATGAAAGCGCAGAGCCGTTCCAGATTTTCACCCCCATCCGTGAAAAGGTACTTCACGTAAAGCAATCGGGCAGGGTTCACCGGCTTGTGCTGGTATTTTATCCCCTGGGAGTACAGCAGTTTTACAGGGAAGTGAATTTTGCAGGTTACATCACCGGGTTTGAATTTTTCACCCCGGATGAACTGGGAAAAATGTTCTCCACCACTGACACCGGCAGGCTGACCCGTATGCTGGATGATTTTTTGGAAAAACGGTTTAGAGAATTCAGCCACCCCGCTTTAGAGCGATCCATTCAATACATTCTTGAGAAGTATGAAAAAATCTCAGTTACGGAAATTGCGGGTATGCTGGGCATCAGCCGGCAGCATCTGAACCGGGTTTTCCAGGCACACCTGGGCGTTTCTGCGAAGAAATTTCACGAAATCGTTCTCTTCCGGCAAACGGTCAATAAAAAACTGTTTGAGCGTTTTAGCAAAAGCTATACGGAGCTGGCTTATGAATTTAACTTCAGCGATCAGTCGCATTTCAACAAAACCTATAAAAACCTGACAGCTACTTCACCCCGTTCTTTTTTCAACAAAGGCACCGTTCTCGGGAAAGAAGATACCTTCTGGCATTTGCATCCCTGACCGCCGGTTACATTTTTACAATTTTTCAAAAGTTCCCGTGCCTAGTTTTGCCTCATAAAACGGAAGAATATGAGATATTACCTGGCAGGAGCGCTGTTTTTTTGTATTTTCTTATGCCACGGGCAGGAAGGGTACTCGGTACTGACGCGAAAAGCGCTGGAAGCCATGTGGAAGGCAAAAGACACTACGGCCTACCGGAATGCCCTGAACATGTACGAAAATGCTTTCCGGGCTTATCCCGACAGCGTGAACGGATCAGCCCTGTACAAGGCGTCTGTGCTGGCCGCCGAGCTCAGAGACTTTGAAAAGGCCTTTCAATACCTTACCCCGCTTTCTCAAATGAAATCAGACGACTACGGTTACCCGGGGTGGAATTATATAGTGGGAAAATACTCGGAGAGTGAGTATAAGAATTTACTTGACGATCCGAGGTGGGCGGCTTTAAAGCAAAAAGCAATCACAGGTAAAGCGCAGTTCTACCGGGAGCTGAAAGAAAAGGAAAATGAATTTTACCGTATTTCCGGCAGGGACCTGAAGCGTATACCGGATCCCCGAACCCTGTACAAAGAGATCAGGGCATATCATCCTTACCAGTCAAAGCAGCTCCGCGATTATTCCCTGTCACTGCCGGTCAACGACTCGGTGCGGACTTCTTTCCTGGTTCACCTGCCAAAGAATTATTCCCCGCAGAAAAAATACCCGGTTCTGTTGTTCCTGCATGGAGCGGTGAGAAACAATGCACTGACCGAATTTCAAACCGCTGAGGCCAATTTAAACGGCTGGAACCGGTATTATACCCGGTATGCCGACCAGGAGGAGGTGATCCTGGTTTTCCCGAAGGGGAGCCGTCAATACAACTGGATGACGCCCGATGACGGTTTTTTCATGGTTCCTGAAATAGTAAAAAAAATAAAGCAGGCTATTCACGTTGACGATAACAAGATCTTTATTTCAGGCCACTCCAACGGGGCTACGGGCTCATTCTCCTACCTGATGAAGCAACCCACCCCGTTTTCAGGGTTTTACGGCTTCAACACCTACCCGAAAGTTTTTACAGGCGGCACTTTTGTGGAAAATATCAAAAGCCGGTCGTTTATCAATTTCTCTACCGATGAAGATTACTACTACCCGCCCGGTGCCAACGATGATCTCACCCGGCTGATGACTGAATTAAAAGCCGATTACCGGGAATACCGTTATCCCGGTTTTCCGCACTGGTTTCCGCAGTTTGATGAATCGGAGCCGGCTTACCGGGTACTTTTCAGCGACCTGGCCAACCGGGAAAGGAACCCGTTCCCGGAAAACATTTCCTGGGAGTTTGACGATGAAAAATATGGGAATATCGACTGGCTGAGCGATATCAAGCTGGATACCCTTCAGCCGGTAGAAAAATGGCATAAGCAGCTGAATTTCAGGATCAGTAAATGGCTGGAATATAACCGGAACGACAGCTTAATAACTGTGCCGGTAGATAAAAATGCCTTTGACTTCCCCCGGAGGTCGGGCAAAATCAAAGCCGGCTATGCCCGCAATGTATTCAGCATTGAAACCTCGTGTATCCGATCTTTCCGGATCAACATTTCGCCGGAAATGGTGAATCCAAAAAAGAAAGTGAAAGTGTACGTCAACGGGAAGCTGTACTATCGTCAAAAAATAAAATATAACCCTGAGTTTATGCTGCAAAACTTTGAAGACACCCGGGACAGGGAACAGGTCTGGGTAAATTTCATAGCACTGAAAGTATAAGCTTCCGGGCCGTTACCCCTGGTGTGATCCCGTAAGCGCTATTCCCAGCCAGTAGGCAGGAGCAAGGGCCACGGCCGGAATCATGAAAGGGAAATAAAAGGCATAGCCCTGGAAATTGAACAAGAAGAAAAAGACAAGGCCGGCCGAGCAGAAAACCGTCAGCGTTACAAAAATCCACTTTTTCAGGGTTCCTTTTTTCCACAGGATCCACGAGACAGCGGGTACGAGAACGTAAACCAGGCAGCGGCCGAAGGTTCTGACAGCCTGATGAAAGGGATAATCGGTTATGAAGCCGGCCGGATTCCTGCCCGATTGAATCCAGTGATTCATTTCTTCGCTGAAATGATAAGAGCTGTAATTGTCCCATAGCTGCAACACGACCGACACGATCAGCAGCCCCCACAGCAACGGGTGTCCCTTGATTTTCCGGAGCAGCAAGCCGCCGCTGACACCCAGCAGAACGGTAGCGACCATCAGCAGACCGAACCGGAAATGCTCTTCTGTTACCCGGTTCAGGAGATTTTCGCCAAGCTCAGGCGGACCCAGCATAAGCGGCGGGCCAATGAGCACCCCCAAAGCCGGTAACCCGAAACCGGGGAAACGGGTGTTCTTTGCCGATATAAACCGGCTCAGCGCCACGATGAGCACACCGTATGCCAGGCTGGCAAATACAAAGTCAGGGAAGGAATGTGCCGTGAGATAAGGTGAAAAATGGCTGAGAACGGAGCTGTAAGGCAGAACAACCAGCACAAGAAGGGCTAAAATCCGGATGATTTTCATGTCAGCAGAAGTTTATAAAGCAAAGCTATTCTGCCGCAGGAATTATCCGGTGGTATAAAAAAGACAAGTTTTATTTTTCATAATGACCGAAGCTGCGCTCCGGGGCTTTCTTTTCCAGCTCGTAAAATTCACCCGGACCGTAACCCGTATACCTTTTGTACACCTTGGCCAGGTGCTGATAGTCGTAAAAACCGCTTTCCAGCGCTATGGTCAACCCGTCTTTCCCGGGGTTCCGGTTTTTTAGAAGATAAGCGTGATCCAGCCTGATGAGATTCCGGTAGTCTTTTGGGGTGATCCCGGTTTGATACTTAAATGCACGATCAAATTGCCGGAAGCTTAAATTGGCCTGGTCAGCGTACCATTCCAGGCTCCTGGCCAGCGGCTGGTAAAGGTGTTCTGCAATGGCGCTGACCGGGTGGGCCTTCCATTTTATGCGGTTGACCAGCCGGCATAAATACCTTTCCACCACTTTAACCATATCGTCATAGGAAGCACAGCCGGCCAGCTGTTCATTGATAAACAGGGCCTCCGTATCCAGCACATCACCGGCATCCCAATACTGATTCGTAAATTCATCTGCAGAGACCCGGAAGAGGGAAGAAAAGACCCCGGGCCGGAAGACCACCTGGAAGTTAAGGAAATTGCTTCCCAGCCTTCTCTGGCTCAAAACGGTCTGCTGACCAAAAACAGCCATGTTGTTACAAATGCTTTTTTGGTGGATGTAATCTACCGCTTCGCTGTCAAAGGGGGTGAACTGCAGGCAATGCTCTACCCGCGGACGGTAATATTTTACGCGGTTGACCGCTTCGGGACTTTTCGTAAAATCGAAATGAATGATCCGGTAAAAACGGACCCGGGACTTCAGAAAATCGCAGGGAAGAACATGGGTGAGAAACATTTCAGAGCCGGTTATCCGGGGTAAAGATAACAAAATTACACAGGTTTAAAATCATCCCGGTCCTGCAAAGGTATTTTTGCGACGGCTTCTGTCAGAACAGCGGCTCTCCGTTTAAATCAGTGGTGAGCACATCGCTCATATAATCGAAAAACGGGCGCATTGCCAGGAAAGTAGCCATCACTTCTTTTGTGAAATCATCCGAAAAGACTTCCTGGTCAGAAAAGCTTCTCCTCACTATATATTGCTTTTTTTTAATCAGATCAATGGCAGGATGACTTTTATCAAAGCCTTTGGGTGCCGTTTTTACGCCATCTTCCCCTTTTAATGCGCCGAAATATTTTACGAATGTTTTGTCCGATGTAATCTTTTCGATTTCGGTAGTATTCATTTCAAATTCCTTACGGATACGATACAAATCCTCGTTATCCGGAGCCTGGAAGCCTCCTCCGACAAAACTATTACCCGGTTCCAGGTGGATATAATATCCGCCTCTGAGCCGTGGTTTTGTGCGTGAAAACCCTGCTCCGAAATAGGTTTTGTAGGGGGCTTTATCCTTTGAAAAACGAACGTCTTTATAGATCCGGAAAATATGAATATTCTCTAAGCTGTCGTGTTTCTGAAGTTCGGAATAGATTCCGTGAAAAAAAGCCTTGTTTTCCTCCACAATCGAATCGTATCCGGGTTTGTGCTGTGTAAACCACTCCCGGTTGTTATTTTCCTTTATCTGTTTCAAAAACTCAAATCCTCTTTTTATCATTTTCTTTTGAATCAAAGTCTCAAAAATACCATAATGTTCAGATAATACCCAGGTGATTTTCATTTCAGGGAAAGTTTGTGTGCTGCTGCCTGGTTTTTATGAAAAAAAACAGGGCTGTGTAACTAAAGTGGCTGTACGGGTTCCTGAACAGATTCAATTTTGCTGCATCAAAATTAAACTATACAGGTATGTCACAAACTCATTTTTACGAAGTAAGCATTCAATGGAAAGAAGGAAGGATCGGCGAGCTGTCTTCACCTGTCCTGGAAAAAACGATTGAATGCGCCACCCCGCCCGAATTTCCTGACGGAGTGCCTGGCATCTGGTCACCCGAGCACCTGTTTGTAGCATCGATCAACAGTTGCTATATGGCCACGTTCCTGGCTATTGCCGGCAATTTTAAGATGGAAATAGAAGATTTCAGCTGCAAAACCATTGCAAAGCTGGAGATGGCAGAGGGGAAGTACCTCATTACCCGGGCCGAAATGTTTCCTGTTATCAGGCTAAATGATGCCGGGAAAGATGCGGAAAAAGCCCTGCGTATTGCAGAAAAAGCAAAGGCGGGCTGCCTGGTGACCAATTCGATGAAAACAGAAATAATACTGACCCCCGAGATCAGCTAATGCAACAAAAGCCTCCCGGCTCTAATCATGGCTTTGTTTTTTACCGGCTAAAAATACCCAGGGCTGTAAGGTATCCGGTGCAGTGAAAATGCCGGAAGTACCGGCTACCTTCCGGCTGCGGAATTCCCCTTTCAGCGGGTCAAACCAAAAGCAGGGAAGTTCTGCCGGGATATTTTTGATCGTAATTTCACCTCCTTTTTCCAGGTAGGAGTAATAGAAAACACCTTCTTTGGCCAGTAACAGGCGGTTGTTTCCGGTCAGGTCGGGCCGTTTCTCCATGTCGGTGAAATCAAACCCATCAAAAGCCCGGGCCACAAAGCCGGGGTAGCGGCTGCCTTCAAAGTCCAGGGCCTGCTGCCAGGAGTAAGGGGCGTTGGTCCATTCTTCCCAGCCGCTTTCGGCCGGGCTGATCTTCCATTGCCAGAGACTCACGGCGCCGTATACCACTCCCATGGTGCCGCCGTGCAGCAGCTGGTTCCAGGCATCTTCACCCTGCCAGTAGCCCAGCCCGTATTTGCCTTCATTCATGCCTTCGTAGGTAGGTTCACCGTTCATAACGGCTTTAACAGGCTGATTTTCGTACATTTTAGCCACTTTATGGTATTGATGTTGGCCGTCGTGCCCGGTCTGGGCCCACTGGAAATCCAGCCAGGGGGCCTCCTGGTGCTTTTTGTTGTAGTGAAAGCAGTGCCCGTCGCCTTCCCGGGCCCAGGTAGCCAGGAAGTCGTCGCAGGGGTTATAATGCAGCCCGGTGGGCTGGCGGTAGGCATCCCATTTCTCCAGCATTTCACCGGCCGGTATAATGCCGGGGGCGTCCCCGTGTCCGTCGAGGCTGAGCAGCCACAGGGCCGGACCTGAGCCGTAACGGGCCAGCAGGTACCGTACAAACCGGGCATATTCTTCACCCGATACATTGGGGCCCAGCGCCTGTCTCCCTTTCCAGCCGTAGCCGTGGGCCAATGGCGCCCACACCGGCACGATTTCATGGTCATAAAGAATCTGAACCAGGCTGTCCAATGTCTGGAAATAGGCGGGGTTCAGGTGATTCAGGTGCCCGTCTTTCAGGTCGGAGAACCCGCGGGCAAATCCCTGGTCGGTATTCCGCTGATCGGGCCCTTCGGCCCGGGTATCCGGCTGCACAGCGATCAGCAGTGCCGTATTATAGCCTTTTTCCTGGCGGTTTTGGGCGTAGATCTCTACCTGTGCAGGAGTGGCGCGGTAGGGTAGCGACCACGGCGTATCGCCTACCAGCAGAAACGGACTGCCGTCCGCAAAAACCAGGTTACGTTTTTTAGGCGACATTTTAAGCGTTCCGTGCCGGTTCAGCCGGTTAGTGCCCGTGTAGGGCACCGATTTCAGGGTCCCCGACCGGTTCATGAATCCAGGGTCATCTACTGAAGCGTGGAGGGTCCAGGCCCATTCTTCGTTTTCCCGGGGTGGGGCAAACCGCACTTTCCACTCGTTTTCCCCGTTCCAGAAGGCCGGCCTGACCAGCGAATCCCCGCTTTTACTGACAAATACCGCATAAATCTCTACATCGGTATAGGGATTGGCATATGTATTCCGGGCTTCAAAGCTCAGCTCGGCGATAGACCATTGCGGAACGGATTTCCGGTCACAACTGCCTAAACATACCGCGCAGGTGAGCACAAGTCCTATAATGCGGGTTAATCTCACAGGATTTTGTTTTGGGATCAATATGGAAAGAAATCCCGCAATTTCAAAAAAAATTGAAAAAACGCTTGACTCTTACCTTAGGTCATAGTTTACATTTGTCCCGTTATCCAAACCAAATGATTCATTATACCGTAAAAAAACTGGCAGACATGGCCGGGGTGAGCGTACGTACACTCCACCTGTATGACCGGATGGGCCTGCTGAAGCCTGGCATCCGTACCGCGGCCGGGTACCGGATGTATGGAGAGAAGGAGTTACTGCGTTTACAGCAGATCCTGTTTTACCGGGAGCTGGATATTCCCCTGCAGGAGATCCGGCAGATCCTGGATCAGCCCGGCTTTGATACGGTAAGCGCTTTGGAAAGCCACCGGTCAGCCCTGAAAGCGCGCCTGGACCGGATCATGATCCTGATGGATACCATTAACAAAACGATTTTTAATTTAAAAGAAGGAAAAATGTTACAGCACGAAGAATTATATGAAGGGCTGCCCAAAGAGAAAGCGGAAGCCTACCGCCGGGAGGCCATTGAAAAATGGGGCGAAGAAGCCGTGGAAAAATCGGAATACCAGTTAAAAAACATGACCCGCAAAGAGCTGAATGAGCTGAAAGAAAGCTTCATGGCGGTAAACCGCCAACTGGCGGCTATGAAAGACCAGGATCCGGAATCACCGGCCGTGCAGGAACGGGTACGGAAACATTACGGCTACATAGCCCGCTTCTGGGGTACGGCCCCCTCCGCCGAAGCCTATGCCGGCCTGGGTGACCTGTATATGCAGGATGAACGCTACACCAGGAATGACGCGGATACCCCGGACCCGGCCTATGCCGGCTTTATGCGAACTGCGATGGCGTATTTTGCCGCTAATGAGCTGAATTAATGTTAAATGCCCAAAAAGCAGACAATACGTGTGCTTTTTGGGCATTTTTGTCGTTTAAGGGCGATATTCCGGGTTTTCGGGGCGTTCCTGAGGAATCCATTCGCCTTTGGGGTTCGGTCCGTAAGCATTGTTTCCCCGCTGGCTGTTCTCGCAGTAAAGCACTAACAACCAAAGCCACCCTACGAATGGGATAATACCTACCAGGATCATCCAGCCGCTTTTACCGGTATCGTGAAGCCGGCGAACGGAAACGGCTAAACAGGGAATGAAAAGGGCAAGCGCATAAATCGAGCTAAAGACGCCGTCAACTAACATATCGTCCAGGTAGTACTCTTCCGTATCCATTAACTTATCTGCAAATGCCGCACAACAAGCAAAAAGAATATAAAAAAGCCCAAACATCCAGAACTCTTTTCTCCTTGCCCGGCCCTTAAAATCGGCGTACTGGTGCAGAACTTTGATAAACCATTCCATAGGTATTAACTACATTATAAACGAATATAGTAATAAACCGCCTGAATACTAGTAATTTACAATATATACTCGCCATTTACGCTCTCCACCGGCGCCGGCACGTCCTTTTCGCCCAGCATTTGAAGCAGGTTAATCTCTATGGTCCGGCTGATCTGGTCCAGGGGAAGGGCGGAGGGCATCTTTTCGAACGGGTTGACGAGCGTTTGCCCCAGCGATTGAATAGTAAAGAAAATATAACCGGTAATAGCACCGAAAACAATGGCCCACACCCCAATGGCACTGCCGATGGCCATGGTTACCGCGTAGATAAACAGCCAGATGAAATTTTTGGAATAATAGGTATAAGTGGTAGGAAAAACCGTATTCCTGATCCGTTCACACCGCCCCATATCATCGCAAAAAGTAGTGATGGTCCGGTTTAGCTCCATAAAGCAGAAGCCGTCTATGGCTTTTTGGGTATAGAGTTCCTGCAAATCTCCCGACTGCAGGGTAAGAATAGCGTTATGCAGGTTACTTTGTCCCGAGACCGAGGCGGAGTCACCGGGCGATAGGTATTGCCGGTAGTACGGATCGTCGTGCTCCCTCAGGTAAGCCTTCAAAGCATACAGGAAAGCCACGTGCCTTTTGATAAGCGCTTCCTGTATTTCCCTGAGCTTTGTTTCGGATAAGGTACCGGAGGGTTTTGTATAATTGAGCACCTGCCGGGCCCAGGAGCGGGAATTGTTGACCAGCGAACCCCAGATCGTACGGGCCTCCCACCAGCGTGAATAAGCCTGGTTATTGTTAAAACCGATAAAAAAAGCCAGGGCCGTACCGATCAGCGCCGGCACAAAAGAAGGAAATTCAAAATATCTGCTCAGCCACAGCTCATTCAGCGAATACGCAAATGTGCAGGTAAGTATGGAGAAAAACAGGTTCTTCCATGTGCCGGAGATAACCTGGCCGATCTTGATGTTTCCTTTTAACAGCATGGGCGGGAGGAATATTATTTCGTAAAAATAATAAAAGGAGCGGGATCAAAAAATACCTGTGGCTTATGCCTTTCCCGGAAAATAGTTGTATTTTTAAAGAGGCATTACTTCAACAGATATGAGATACCTTTTCCTGTTTTTCGCAATGATCGGCCTGTACGGCTGCGGTACATCACATAAAGTATTAACTTACAACATTTTCCACGGGGAAAATCCTTACCATAAAGGCAACAGTAACCTGGCCGGTGTTGCTGAAGTGATCAGAAGCCTGGATCCTGACGTGGTCTTTTTACAGGAAGTAGACAGCATGACCAACCGGACCCGGGCGTTTAACGGGGGCCGGAAGGTGGACGTTGCCGGTGAGCTGGGCAGCCTGAGCGGCCGGTCGGGCTATTTTGCCAAAGCCATTGATTACAGCGAAGGCGGCTATGGAGAAGGGATGCTCATCCGGAAACCTGCTGATATCATCCGGGCGACGCTTCCTTTTCCGCAGGGTGGCGAGGGCCGGGCCATGATTGCCGTTAAAGAAAAAAACATCATCCTGGCCGGTACTCACCTGTGCCACGAATACAAAGCCAACCGTTTGGCCCAGATAGACGCTATTATCCGGCATTACCGGGAAACCGGCCTGCCCATGATCATTGCCGGCGATTTTAATTTTATGCCCGAAAGCGAAGAATACAAACGCATCACCGAATACTTCTACGATGCCGCTGTGCTGGGAAATAACGTGCAATTTACCTTTGACGCCGATAAGCCCCGCGGACGAATCGATTACATTTTTCTTTCCAGAAACCGCCACTGGAAAGTAAAAGAAGTGCATACGGTTCAGTCGCTGGCCTCTGATCACCTGCCTTTGTATGCGAAAGTAAAGATGGGAAAATGATCAAATCCCTTGCTGTTTTTTCACTGTGGTTACTACCCGTTTTTTGCTACGCTCAAAATGATAGCATTTCGGTGTATCTTCATAATGGACACGGTTTTAAATCTATTCTGTTACTGGGTAATAAGACAGGATATTCTTACTCAGGCCCCCATTTGTTTACGGATGAAGTTTTTACTTACCAATACCACGGGAGTAACCTGATAAGAACGTTTGATCCGGAATATTCATTGAAATACCGGACAGATACTTTAAAAGTGGAAGGTAAAGACAGGCTGAGAAGCCAGGACGGCGTTCGCTTCAGGAGAGTGAACGCTAAAACTCAGACCCGCCTGCTGAAGAATTATATCTTGCCTTCTGCCGATGCCGGTTATTACCGGGTTTTCCTGGAGAAGCACCAAAACCGGTGAAGCATTACTGCCTCACCTTCACTTCCTGCCCGTTACGGATTTCCTCCGATGCATATTTAACCAGCACATCTGACGCACTCACCGGCCCGGTAACCAGTACCACCGAATCGTTGGAAATGCCGGTAGAAACCGGAACCCACGCGGCTTTACCGTTTTCCACTTTGATCACATATACACCGGTAGTGGAGTTCAGCACGGCCGTATACGGCACCGAAAGGGCTTTGGTGCTGCCGCTTAAGGGGAGGGTAACGTTAGTGACCATACCGGGGAGTAACTTTTTATTCCCGTTTTCTACGTCAATTTCTACTCTTTGCGAACGGAGACGGGTGTCCAGCGCGCCCGCGTTCCGGGAGATCCGGCCGCTGAACGTTTCACCCGGCAACGAGTGAACGGTAAAAGTGATCATCTCCGATTTATCGAGTATGCCTGTATACGTTTCGGGAAGATTGACTACCAGGCGCAGCTTATTCTGCTGAACCAGGCTGAAGAGGGGGGCTTCAGAACCCTTTCCGCTGGGACCTACATAGGCGCCGGGGCTTACATTCCGTGCAGTGATATTCCCGCTGAACGGTGCGCGTATCTCCAGGTAATTCTGCATATCGGAAACCTCGCGGAAAGCGGCTTTGGCCGCTTCCAGCTGGGCCAGGTCGGCCTGCTGTTTTGCACGGGCAATATCCAGGTCATTCGTGGCGATGGTTCCCGGGGTTTTGCTGGTTTCCGCCAGGCGCTCATACGTGGCGCTGCTGGCCAGGTATACGGCTTCCTGGGCTTTCAGCCGGGAGGCCGCCGCACTGATCTGGGCTTTCATTTCCGGTGCTTCCAGCACGGCCAGAAGCTGCCCCTGGGCTACATTGCTCCCTACGTCTACCAGTACTTTTTGTACAAAACCGGTCACTTTGGCGTACAAGTCCACCTGCTGGAAAGCCTGCAGCTCACCGGGGATATTCACTGAGGTGGCAAAACCGCCGTTTCCGGGTTGAACCACTTCCGTACCCACGGGCGTCTCGGCTTCCTGTCCTGTTTTTTCTTCTGTTTTTTGGCAGCTTAAGGCCACTGTTGCCGCAGCAGCTACGATCAATATCTTATTCATGAATGGGTTGGTTTAGCTATAAAATAGATGCTTTCTTCGTCTTCCGGATCCAGGGATACGCTCTGCGTTCCGGTTTTTTCCTGCCCCCAGGCAAAAGCCAGCGGTAAAATAAACAGGGCGGCAAAGGTGGAGGTAGCCAGTCCGCCTACCACGGCACGTCCCAGGGGTGACACCTGCCCGCCGGCTTCACCGTGCCCCAAAGCCATGGGAATCATCCCCACCACCATGGCCATGGCCGTCATCACAATCGGCCGTATCCGCAGGGCGGCAGCTTCTGTGGCCGACAACAGGGCATTCCCGTTGTGTTTCCGGAGCTGCTCGGCATTGGTGATCAGCAGCACGGCATTGGATATGGAAACTCCTACCGACATAATAATCCCCATATACGACTGGAGGTTCAGCGTAGACCCGCAGAGCATCAGCAGGGAAAGCGAACCGATCAGTACCGCGGGAACCGTCACCAGTACAATCAGTGAAACCTTGAACGACTGGAAGTTGGCAGCCAGCATCAGGCAGATTACCACCACCGCAATCAGCAGGCTCACCTGGAGGCTGCTCAGGGTTTCTTCCAGGGTCTGGCTTAAGCCGATCCGCTCTATTTTCAGCCCTCTTGGCAGCTCGCCCAGGCGGTTGATCACTTTCTGCACTTCGGCAGACGCCGTACCCAGGTCGGTGTTGTTCAGGTTGGCTGTAACCGTAAGCATGGGCATGGCCCCCAGGTTATCCACCTCTCCGTAGGTATAACTCTCGGTAATGGTGGCCACATCGCCCAGGTTGGGGCGGTTGGCCCCTTTTTTCAGGGGAATGGCCGCTATTTCTGCTTTACTGTTCATCATGTTTTCCGGGATCTGCACCTGCACGCCGTAGCTGTAACCCGCGCCCACATCGGTCCACAGGTTTTTTTCGGTATAACGCGAAGACGACAAAGCCGCTGTAAGTGAACGCGATATCTCGTTGATATCAAGCCCCAGCTGGGCAGCCCTCACCCGGTCTATCTGTATGTTCAGCGCCGGGTAGCGGGTCGACTGGCCGATCTGCACGTCGCGCAGCAGGGAGATCTTTTTCAATTCCTTTTCAACCTTCCGGGCAAATTCTTCATTGACCGACTTGTTCCTTCCTGAAAAACGCACTTCTATGGGAGTAGGTGAGCCCTGGCTGAGTATCTTTTCGGTTAGCTCTATCGGCTCAAACGAAAGCCTCATTTCCGGGTTGATCGAGCGGGCTTTCTCCCGTATCCGGTCTTTCAGGTTGTCGAGACTGGTGCTATAATCGGGGTTCAGGGCTACCTGGATAACCGCTTCGTGCGAACCCGCCATGAAAAGATAGATCGGGCTGACGGAGAACAGCTGGGGGTGTGACCCTACATAGGCAGAGGTAATGCTGACATTTTCCGGCCCCACGATCTCCTTAATGCTTTCCAGTAATTTAATGGTCTCCAATTCGGTATGTTCAATCCGGGTGCCGTCAGGAATCCGCAGTCGTACCTGGAACTGGGTGCCGTTAACCTGCGGAAGCACATCGCGGCCTATACTGCGCAGCAGCAGCACAACCGCCGCAACCGACAATACAATATAGCTTCCCACCACGATCTTCCGGTAGGGCATGATGCGGTTAATGAATCTCAGGTAACGGAACCGCAGGCGCTCAAAGAGGCTGACCTTACCGTCGCGGTTGCTGTCTTCATTTTTAAGCAAAATCTCTTTCTGCGACCAGGAATCCTCTCCCGTATCAATACCGGAGGCCTCCAGTTCTTCTTCTGCCGACAGGATGTGCCCGTCCTGCGCCCGGTGAGCCTTCACCCGCATGATCCAGTTGGCCATAACCGGTACAAAGGTCTGGGAAAGAAAGTAAGAAATAATCATGCTGAAGCCGATAGCCAGAGCCAGCGGCAGGAACAGCGACCCCGGTATGCCGCCCATGGTAAAGGCCGGAGCAAATACCGCCAGGATACAGAACAGGATCAGCAGCTTGGGGAAAGCAATTTCCTTGCAGGCATCCCAGATGGCCAGGGCCTTGGGTTTGCCCATATCAAAATGCTGGTGAATATTTTCTATGGTTACCGTACTTTCATCCACCAGGATACCGATAGCCAGGGCCAGCCCGCTCAGGGTCATGATATTGATGGTCTGATCAAAAAGATTCAGGAAGAGCACGGCTGAAATAATAGAGGTGGGTATGGTCAGGATCACAATGAGGGCACCCCGGAGATCACCCAGGAAAAGCACCACCATCAGGCCGGTCAGCAGCGCACCGATGATCCCTTCGGTCATCAGGCTTTTAACGGCATTGATCACGTATTTCGACTGGTCAAACTCGTAGGTCAGCTTCACGTCTTCCGGCAGGTTAGACTGGATGCCGGGCATGGCTTTCTTCAGGTTCTGAACCACTTCCCAGGTAGAGGCATCGGCGCTTTTGGCAATGCTGAGGTAAACCGACCGCCGGCCGTTAACCAGGGCATAGCCGGCCGTCATATCGGCGCCGTCGCTTACCGTGGCCACATCGCGCAGGTATAAGTTCTGCACCGAGCCTTTAAAGAGCGGAATATCTTCAAAATCTTTCACATTCCGGATCATCGTATTGGTAGGCGTGATATAATGCGTATCCCCGATCCGGATATTTCCTGACGGAGCCGTCTGGTTGTTCAGCCGCAGGGCTTCCACCAGCTGGTCTGGCGTCAGGTTGTAGTTCCGCATCAGCTGCGGATTGGCGTTGATGACGATGGTCCGTATGTTTCCGCCGAAAGGAGGGGAGGAAACAATACCGGGAATGGCGGTAAAGGTAGACCGCACATACACGTTGGCCAGGTCAAGAAGCTCGTTATTGCTCCTCTTATCGCTGCTCAGCACCAGCTGGCCCACGGGCAGGGTGGAGGCATCAAACCGAATAATGAACGGCGGGTTGGAACCGGGCGGGAAAGTAGCCTGGATACGGGTGGAGACCGAGTTCAGCTCGGCCGCCGCCTGGGCCATGTTGGTGCCCGGGTAAAAGTTGATCTTCATCAGGGTCAGCCCCTGGATGTTCTTGGTCTCGATCGATTTGATGCCGTTCACATACAAAAAGATGTTGATGTATTGCTTGGCAAAGAAAGATTCCATCTGCTGGGGTGAATACCCTCCGAAAGGGTGTGCCACGTAAATAACGGGAAGGTCCAGCTGGGGAAAAATATCTACCTTTATTGTTTGTGCCGCACGGATACCAAAGAAAAATAATCCGGTAACAATCACCAGTATGGTAATGGGTTTTCTAAGCGCGAATCGTATTAAATTCATCGGGTTACAGATTGTTTTCGATTAAATCAAAATCACCGCTGGCTGCAGCCTGCAGCAGGAGGGCGTTCCAGATATGACTGATGGCGATATCGCGGTCAGTTTCTGCCCGGATAAGCGCATACAGGGCCTGGGAAACCGAAACCTGGTCGGTCAGGCCGTTTTTATACAGGGCCGATTTCTGGAGATAGGCATCGCGGGCGGCCGTCAGCTGAACCGGTACCTGCTCATACACGGCCAGCGCGTTGCTCCATTTGTTCTGTGCCGTTTTCAGCTGGGTTTGCAGGCGCAGGTCTGTCATCTCGTATTCGCTTTGCAGCGCTTTACCGGTAAGCTCCTGGGCGCTCACCTGCTTCTTCAGGCGGTAGGTCTGGGTGAAGTTCCAGTTCAGGCCCAGACCCAGCAGGTAATTCACACGGGTGGGGTTGATTCCTGAAAAATAACCGGAAGTAAAATCATTCTGGTCCTGGATATACCCGTTTCCGAACCCGGAGGCCCGGGTCTGGAAAACACCTGCCAGTGAAACGGCAGGATAATATTGGGTCTTTAACAGGGCGGTCTGCTCTTCGTTCAGCCGGATAAGGCTTTTGTACAGGCGCAGCTCAGGGTGCTGGCTCAGGTCGCCCTGAAAGGCAGGCCGCGAGGGTATTTTTTCGAGCAGCGATAAGTCGGGCTGATAATCAGCGGGCTCAATCCCCATCAGCTCGATCAGCCGGTTCAGCAGCTCCTGTTCCTGGTCAAGCGCCCGCGAGTAAGCAATGGATGCGTTGGCCAGGTCAGCCTTTGCCATGGAAAGGTCTACGCCGGGCACCAGTCCGTTCCGGGCTTTGACCCCGGCCACCTGCTGAACGGTATCGGCCCGCTGAACGTTACGGGTAAACGAAAGGGTGAGCTGGTGAGCCGTTACCCAGTTGATATAGGCGGCGGCTACCTTGATTTTGTGCCGGAAGATCTCCTGCTGCAGGTCTTCGTTATCTTTTTGCGCCGTATGTTCTGCTACGGTCACCCGCTTTTTGTTCCTGCCGAAGGTCACCACGTCCCAGTTGACCTGGGTAAGATACAGGGCGCCAAAACCGGCATTCCAGTTTTGCTCTGCCAGGGCCGGGCCCGAAGAGCCCGCTGCCAGTCCTCCGAAGCCGTACAGGGGGCCGTTCTGGCCATTGACCGTACCGAAATCCTGCTGCAGGCCCAGGTTAACATTGGGCAGGTTGGTTCTCCGGGCCAGCTCGATCAGCGTTTTGGAGGCCTCGCTATGGTAACGTTTAGCCCGGATGCTGCCGTAATTTTCCACAGCGATCTCCAGGGTACGGGCCAGGGTCAGCTTTTCCTGCGCTATCCCGCATACCGGGATGAGGAGAGCCAGTATAAATGATTTCATAAGGTATAAGCGGTCAGCTCCGGCTAACCGGGGTTTTTTAATTGCGATGGCAAAATTAACGGGGAACAGGTAAAATTTGGTTACCCTTTTTACGGCTTTTATTACCAATATTACTGGGGCGTACATAGAAACGGTCAAGAGCTGCTGAATGCGAAATCTAGGCATTAATATTTTGCCGGAATGCATCAATAGAGTTGGTCTGCGGATGGGAGGACTAAAACGTGGAAATCAGGCGACAAAAGCCGAAAATTTATCAAAAACCGGAAATTGAACATTGTTAATAATCTATGGTTTCTTATGTGAAATCAGTTCTATTCTCTCTTGGTAAAGTGAAAAACACAGGAAAGGAAAAGATTTCCCCGCCAAAGTTTTCGCCCTTACGTATACACTTTCCCCCGAATTAGCATCGTATTTTTGCAGGCAGATAATCTTTTCAGAATGACTTTTGAGGAAACCGTCCGGTACCGGCGTTCCGTTCGTATTTATGACCCGGAAAAACCCATAGACACCGCCAAAGTAAAACACTGCCTGGAGCTGGCCACACTGGCTCCCAACAGCAGCAATATGCAGCTATGGGAATTTTACCACGTAACCACACCCGGCACCCTGCAGGCCATTTCCAAAGCCTGCCTGGACCAAAGCTCTACCCGCACGGCAAAGGAAATAGTGGTGCTGGTTACCCGTCAGGACCTGTACCGTAAAAGAAGCCGCGCAATGCTGGCGTACGAGCTCGAAGCCATAGCGAAATTCTCTCCTGAACACAGGAAGGCGGCCCGGATCAAAAACCGGAAGCAATATTACGGTTTCCTGATGCCTTTTATCTATGCCCGCTTTTTTGGCCTCCCGGGCCTGGTGCGTAAATGTATTGCCACTGCAATTGGCCTTTTCAGGCCCATTACCCGGCAGGTTACAGAAAGTGATATGAATGCCGTGGTGCATAAGTCGTGTGCCCTGGCCGCACAGACCTTTATGCTGGCCATGGCGGCTGAAGGTTACGATACCTGTCCGCTGGAGGGCTTTGACAGCCGGCGCATGAAGAAAATCCTGAAGCTTCCGGCCGGTGCGGAGATCAACATGGTCATTCCCTGCGGTATACGGAAACCCGAAGGCGTGCGCGATGTGCAGATCCGGGTGCCCTTTGAAGAGGTATACCGTACGCTGTGATTCAGACGGCCGGGAGAATTGACAATTGACAATGTACAATTGACAATGCCGGATATATATCCGGAATTTATTACAGCGTTTTCATCTTTACCCATTTTGACCTGCTTTTCCCGGACGCGATGACACTCTCCACAAACAGCATTCCGCGGATACCGTCGTCAATGCCCGGGAAATCCAGCTCAATTTCAGTGGGTTCTTCCCCGTTCATCCGTTTCCGTACTGTACGGGCAAAATTCCGGTAAATGTTGGCGAAGGCTTCCAGGTATCCTTCAGGGTGGCCGTTGGGCAGGCGGGTGTTGGCTTTGGCAAAAGGGGAGAGGTCGCCCACATTCGGACGGTAGATATGATGGAATGTCTGCGACTTATGCGCCAGGGTATTGGGTTCTTCCTGCCGCCAGTCGAGGCCGCCCAGCTCTCCATACACCCGGATTCTCAGGGCATTTTCTTCCCCGTTGGCTACCTGGCTGCAGTACAGGATACCTTTTGCACCGCTGTCGAACTTCAGCAGAACGCTGGCGTCATCGTCCAGCAGGCGGCCTTCCACAAAGGTGGATACATCGGCACAGAGTTCGGTGATCTTCAGCCCGGTGATGTATTCCGCCAGGTTTTCGGCATGGGTACCGATATCGCCCACGGCTCCGGCAATTCCCGACCGTTTGGGGTCAGTACGCCATTCGGCCTGCTTATAGCCGCGTTTTTCTTCCAGGAAAGCCAGCCAGCCCTGCGGGTATTCCACCACCACCTTCCTGATTCTGCCCAAAGCACCGCTTTTTACCAGGTGGCGGGCCTGTTTCACCATCGGGTAGCCGGTATAATTGTGGGTCAGGGCAAACGTGAGGCCGGTTTGCTCAATAATATCTTTCAGCTTACGGGCCTCGGCCAGGGTGAACGTCACCGGCTTGTCGCAAATGACGTGGAAGCCGTTTTCCAGGGCCATTTTAGCGGGTCCGAAATGCATATGATTGGGCGTAACAATAGCAACCGCATCCATTTTATCTTTTCTGCGCAGCTCCTTCCGGATCATCTCCCGGTAATCGCCGTAGCAGCGTTCTTCGGGCAGCATGAGGTCACGGCCCGAGGCTTTTGACTTTTCAGGAGTGGAGCTGAAAGCACCGCAAACCAGCTCGATCTCGCCGTCTATAGCGGCAGCAGTACGGTGCACAGCGCCTATAAAGGCGCCCTGGCCGCCGCCTGTCATTCCCATTCTGATCTTTCTGTTCATAGATGAAGCTTTAAACCCTGCTTGGTATTATTAAGTTAATAGTTAAAAGTTGCGGAACATTTCTTTTACTAATGTTCCATAACTTTTAACTTTTATCTTTTAACTTTTCACTTACTTCACTTTTCCGGCAAATGGATCTCCGCAATCATGCACCGCGCTGAGCCGCCGCCCACCGTTTCAATATACCCCAGGTCGGTATGAAGTATTTCAGCAAAATAATCCATAGTATCTGCCTGCTCACGGGTTAATGAGGCATAGGCACGGTCTGACATCACCAGGAAATTCTTGTCTTTCCTGTTCTTCACCAATAGCATATTCCCGGCAAAGGCGCTCATCTGGTCCATGGTGATCTCCATGATCGTCTTGCCCGAACTTTCCAGCTTCTGCTTCACGGCCAGGCGCTGATCCGGATCGGCAATGGCTTCCAGGCAAATCACACAAAAGGTATCGCCCATAGACATCACCACGTTGGTATGGTACACGGGAACCCCCGCTTTGTCAAATGCCTCGAAAGTCACCAGTTCGTAATCAATGACCTTTTGCCAGGCTTTCAGCACTTCCGGGTGGGTACGCGACGACAGGCAGGCATACGCTATCCGGTTGATCCGGTCCAGCACAATGCTCCCTGTGCCTTCCAGGTACTTCCCGTCCGTCTCAAAATGGGTCAGGTCCAGCAGAACATGAAAATCATAGTTCTTTTTCAGGAAATCCAGTACATCCTGCCTCCTTTCCGCCCGCCGGTTAGCCGCTTCTACGGGATAAATCATCACCTTTCCCGAATGGTGGGTAGAAAGCCAGTTGTTCGGGAAAATGCTGTCGGGCGTATAGGGCTCGGGCGTATCCTCGAATACGTGCACGTTGATATCCCGGAGGCGCAGCTGGGCCACCAGCTCGTCAAAACACTCCTGGGCGGAGGTGTTCAGGGCTTCGCGGTTGATATCTTCAGGCTGCTGAAACGTATTGGAAGATGCGGTTTCCTGGTTAAATGCAAAATTCACCGGCCTAATCATCAGTAGATTAGATGTTACCTGTTCTTGCATAAGCGTTCATATTTAAGGTTTCGTGCTCAATATTAATTAATTTTTTCGAAAATATCTTTTCTTTTCAGCGGTAAACTCATGCAATGTGAACCGCCTCTTGCCCGTGAAAGCTCAGCGGAAGGTAACAGGATAATGGTGTCTTTCACTTCCTCCGGCCGGATCCGGTTATTTTCAAAATCAGCCAGCAGCTCAGCGGCAGAAACCAGCCGGAAACCCTGCTCCCGGAAAGCCTCATCGGTTTTGTCATTCCGGTCGTAGGCAATAGCTACTCCTTCCCGGAGAACCAGCAGGTTGCACGAGTCGGTCCATTGCTCCCTTTCCCCGAACGGGAAGCGGTCATTTCCCGAATATACAAACCGCACCGGCCCCTCACATTTGAGGTCGTCTTTCGAAATACGGGCCAGCAGGTCTTCCAGGTGATCGATGTCGCGCACTTCAATACCGTCCGGGCCGTTTACAAACGTTTTGATCCGTACTTTTTCATCGTTACCGGCCGGTTCAAAATCGTCCCAGGCCTTGGGGTAATCCTGTTTTTTGTGCACAATTGACCTCAGCAATACCCAGACATCGCGCCGGATATGCGTAAAAACCGTATCAATATGCATGTAATCGCGTTTGCTGGGTATTTTTACGATCGAAACCTTTTCCACGACTTTCTTTTCAAAAAGCTTGCTCATGGTTTGCCGGGCGGCATCAAGGGTGGTGCGCTCCGAAATCCCGATAAGCAGGTGGTTGGGAGCCACCATCATCACGTCGCCGCCTTCCAGGGTATCTATCCGGCGGGTCTTGTCTTCCGGCAGCAGGAAATGCGCTTCGTCTTCTTCTATCTCGATGATCCTGCCGGTAAAATCGCTGAAAAGCGGGTGATTGAAGAAAATGTACTTGGCGATCAGCGACTCGCGGGTGCGGGCCGATTTGGCCGGTTTGGTCAGGATGATGTGATCGTTGACCACCACACCCAGGTCTCTTGTAAAAATCAGGTTGGGTACGGGCGGGAAAAACATTTCGTCCGCATCGGTCATGCCCGTGATCAGGATTTTCGACAGCTCGCGGTTGGAATATTTCAGGAAATGCCTCATTTCCAGGTACGAGCACTCTTCAATGGCCGCAACGGCAGCCACCAGCGGGATTCTTACTTCGGGGTTTTCCAGCACCTCGAAAAGGAGCCGTTCGATATCAATGACCTTATCCGACTCAAAATAATGATCCGAGTTGGGCTTGAAGAACTCCCTGCGCGCGTCTCCGGCACTGTCGTACCAGCGGATAGCCTCAGGATCCAGGAAATGCAGGAGGAGCTTCACATACAGGTCATACTCCTTCTTCCGCATGGTATCCAGGTGAATAATGTCCTCAAACAGCCAGTCCTGCGCCTTTGAGGGGACCACCTTGCCCAGTCCGCTGTCAGGACTGTGAATAATCAGCCTTTCTAAAGCAGCAATTTCCGAATTGACAAAAATGGAGGTATTCATAGTGTGTTTTGTTGATATTTGCAATATGGTTTTTGCTTTTTACAAAGTCAAATTAATTCTGTAAAAATATCTTTAATAGTAAAAAAGCGAAAATATATAAATATATGTATAATTTTTTAACTATCTAAACAAGGTATCTTTCCGGAATAATATCCGGCGGGTCATTCTGCTTCCCTGACTTTTCGTGTATTTTTGTAGCGCAACAAGCATTTTTAAATGAACAATACTACTTTGCTGAACCTGGCCGGTACGTGGGGTACGCCCCTGTACGTGTATGAAGGAGATAAAATAGAAGAAAAGGTCAATGAGCTGCGGGCGGCTTTCGCCGGCGTGCCCATGAAAATAAAGTACGCCTGCAAAGCCAATACCAATATCTCGGTGCTTTCGCTTATGCGCACATTGGGCGTGGAAGTAGATGTGGTGTCGCCCCAGGAAATGCACCTGGCTCTGAAAGCCGGGTTTGCGCCGGAGCAGATTACGTTTACATCCAGCGGGGTAGGGTTTGAAGAAATTGAAGAATGCCTCAGCCACGGTGTGCTGATAAATGTAGACAACCTTTCCGCAATGGAGAAATTCGGGCAAAAATATGGCAGTAGCCGGCCGCTCTTTCTCCGGATCCGTCCCAACGTGGAAGGCGGCGGTAACCTGAAGATCTCTACCGGGCACGGCAATTCCAAATTCGGGATCCCGGTAGAACAGAAGGAGGAGATCCTGAAGCTGGTGAACCGGTATAACCTGAATATCGTAGGCCTGCACCAGCATACCGGATCAGATATTAAAGACGGGGAGACGTTCATCCGGGCGGCGGAGGTGATGTTCAGCCTGGCCATGAGCTTCGGCAATCTCCGGTACCTCGATTTTGGTGGTGGCTTTAAGGTGGCTTACCGCGAAGGCGATGCCGTAACGGATATGAAAGACCTGGGCGACAAGCTGTCGGCACGTTTTCAGGACTTCTGCAAAGCGTACGGCCGGGAGCTGGAGCTCTGGTTTGAGCCGGGGAAATTCCTGGTGAGCGAATCGGGTTTCCTGCTGGCGCAGGTAAACGTGGTAAAAAATAACCCCAACGGCACCTTGCTGGGACTGAATACCGGCCTTAACCACCTGATTCGCCCCATGATGTACGATGCCTACCACGATGTCATCAATATTTCAAAAGCGGGGCTTCCCGCACGAAAAAAATACAATGTGGTTGGATATATGTGCGAAACTGACGATATTGCTAAAGACAGGGAGCTTCCCGAAACGGAAGAAGGCGATATCCTGGCCATCCGGAACGCCGGGGCTTATGGTTTTACCATGGCCTCCCAGTACAACAGCCGCTTCCGGCCGGCAGAAGTGCTGGTGTATCGCGGAGAGGAATACCTGATCCGCCGCAGGGAAACGCTGGACGATATTCTGAAAAACCAGGTGCTGATCACCTTCTGATATGGATTTTGCGCGTTCACAAAAAACCGATGATTTTATAGCCCCCGATTTTTACGGGGTAGATGAGCTGCTGTCTGAAGAGCAGCTCCTGGTACGTGCTTCGGTGCGCGACTTTTGCAAAAAAGAAATCTCGCCCATTATTGAAGATGCGGCTCAGCAGGCAAAGTTTCCTCTTTTCCTGGTAAAGAAAATGGGTGAAATGGGATTGTTCGGTCCTGTTATCCCTGAAATCTATGGAGGAATGGGCGCCGATTATATCACGTACGGACTGATGATGCAGGAGCTGGAGCGGGTAGACTCGGGTATCCGGTCTACGGCATCGGTACAGGGTTCGCTGGTCATGTTTCCCATTTTTGAATACGGCTCTGAAGAGCAGCGCCTGAAATACCTGCCCGCGCTGGCTGCCGGTGAGCGGTTGGGAAGCTTCGGGCTCACCGAACCCGATTTCGGTTCCAACCCGGGCGGAATGCGTTGTCACTTTTATGAAGAAGGCGACCACCTGGTGCTGAACGGTTCGAAAACCTGGATCTCCAATGCTCCCTTTTGCGACCTGGCCGTGGTGTGGGCCAGGAATGAAGAGGGAAGGATCAAAGGGTTGATCGTGGAAAGGGGAATGGAGGGTTTCAGTACCCCCGAAATAAAAAACAAGTGGTCGCTGAGGGCCAGCGCTACCGGCGAGCTGGTATTTGATCATGTCAGGGTACCAAAGGCCAACCTGCTTCCGGGTGCCGACGGGCTGCGGGCGCCTTTACGCTGCCTCGATAACGCCCGGTACGGGATTTCCTGGGGTGCGGTAGGCGCAGCTATGGACTGCTATGAAACAGCCAGGAAATACGCATTGGAGCGGATACAGTTCGACCGGCCCATTGCTTCCTTCCAGCTGGTTCAGAAAAAGCTGGCCGAGTTCCTGACCGAGATCACCAAAGCGCAGCTGCTGACCTGGAAGCTCGGGAAGAACAAAAACGAAGGGGCAGCCACCTCTTCCCAGATATCCATGGCGAAGCGCAACAACGTGGCCATGGCGCTGAACATTGCCCGTGAAGCGCGCCAGATCCTGGGTGGAAACGGTATCACCGGAGAGTACCCCATTATGCGGCACATGGCCAACCTTGAGTCGGTGGTCACCTACGAGGGTACCCACGATATCCACCTCCTGATCCTGGGGCAGGAAATTACCGGGATACCGGCTTTCAAATAAAATACTTCGTTTTTCGTTATATATCTGGTGGTATAGCGATTTTATTTTGGTGTTTATATAATTATACAAATATTATGATCAATGTAGGAATAGTTGGCTTCGGATTATCCGGAAGGTATCTTCAGGCTCCTTTCTTTCTGACAAATCCCCAATACAACCTGGTGAAAATTGTCACCTCCAGGGAGTTGCCGCCGCATATTTTTGTAGATACGCTGAGGGTGGATTCTATTGATGATCTGCTTGCGGATAAATCCATTGATCTGATCTCTATCTGCTCACCCGGCTCCACGCATTTTGATTATGCCGTAAGGGCCCTGGAGGCAGGAAAGCATGTTATGGTCGAAAAACCCGTTACTGCCCGGCCTGCGGAAGCCGAAACGCTCTTTGAGCTGGCCCGGAAAAAGGGCAAAGTGCTGAATGTGTTCCAGAACAGGCGGTACGACAGTGATTTTCAGACCGTAAAAAAGGTGATAGAATCGGGTATTCTGGGAGAAATTTTGTCGTATGAAGCGCATTTCGATCGTTATAAGCCGGTATTGAATGCCAAGGCGTGGAAAGAAGCGCCCGATGCCACCACCGGTATTCTTTATGACCTGGGCGCTCACCTGGTAGACCAGGCCATCTGCCTGTTCGGGAAACCCGCTTGTATCTCGGGGGAAACATTTACCCAACGGGCCAATTCGGCCATTGACGATGCCTTTCAGCTCTATATGGATTTCGGCAAGGTAAAAGTTACGCTGAAGTCCGGCCTGCTGGTCAAAGACCCGGGCCCTAAATATGTGGTTCACGGTACTTTAGGCTCGTATACCAAATGCGGAATGGACGTGCAGGAAGACCACCTGGTAAGCGGACTTTACCCCGTTCAGCCCGGTTTCGGGCAGGAGCCGGCTTCTGACAACGGCCGTATCCGCACCTTAACGCACGGCCTGGAGATACAAGGAACCGTTGAGACCCTGCCCGGCAACTGGGCCCGTCTCTTTGATGACCTGGCTGAGGCCATCCGCTCGGGCAAAGAGCCGGAAATTCAGCCCTGGCAGATCGTGGAGCAGATCAGGATACTGGATGCGGTGAAAAGCGCAGGGAAAATCTAAGGGAGTTAAAAGTTAAAAACGAAAAGTTAAAAGTTAAGGAATATTAGTTCATAGATTAATTATGAGAAAATGTTCCTTAACTTTTCGTTTTTCACTTTTCACTAAAACGGATAATCTCCCCCGTCCGGCTCCTTTTGCCCTCCTTCCGGCGGATTGATCTTACTCTTAAAAGTGCTCAGGCCGGGATCTGACGGCCCCTGCGACTCAAAATGATCCAGGCCGGAGACCTGGCTGAAGGCCGAACTGCCCAGGGTATTGTTGTATTCGCCCAGGTTGGCGAATTTCGTGTACTTTCCTACAAACCGCAGCTGTACCGTTTCAGTGATACCGGCCCGGTTTTTGGCAATGATCACTTCTCCCACGCCCTCGGTTGAATTCCCGTTTTCGTCTTCCATGATCTTGTAATATTCCGGGCGATAGAGAAACATCACCATGTCGGCATCCTGTTCAATTGACCCCGATTCCCGGAGGTCAGACAGCTGGGGCCGCTTGTTCCCGCCCCGGGTTTCCACGGCACGGCTCAGCTGCGAGAGCGCAATAACCGGTACTTCCAGCTCTTTGGCCAGGTTTTTCAGCGAGCGGGAGATCGTGGCAATTTCCTGCTCACGGCTGTTGGATACGCCTGAGCCCGCGTCGCCGGTCATCAGCTGCAGGTAATCAATGATGACCATCTGTATATCGTGCTGGGCTTTGAGGCGCCGGCATTTTGCCCTGAGCTCCAGGATGCTGAGCGCGGGTGTATCGTCAATAAAGATATTGGAAGAGGCCAGCCTGGTGATCCGGTGATGCAGCTGCTCCCATTCGTGCTGCTGCAGGGTGCCTTTCCGCAGCTTTTCACTGTCCAGCTCGGCCTCAGCCGATATCATCCGGAGCATCAGCTGGGTAGAAGACATCTCCAGTGAAAAGATGGCTACGGGCTTCTGGTGGTCTACGGCGGCGTTCCGCATGGCCGAAACCACAAAAGCGGTCTTACCCATACCGGGCCGGGCCGCAATAATGATGAGCTCGGTTTTCTGCCAGCCTCCTGTGAGCGCATCCAGCTCTTTGAACCCGCTGGGCACCCCGGTAATGCCTTCGTTATTGTTTAATTTCTTGTTCTCCAGCTCGGCAATGGTGGTCTTCATGATGCTTTTGGCATCTGCATAGTTTTTGCGGATGTTCCGCTCCGAGATCTTGAAGAACGACTGCTCGGTCTTGTCGAGAAGCTCAAAAATATCCAGCTCGTTTTCAATGCCTTCTTCCATGATCTCCGATGCCACCCGGATCATCTCGCGTTTAATACCGGCCTGCGCCATGATCATGGCGTGGAATTCCACGTTGGAAGCCGAGTTGATATGGCTGGTCAGCGCAGCCACGAAACGGGGCCCGCCCACCTGCCTGATCAGCCCTTTGCTCCGCAGCTCACGGGTAACGCTCAGGGTGTCTATGGCCTCGCCGGCATCGGCCATATCCAGGATGACCTTGTAAATGACCTTGTGCTCTTCCAGGTAGAAGCTGTCGGGTGAAAGAATCTCACGGATAAGATTAACTGACTCTTTGTCAATAAGTAATGCGCCCAGTACAGCAGATTCTATCTCTGTAGTATGGGGTAAACGGCCGACTTGCTGCCGTTGAATTCCGGGGGTAATATGTAGCGCGGTGTCGTCCAAGTGAAAAGGGTCTTCATACCAAATCGGTTCACAAAATTAACAGGAAAAGGCAGCTAAAAAACAGGGCTGTTTCTAAATCGCCCTTCTCTGATAGAGGAACGTTCTAAGTTTCAGGGAATTGAAAAAGGGAAGTTTTTTTTTGTGGAAAAAAAAAGGTTATTGTTAATAAATTCCACAAATTTGTGTACAAATTAAACCTTGCCGCATTTTGATAGAAAAGTCTGTAAAATTAGAGATTTCAAACCTGAATGAGTTCTTCGGACCGCAAAACGAAAACCTGAAAGAATTGAGCCGGTCGTTTCCTGAAAGTAAGATCATTGCGCGTGGAGATGAAGTTTTTCTGAAAGGATCAGACGCCGATATTGCCCGCATAGAAGACGTATTCTCCCGGCTGCTGCAGTACTTCGAAAAATACAATGTGCTGCCCCTGAAAGAGGTGCAGAACACGCTGGAAGGAAACAAAATAGATGAATTCCTGAACCAGGACGATATTATTGTTCACGGGAACCGCGGACTGATTGTTAAGGCCAAAACCCGCAACCAGAAAAGGCTGGTGGAAGCCGTGAAAGACAATGATATTGTTTTTGCCATAGGCCCTGCAGGTACCGGGAAAACGTTTACCGCTGTGGCACTGGCCGTAAAGGCGCTTAAAGATAAATCCGTACGGAAAATCATTATCACCCGGCCCGCAGTGGAAGCCGGGGAGAACCTGGGTTTCCTGCCCGGTGACCTCAAAGAGAAAATTGATCCTTACCTGCGGCCCATCTACGATGCGCTTGACGACATGATCTCTGCCGATAAGCTCAAGGGCTACCTGGAAAAGAACACCATCGAGATCGCGCCCCTGGCTTACATGCGCGGCCGGACCCTCGATAACGCGTTTATACTGCTCGATGAAGCCCAGAACACCACGCCCATGCAGCTGAAGATGTTCCTGACCCGTATGGGTCCTTCTTCCAAAATTATTATTACCGGTGACCGCTCGCAGGTAGACCTGCCCAAAAACCAGCGGTCCGGACTGGAAGAAGCCGCAAGGATACTCCGGCGCATCAACGGGATCGCCTTTATAGAGCTGGACGGTAAAGATGTGGTGCGGCACCCGCTGGTGGTAAAAATCCTGGAAGCCTATGAAAAAGCAGATACTTAGTCTCTTTTTCCTCGTTTTATGGGGAAAGGCTGAAGCGCAGGCCGTCCGGTGTGCAGCCGATAGTAAAGCAGTAGAAAATGCGGCAATTCACGAGCTTATCAGCCGGAAAGTGGAGGAAATGAGGTCAGAGAAGCTGCGAAAATCAGCCCTCGAAGAAGTGATCCGCATACCCGTGGTGGTGCATGTCATTCACAACAATGCGTCAGGTACCCGCTCGGGCTCCAATATCAGCGACGAACAGGTGTTTTCGCAGATCGAAGTGCTGAACGAAGACTACCGGCGTATGCCCGGCACGCCGGGGTACAACACCAACCCGGTGGGGGCAGATATGCAGATCGAATTTTTCCTGGCCAACATTGATCCTGACGGTCACCCTACTTCGGGCATTAACCGGGTATACAGCAGTCGCCGCAGCTTCAATATCCTGTCAGAAACGCGTGCCATCTCCGATCTTTCCTATTGGGATTCGAACAAATACCTGAATATCTGGGTAACCACGCTTACCGGCAGCTACCTGGGCTATGCTGAATTCCCGATCGGGAACTACGACGGGCTGGAAAGTACGGATATCGACGAACGGGTAGACGGCGTATTTATAGATTACCGGGCCTTCGGCCGGAAAACAGGAACGGTGGAAGCGCCCTATTCCTTCGGCCGCACCACCACCCACGAGGTGGGCCACTGGCTAGGACTGATCCATACCTGGGGCGATACCCGCTGCGGCACCGATTACTGCGACGATACTCCGCCGGCCGAATCGTCGAACAATACGCTGGTGTGTTCGCCGCTGTACTCCAACTGCCGGGGCGTTACCACCCGCAACATGATTGAGAACTATATGGACTACACCGTAGACAGCTGCATGAGCATCTTCACGCAGGACCAGAAAGCGCGGGTAAGGGCTATTCTCGAGATCAGCAAGCGCCGGCAGAACCTGCTGGCCGGGGTTGATATTTTTGAGCCGGTAAACGATCAGCTCGTTTTGAAGATTATGGGCAACCCGGTAGAAGGCAGCGGCCTCGACTGTAAAGTGCTGGTCAGCGAGGCGCGCGATTACAAAATAGAAGTTTTTGATGACCTGGGCAGGGTGCTGTTTTCGGAAGAATATACCAACTCGCTGAGCAGGGTGATTCATATTCCCAAAAGCAGGGTAGGGAGCGGGATGCGGCACCTGCGGCTGTCGTCAAAAGACACGCAGATCGACCGGCGGATCATATTTTTATAGCAGTGTTATGGAGAAACCGAAGTTTGACGATATTTTCATGGAGCTGGCCATTAACCTGGCCCGCCGTTCGCATTGTGTGCGGGCCCAGGTGGGGGCCGTGCTGGTGAATGACACCCGGATCATATCCATAGGGTACAACGGCCCGCCGGCCGGCACGCACAACTGCGACGAGGAGTTTGGCGAGGCCGGCTGCCCGCGCGACTCCAAGGGAAGCTGCTCACTGGCCCTCCATGCCGAGCAGAACGCCATTCTTTATGCCACCAAAAACGGGGCGAACGTAGAAGGCTCTACCTTGTATGTGACGCTGTCGCCCTGCATTGCCTGTGCGCGGGTGATCTACTCCATGAAGATAAAAAAAGTGCTTTACCTGAATTCCTATGCCGAATACAAAGGCATAGGTGTGGATGAAGGCGTGGAATTTCTCAGGAAATTCGGTACGGAAGTCATTAAATACGAAATGTCATGAATTACCTGGCCCACCTGTTTCTTGCGGGTAAAAATCACGGGATGATCCTGGGCAGCCTGCTGGAAGACTACATTGTTGGCGGCGTGGAAAACGAAACCAACCGGCACCTGCCGGCCGATGTCAAAACCGGCCTGAAGCTGCATCGTCACATTGATACCTTTACCGATTCAGACCGGGAGGTGGCCGCGTGCAAGCAGTTCTTCTATCCCGGTTTCGGCAAATATGCGCCGGTAGTGGTAGACGTGATCCTGGATCATTTCCTGCACAAAAACTGGGCTGTTTTTGCCGGCGAAGAATTTGACGTCTTCAAAAACCGGGTGTACGATTCCCTTACCACGCAGTATACGGAATTGCAGCCCCCGCCGTTGAAAGCATTGGTGGAGTCAATGGTATACCACGACTGGCTGAAGAGCTATATTCATTTCCGGGGCGTGGAAAAAGCCCTGTCCAGCCTCAACCGCCGCGTGCAGCAGGTGGATCTTACGGAAGCCCTGCCGGTCATGAAGCAGCATTACGGGGAAATCGACCGGCTGTTCCTGAGTTTTTTTAAGCGGCTGAAAGAGTCGTGCGACACTGAATTTTTTAAAGATGGCCAATAATTACCGGAAAATTATCCGTGAGCTTCAGCGCGACAAGCTGAAGCCCCTGTATTTCCTGCACGGAACAGAATCGTATTATATCGACAGCTTTGCCGATAAAATACAGGAGATCGCTATTCCCGAATATGAAAAGGGCTTCAATGAATATGTGCTGTACGGCAAAGACGTCAGCACGGGAGATGTGCTGAACTACGCCCGGAAATTTCCCATGATGGCCGAAAAACAGCTGGTGCTGGTCAAAGAAGCGCAGGCCATTTCAGACCTGGGCCAGAAAGACGCCCAGGGATTGATGGAAAGCTACGCCCGGAACCCGCTGGAATCCACACTGCTGGTGCTGTGCTTCGGGAAACCGCAGGACGAGCGCAAAACCTGGGTAAAATCGTTTGGCGTGCGGGGGGAGATCCACAACTTTAAAAAAATGTACGATTCAGAGGTGCCCGACTTCATTGCCGAGCTGTGCCGGGAAGAAAATGTGAAGATCAGCCCCAAAGCCATTCAGCTGCTCAGTGAGCACCTGGGAAACAACCCGCAGGCCATCAGCAACGAAATTGAAAAGCTGAAGCTCAACCTCAAAGAGGGAGAAGGGGTAGACGCCGATATCATCGAGCGTTTTGTGGGGGTATCCAAAGAATTCAACGTATTTGAGCTTCAGAAGGCGCTGATCGACAAAAACGCCACAAAAGCCTTCCGGATCGCCAACTATTTCGGGAACAATGCCAAAGATCATCCGCTCACCATGAACGTGATCTCCCTGTATAATTTCTTTTCAAAAGTACTGCTTCTGCACGGGCTGGGCAACAAGCCCGACAGTGACCTCGCCCGTATCCTGGGTGTGAATCCCTACTTCCTGAAAGATTACAAACGCGCGGCCCAGTCGTATTCTCTGCCCCAGCTGAGACGGGCGGTGCATGCCCTGCGGCTGGCCGATGCCCGCTCAAAAGGAGTAGACGCAGGAAGCGCCACCGAATCAGATATTTACAAAGAGCTGGTCTATAGTTTCCTGAGCTGACTTTTTTTGCACAACTTTACCCAACTTCAAATATTTATCCATAAATTTCATGGAAGTTTTTTCCCCTGATTTATGAAAGCCCCTTGTTTGCTCGCGATGCTCTTCTTTGCAACGGTAAACGCCTGGTGCCAGGTGCCCAAAACAGAAGACTCCCTGATCGTATTTCTGGAAAAGCAGCCCAGGGATACCAGCTACGTGCAGGCTTTGAATGAATATTCCTTTATGAAGGTCAGGAACGGGGATTTTAAAAAAGCAAACGAGCTGATTGACGAAATGGATCAGCTGGTACAGAAGCTGGACTATAAGCAGGGCTTATACTATGTGATCAATATGCGCGGGGTGGTAGAATATTTCAGGCAGAACCCCAAAAAAGCCATGGAGTATTTTCTGAAGGCCCAGGAGGTCATAGAGAAATATAACCTTCCCCAAAAAAGACACCAGAACTCCCTGAACAATATCGGTATTATCTATGAACAGATGGGTGACCGCGAAAATGCCACCCGGTATGCCGTGAAGCTGATTGATTACCAGGAGAAAAATAAGCTTAACCCCCTGAAGAGCTGGCCGTACGATCAGCTGGGAAGTAATCTCAAATTTTATAAAAAGTACAAAGAGGCGCTGATCTATTATCAGAAAGGCCTGGATGTGGAAACCAGCCTGAACGATTTTTCAGGCATGGGCATTGGTGAAAACAGGATAGGGGCGGTGTACGATGATCTCGGCCAGTATAAGGAGGCTGAAACCCATTATAAGAAGGGCCTGGCACATGCAGAAAAAGCAGACCATAAGATGCTTCAGTCAGAGCTGTTAACTAACCTGGGCCTGATTTACCGGAAGACCGGCGATTACGCGAAATCAGAAAAATACCTGAAAAGAAGCATGGCTATCTGTAAGGAGATGGATGTGCGTACCCCTTTAAAAACCATTTATCACAACCTGGGCGACCTGTACTTTTTTCAGCATAATTATCCCCTGTCAGAAAAATACTACCTGGACGCCCTGGAGATCGCCAAAGAAACTGAGCAGCCGGATTATCTCTATACCGCTAACCTGGCATTGGCCGAGCTGTACGAAGAAACAGAAGACTTTAAGAAAGCCTATACCTACCGGGTAGCTTCGGAGGTAGCCAAAGATTCGTTATTCAAGGTAGAAACTGCTCAGGCTACCGAAGAAATGCTGCGGAAGTATGAAACCGAGAAAAAAGAGCAGGAAATAGCGCTGCTGAACGTAAAGAACGAGAAAGCCGCCCTGGTCAATAAAAGTATTACCGGCGGCGGAATTGCCTTGCTGCTGCTTACCGGGCTGTCGGCGGGCTATGTGCTTAACCGGAATAAGCTCAAAAGGATGAGAGAGTACCAGGAGCTCAGGAACAAGATTGCCAGTGACCTGCACGACGAGATCGGCAGTACCTTAAGCAGCATTATGCTGATCAGCGATATGGCCCGGAAGAAAGAGGGGAGCGATCACCGTATGTTTTCCAAAATCAATTCCGACTGCCGAACGGTGATGCAGTCGGTAGACGAGATCATCTGGTCGGTCAGCCCCGTTCACGATAACCTGGAGGGCATAGTGCTGCGTATACGTGAATTTGCCACACCCCTGGCCGAATCGGGTAATTTTACCTTTGAGATTATGGCAGAACCGGAGATCGGTGGCCTGAACCTGCCTGCCGATGTACGGAGGAATATCTACCTGATCATCAAAGAGGCTGTCAATAACCTGGCCAAATATTCGGGCGCTACGGAGGCGCTCCTGACGTTCCGGCCCTTAAAAAACATGCTCCGGATCACCGTTCAGGATAACGGGAAAGGCTTTGACCCCTCACTGGCTTCGGGCCGGAACGGCCTGACCAATATGCGAAGCCGGGCAGAAGAAATCAAAGCGCAGCTCGACATCCGTTCGTCGGCTTCGGGTACCGTGCTCACGCTGGATGTGCCCTTTTAAGCGGCGGGCCTTTTCAGCCGATCTTTCCTAATATCCGCAGAACCGATTCTTCTCCGGTATATTTCCGGATATCTTCAAAGGCGATCCATTGCAGAGCCAGCGTTTCGTGGTTGCGGGTTAGCGGTTTTTCCGCATCAGACTCGAACAGGTACCGCACATCAAAATGCTCGTGCTCAGGCACCTCTTTCCGCTCGGGAATGGTATGGATATCCAGGTCAACGATGCGCTGATCCTGCGCTGCAATCTCTACACCCGTTTCTTCGAAAACCTCCCGGATGGCTACCGCCAGCGTGTCTTCGTCACCGTCGCAATGCCCGCCGGGCTGCAACCATTTGTCCAGCTTTTTATGATGAATAAGCAGGAGCTTCCGGGCTGCGCGGTCAATAACAAATGCCGAGGCCGTAATGTGTCCTTTCAGGTTGCTGCGAAAAAAACAATCGGGATTTTCTTCTATAAATCCGATAAAGCGGTTCCTGATCCGGGTTTCTTCCGGGCTTCCGGCAGGAAGATTTCTTATTTCTTCGATAAGCGGGGTCATGGTATATAAATAATGGCATTGGGCTTCTGACCGGTAGCCAGGCCTTTGATCTTTTCTTTAGATTCCCGGTCAAAAATTTCAACGCTATTCTGTTTCTGGTTGATCAGCCACACGTTATTTTCCAGGAAAATAAAATAGTGCGGGTCATTCTCTGTAGCAATCTGGCGCTCTTTTTGCCAGGTTTCACCGTTTTTCCGGTATACATACAGGAAATTTTGCCCTTTGGCGCAGACCCATAAGGCCCCGTCAGGCGCAAAAGCGGCAAAGCCGGGTGCAAAATCAAGGTCAATGTGATCGGTTACCTTCAGCTGGTTGAGGTCTGCAAAATTCAGGGAACGCTGGTTGGCATTTTCCACAATGACATGGGCGGCGTCTTGCCCGCGCCATACATTGGTAGGGAAGGGGTCTACTTTGATATCCCGCACTACAGTTTTGGTGACCGGGTCAATAACCGTCAGGAAAGACGATTCCATGCAGGCTACCAGCACATACCGGCCGTCTTCACTGAACATGACCTCATGCGGGTCAGGCCCTACAATGATCTCTTTAATCAGGCCGCCGGTATGGCTGTCATACACCATAACCCGCCCGGAGTGCGAAACCAGGCCCGTCCATACTTCGCTGCCGTCTTTGGAAAATACGGCATTGTGGTTGGCAAAAGGTACGGTAATGGTGCGTTCGTTGCTCCCGGTTTTCCGGTTGAACAGCACCACATGGCCACCCGCCGTCATGTTGTGCAGCCCGTCATGCCCGGCTGAAAAATCGTATTCGGGCAGGGCAAAAGCAAAGCGGTCTGCTTCCGGGCTGACGCCGATATGGTGCATAAAGGTGTTGTAGGGAGAAGCAATGAACACGCGCTCCCGTTCCTGGTAGGTATCCGGGTCAAAAATGGAAATGCTGTTCTCGCCGCCATTGATCACCCACACGCCCGGCTGTTTGAGCGCATCGGAAACTTTCGGTTCATTTCTGTGGCACGACACCAGCAGCAGAACCATAACAGGATACAGGTAGTGCATAAAAAAACGTTGCCTTTGTAAAGACAACGTTTTTCTTAAAACAATATTCAATTTCACTTATAAATCAATGAGAATAAAAAGCGGGTGACAGACTTACCTCCTTCACGGGCCAGCTCTTTTGTAGCGTCAGAGAAAGCATCTTCCTTCACACGGGTATCTTTATCCGCAGGCAGGGTACTTTCCTGTGCAGAAGCAGCTACTGTATGCTGATAAGCAGCCTGGTAAAACAGGGTGCCGAACGCCATAGTGACGCAGAAAAGCAGGATGAGCAAGGCGTACTTCTTCATGGTATAAGACTCTTTACTACAAATGTATAAAGAAAAACGGAATAATGCAAAGGATAAGCCTTTTAAATTTTTCCGACCATGTTCTCCGGCTTCACCCATTCGTCAAACTCTTCCGGTGTCAGATAGCCCAGGGCCACAGCGGTTTCTTTCAGTGTGCTGCCGTTCCGGTGGGCGGTCTGAGCTATTTCAGCGGCCTTGTAATAACCGATCTTCGTGTTCAGCGCCGTTACCAGCATCAGCGAATTGTTGACATGCCGGGTAATGTTTTCGGTCAGCGGCTCAATGCCCACGGCACATTTATCGTTGAAGGAAACACAGCTTTCGCCGATCAGCCGGGCCGAATGCAGGAAGTTATAGATCATCATGGGCTTGAATACGTTCAGCTCAAAATGGCCTGTGGCACCGCCGATGTTAATGGCCACATCATTTCCGAGCACCTGGGCTGCCACCATGGTCATGGCTTCGCACTGGGTAGGGTTGACCTTTCCGGGCATAATGGAAGAGCCCGGCTCGTTATCAGGGATGTAGATCTCGCCAATGCCCGCCCGCGGGCCCGACGACAGCATCCGGATGTCGTTGGCAATCTTCATCAGGCTCACAGCCACGGTTTTCAGGGCGCCGTGCGCTTCCACAATGGCGTCATGTGCCGCCAGGGCCTCAAATTTGTTTTCAGCCGTCACAAAAGGAAGGCCGGTAAGCTCCGCTATCTTTTGGGCTACATTCCCGGCGTAACCATCGGGCGTATTGATACCGGTACCCACGGCTGTTCCGCCCAGGGCCAGCTCAGACAGGTGCGCCAGGGTGTTCTTAACGGCTTTCAGACCGTGATTCAGCTGGGAAACATAGCCCGAAAACTCCTGTCCCAGGGTAAGCGGCGTGGCATCCATGAAATGGGTACGGCCTATTTTCACCACCTTCATAAACTCTTCTGACTTCTTCTCCAGGGTATCCCGCAGCTTTTCAATGCCCGGAATAGTCACCTCTACCAGCATTTTATACGCCGCAATGTGCATGGCGGTAGGGAAGGTGTCGTTAGACGACTGCGATTTGTTCACATCGTCATTCGGGTGCACAAACTTGGTTTTATCGGTCAGCTCTCCGCCCTTGATCACGTGTGCACGGTAGGCGATCACCTCGTTGCAGTTCATGTTAGACTGGGTGCCTGAGCCGGTTTGCCATACCACCAATGGAAACTGGTCGTCGAGCTTGCCTTCCAGGATCTCCCCGCAAACCTCAGCGATCAGTCGGGTCTTTTCCTCGTCTAACACACCGGCATCCCGGTTGGCCAGGGCCGCTCCGTGCTTCAGGTAAGCAAATGCACGGATGATCTCTTTCGGCATTTTATTGATGTCCTGCGCTATTTTGAAGTTTTCGATAGAGCGTTGCGTTTGAGCGCCCCAATACACATTGGCAGGCACTTTAACCTCTCCCATTGTGTCTTTTTCTATTCTGAATTCCATTCGCTGGTTTTATTTGTAGTTAATATGCAAATTTATTGGTCTGTGCCGTAAAAACCCAATGAATACCGCAGAGTATTTAGGGGGGCATACAAAAAAAAGCGCAAATACAGTAAATGACGTTTTTTTTGTTAAATTGGCACGATTTTCAACCCAATCTTTAACCAACCCTTATCTGTATGAGCGGACTTATTCGTTTTAAATTATCATTCATGATGTTCCTGGAATTCTTTATCTGGGGCGCATGGTTTGTAACTTTAGGCACATTCCTCGGGAAAAACCTGAATGCCGAAGGTACGGTAGTGGCCAATATTTTCAATACCCAGTCCTATGGAGCAATCATTGCCCCGTTTATTGTCGGGCTTATTGCTGACCGGTACTTTAATGCGGAGAGGATTCTCGGGGTGCTGCACCTGCTGGGAGCCGGGCTGATGTACATGATGTACAAATCAGGAACTGCCGGTGAGTTTTTCCCGTATGTGCTGGGTTACATGATCCTGTTCATGCCTACCCTGGCTTTGGTGAACTCCATTTCTTTCCGTCAGCTCAGCAATCCTGAGAAGCAGTTTTCCGGTATCCGGATCTGGGGAACCATCGGCTGGATTGTAGCTGGGTTGGCCATCAGTTATGTTTTTGTATGGGATTCAGCGGATGCTATCCAGGGGGGAATGTTAAGGAATACTTTCCTGATGGCGTCTGTCGTTTCGGTCGTACTGGGTATTTACAGCTTTACACTACCTGCTACGCCACCTATGAAGGCGGGTAATACCGGTTCATCGGTTTCAGACATTCTCGGACTGGATGCATTAAACCTGTTGAAGGACAAAAATTTCCTGGTATTCTTTGTTTCCTCCATTCTAATCTGTATTCCTCTTGCTTTCTACTACCAGTTTGCCAATACTTTCCTCGTAGATATTCAAATGGCTAATCCCACGGCTAAAATGACTCTTGGACAAGCCTCAGAGGTCCTTTTCCTGTTGGCTTTACCTTTGTTTTTTAAACGATTTGGCTTTAAAAATACTATCCTGGTGGCTATGCTAGCTTGGGCATTGCGTTACCTGCTGTTTGCTTACGGCAATGCAGGTGACCTGACCTTTATGCTGCTACTGGGAATTGCGTTGCACGGAGTATGTTATGATTTCTTCTTTGTGGCCGGGCAGATATACACAGATGCCAAGGCGGGAGAGAAATACAAAAGTGCAGCCCAGGGGCTGATTTCGTTGGCTACTTACGGTGTAGGTATGATGATCGGGTTCTGGGCAGCCGGACTGATCAGCGATAGCTACGCAGCCATAAAAGATGCGGATATAGCCCTGTTCTGGGAGAAAGTATGGATCATCCCGGCCGGAATTGCTTTTGCCGTGATGGTGCTGTTCTTCCTGTTCTTTAAAAACGAAAAAGTAGAATCAAAATAAACTAAAAGTGAAAAGTGAAAAGTTATGGTACATTATCTTTTCACTTTTCACTTTTATCTTTTCACTTAATCTGTGCGTTATTTCATTGAAATAAGCTACCTGGGAACCCACTTCCACGGATGGCAGTTGCAGAAAGACGGGGCGGCGACCATCCAGGGAGAAGTAGAGAAGGCATTAAGCACTATTCTGAATATGCCCGTTTTTGTCCAGGGCAGCAGCCGTACCGATACCGGCGTACATGCCCGGCAGCAGTTTGCCCACTTTGATGTGCCTGTTGAGCTGTCAGCCCCCATTATTGAGCGGCTGAACCGTTTCCTGCCGCGCGACATTTCCGTCAGGAACCTCTACCCGGTAAAAGAAGATACCCACGCACGCTTTGATGCCATTGGCCGGAAATATATTTACCGCATTATTCACCGGAAAGATCCGTTTAAAAAAGAATTCTGTGCCCTGTACACCCGCCGGCCCGATGTGGAGCTGATGAACCGGGCGGCCGGGCTGCTGTTCAGCTATACCGACTTCCAGTGTTTCAGCAAGGTAAAGACCAATGTGCTTACCTTCAACTGTACCCTTACAGAAGCCATCTGGAAAGAAAATGACGAAACCCTGGAATTTCATATCACCGCTAACCGTTTCCTGAGAGGGATGGTCAGGGCAGTGACCGGCACCCTGCTGGATGTGGGCTACGGCAAAACCAGCCCGGAAGCGTTTGAGCAGATTATTTTAAGCAAAGACCGGACAAAGGCCGGCTCGGCCTCCAAAGCGGAAGGACTGACCCTGGAGAGGGTGTATTACCCGGAGGGGTATTTTGGGGAGAAATTGACGATGGACAATGGACAATTGACAATGGACAATTGAAAATAGGGTAAGTTGCAAGGTAGGAAGATTGTTCAAAGACAAAATCCGAAGGATTGATATATTTATAGCCCGCGTTTAGATGCGACCCGAAGGGGTATTTTGGGGAGAAATTGACGATGGATAATTGACAATGTACAATTGACAATGGACAATTGACAATAGGGTAAGTTGCAAGGTAGGAAGATTGTTCAAAGACAAAATCCGAAGGATTGATATATTTATAGGCCCGCGTTTAGATGCGACCCCGAAGGGGTCGAACGGGGTGCTTTAACACCGTTTTTCTATAAACATTTGATCACTTCGTGGTCGCTATCCGGAATGTAAAGAATATGCAGACAGAAATCGGAACCGATATCGCTAAAGCGAAAATGATCCTGGAGAGGGGAGGGCTGGTGGCCATTCCCACCGAAACCGTGTACGGCCTGGCCGCTAATGCATTGGACCCGCTGGCCGTGGCCCGAATCTTTGAAGCCAAGAACCGGCCTGCGTTTGACCCGTTGATCGTACATATTTCGAAATTTAAAGAATTATACAAATATACTTCGTCTTCTTTGGATAAATTAGGTAAAATTGCGAATAAATTCTGGCCGGGGCCTTTGACCATCCTGGTGCCGAAGAACGACCGGATCCCGGATATTGTTACTTCCGGCTCGGAAAGGGTGGGCATACGGGTGCCGGGCCACCCGCTTACACTGGAGCTGCTTTCCACGCTGGATTTCCCGGTGGCGGCACCCAGCGCCAATCCGTTTACCTATATATCGCCTACCACCGCCCGGCACGTATACGACCAGCTCAACGGCCGGGTAGACTACATTCTCGACGGAGGCCCCAGCCGGGTAGGCGTAGAGTCGACCATTGTAGGTATGGAAGGCAATGAAATGGTGGTTTACCGGAAAGGCGGACTGGAAATTGAAGAATTACAAGCCGTTTTTGAGGGAACTATCCGCATCAATGACTTCTCCGATTCCAATCCGCAGGCACCGGGCATGCTTAAAAAGCATTATTCCCCTGATAAAAGAGTCCTCCTGCTGACAGATGATACCCGCCTGGAGGAATGCGATAAAGATAAAACCGGACTTTTGCGCTATTCTTCTCCCGTTACCGGCTTTTCAAGCCAGTTTGTTCTTTCTGAAAAGGCCGATCTGAAAGAAGCTGCTGCCCGCTTGTTTGAAGGACTGCGCTACCTGGATAAATGCCCCATTGATACCGTCTTCATCGAATTTGTACCCGAAGCCGGCCTGGGCCGGGCTATTAATGACCGGCTGAGGCGGACGCTGGCGGAAGAGTAATTTCAGTTTTTAACTTAATCTATTCTTCCACCACCACAATCTCAATCCTCCTGTTCTGCGCTTTGCCTTCTTCCGTGTCATTGCCGGCTACAGGTTCTGAAGAACCTTTCCCGGAAGTTTGTATCCTTTCGGGGTTGATCCCGTTATTGAACAGCCAGTTGGCTACCGCCCGCGCCCTGAACTCCGATAAACGCTGGTTCTGGCGCTCGTCGCCCGTTTTATCGGTGTGACCGATCACTTCGATGGTTACTTTCGGGTTATTGTTCAGGAACTGCAGCACTTCACGCAGCTTGGTTTCCGAACCTTTCAGCATGGTGGTCTGGCTTTGCTCAAAGTTTACGCCGTTCAACGCGTACCGGCGGCCTTTTTTAGCTTCCATAGGTGCTTCTTCTTTCGGTGCCGGTGGCGTTACGGTTACCGGGGGGGTAACCACGGCTTCCGTCACCGGCGGTGTAACCACGGGCGGGGCTGCTTCGGTTACCGGCGGGGTTGTTTCCGGAACGGTTTCTGCTACTACAGGGGCGGTAACGGCCTCCGGCTCCAGCTGAACCTTCAGCTGAAACTGGGCCAGCTGCCGGCGGTTATTCGAGGCGCTGTAGGCCCGGAAACCCGGCACATGAATGTTGATCTGCAACGTTTGATCCGGGTCAGATTCCAGCAGGAATGCGTTTTTCCCGGGATCAAAAGACACGGCAGGGCTTACTCCGTCAGCCTGCTGCACGATGGCGGTGGCCCCTTTTTTCTGGTCGTCGGTAAGGGTATTGTCCAGCACAAGCGCCAGCGGGTACGCCGGCTTCCGGACCATAATCTCCAGTTTTTCATCCCGGAATGCGGTGGGTTCCACCTGCTGATCAAAAGAAGCGTAGCCGGCCGTTTCAAATTGAACGCGGTAGGCTTTCTGCGGGTTAAGCATGGCGGTATGTTCGCCGTTTTCTTCTTTTACCGGCAGCTCTGTGGAGGCTGCAGACCGTATTTTCAGCTGCTGAACAGGCAGGATCTCGCGGGTGTAGTCGTCCTGTACAACAAGCGTTATTTTCTGCAGGTCGGCCGGGGTCAGCGTCAGGGTAATATTGCGGCCATTGTTCTTCAGGGGCCCGGTGAGGGGCTCATAGCCTTCTGCCCTGACCTCTACGGTGTAGGTTTTCTCCGGGTTGATGCGGTAGGTCAGGTAAGTGCCTTTGCTGCTGTTATACAGGGTTTCTACCGGCTTTTTGTTTTCATCCAGGATAAAGAGCTGGCTTTTCATCACCGGCTGAAGGGTGTAGGCGTCTACCAGCGCATATTCGTGCTCGGTAAATGTGACGGCGCGTACATCAAAGGTGACCGGTATCAGCTGGGCCTCGTTGCCGGGCCGGGTAACCTGCTTCTGCGAATACGATCCGAAACCGTCTTTTTTGAACACAAAATTATACTCTCCTTTTTCACGGGGTTGGTACGATTCTCCCGAAGTTACGGTTTCCCTGCGGCCCGAAGGGGCCGTTACTTCTACCTGCGCATTGATTTTATCGCCCGAGGTGATGTCGCGCACCACCACAAAGAAAGGAGCGGGCTCCTGAACGGCAGGTGTCGGCGCCTCTGCCAGGGTTTCTGCCGGTTTGGGTGTCAGCTTGATCTCCAGCACATCCAGGTCGTACAGGTTTTCGGTCTCGAATCTTCTTTCTTCCGTATAGTATTGCGGGGCGTCTACGCTGATCTTCACATCGGCGCCTTTGACGACCTCGTAAAAACGGTTTTTCTTCTCTGTTTTAAGTGGAATAGTATTTTCACTTAATGCGTAAGCTACTTTTACGGTGGCATTCTTTACTTCGGTCCCGTCCATGCCGTTAATTACCCTCAGCTGGAGGCGCATCTTTTCGGTGTCCTGCGCTGAAGCGGAGTAAAACAAAGTGAGTGCGACAAAAAATAACTTTATTCTCATTAAACTTTTATAACTTTGAAGTGTCCAAATATAGGTGTTGTTCCTATATATAACGTATAAAAATGTTGCTCCTGAAAAAATTAACGAATGATATTTTCACCCGATTTTTTCCCGTGTATTGACTATATCCGGCATCTTCCCGTCGAAGATACCGTTTGGATCAATACCGCCGGGCAATACCGGAAGCAGTCGTACCACACCCGTGCCTATGTTCTGGGTCCGCACCGGGTTGAAACCCTCCTGGTTCCCGTAAAAAAGTTTGCCAACCATGAGCTGATCCGGAATATAGAGATCGATTACTCTACTGCCTGGGAGCGCAAAGCATGGAGAACACTGATCAATGTTTACCGTAACAGTCCTTTTTTTGAGTACTTTGAAGATTATATATACAAAGTGTTTGCCAAAAGACACGAACGGCTGGTAGATTTGAATTGTGATACGCTGACAATTTGTCTGAAATTAATGGGAGTAGATAAGACAATTTGTCTTCAGGATTTTTCGTATTATGAATATAAAAACCAATTTATTAGCTTTAATGCGAAAAACAGGGGGGAGAATGCGGCCAATTTGCCTTTTAAGCCCTACATTCAGAATTTTGGCAATAAGTTTGAGCCTAATCTGAGTATTCTGGATCTGCTCTTTATGAAAGGACCCGAAAGTTGGACCACCGTAAGGGAGCCAATTTGAAAAAAAAATTGTTATAGAATTAAAACACAAAGGAGTAAATAATGGAACCCAAGTTTTCGCAAAGAGTAAAAGAGGTAATATCTCTGGCAAAAGAAGAAGCCTTACGGCTGGGTCACGACTACATCGGAACGGAGCATTTGATACTTGGGATGATCAGGGAGGGGGAAGGCCTCGGACTGGGATTGATCCAGAAAGCCGGCCTGAATCCTGAAGATCTGAGAACAACTATCGAAAATTCCACACGGGGTACCGCCACCAATACGATCAAGAACCTGGCGAATATTCCTTTAACCCGCCAGTCGGAAAAAGTGTTGAAAATCACCCACCTGGAAGCCAAGATATTTAAATCGAACGTGATCGGAACCGAGCACCTGCTGCTGGCGGTTCTGCGGGATGACGATAACCTGGGTTGTCAGATCCTGAACAAATTCCAGATCGACTATAAGCTGATCAAGGAAATGCTGGAATACCAACTGACCGGTATTGAGCCGCGCATGGACAGCCAGGACACCGATGACGAAGACAAGGGCTTCGGCACCGGGAGTGGTTTCGGACAAAAAGCCGATACCAAGGGCAGTGAAAAGTCAAGAACACCCATTCTCGATAATTTCGGGCGGGATCTGACCAAAATGGCGGAAATCGGCAAGCTGGATCCTATTGTCGGGCGGGAAAAAGAAATTGAGCGTGTAGCCCAGATCCTTTCCCGCAGAAAGAAAAACAATCCTATCCTGATCGGTGAGCCCGGTGTGGGTAAAACGGCTATTGCCGAAGGCCTGGCGCTGCGCATTGTTCAGAAGAAAGTTTCACGCGTATTGTTCGGGAAAAGGGTGGTGACCCTTGACCTGGCCTCATTGGTGGCCGGTACCAAATACCGCGGCCAGTTTGAGGAAAGAATGAAGGCGGTGATGCAGGAAATTGAGAAAAACCCGCAGATCATCCTCTTTATTGACGAGATTCATACCATTGTGGGCGCAGGCGGTGCCAGCGGCTCGCTCGATGCTTCCAACATGTTCAAGCCGGCTCTGGCCCGTGGCGACATCCAATGCGTAGGGGCTACCACCCTCGACGAGTACCGGCAGTATATTGAGAAAGACGGTGCCCTGGCCCGGCGTTTCCAGATGGTGATGATCGATGCCACCTCTATTGACGAGACCATCGAGATTTTGCATAATATCAAAAGCAAATACGAAGATCACCACCATGTGACCTATTCAGACGAAGCCATCGAGCTGGCGGTGAAGTATTCGGAGCGGTATATTACCGACCGTTTCCTGCCCGATAAGGCCATTGATGTGATTGATGAGGTAGGCGCCCGGGTGCACATCCGGAATATCAATGTGCCCCAGGAGGTGGTAGACCTTGAAAATGCCGTTGAGGAGATCAAGCAGGAGAAAAACCGGGTGGTGAAAAGCCAGCGGTACGAGGAAGCAGCCCAGCTGCGCGACCGCGAGAAGCGGCTGATCGATCAGCTCGAAAATGCCAAGGCCGCCTGGGAAGAAGAATCGAAACGACAACGCTTTAATGTAACCGAAGAGCACGTGGCTGAGGTCATTGCCATGATGACGGGCATACCGGTGAAACGGGTGAACATGAATGAGGGCGAGAAGATCCTCAAAATGGGCGACAGCCTCAAAGGGAAAGTGATTGGCCAGGATCCGGCTGTAGAAAAGCTGGTGAAAGCCATACAACGTACCCGGGTAGGACTGAAAGATCCGAAGAAGCCGATTGGCTCGTTTATCTTCCTGGGACCTACCGGTGTCGGGAAAACCGAGCTGGCCAAGAAGCTGGCCGAATACCTGTTTGACAAGGAAGACGCCCTGATCCGTATCGATATGAGCGAATACATGGAGAAATTCAGCATATCGCGCCTGGTGGGAGCGCCTCCGGGATACGTGGGATACGAAGAAGGCGGTCAGCTGACCGAGAAAGTGCGCCGGAAACCTTATTCGGTGATCCTGCTGGATGAAATTGAAAAGGCACACCCGGATGTGTTCAACATCCTGCTCCAGGTATTGGATGACGGTATCCTGACCGACTCGCTCGGTCGGAGGGTGGATTTCCGGAATACCATTATTATCATGACCTCGAATATCGGGGTGAGAGACCTGAAAGACTTCGGATCCGGTATCGGTTTTGCTACCCGGTCACGCATGGAAAACCAGGACGATATGGTGAAATCTACCATCCAGAACGCACTGAAGAAGTCGTTTTCGCCTGAATTCCTGAACCGGCTCGACGACGTGATCGTCTTTAACTCACTGACCCGCGAAGATATCTTCAGGATCATTGATATTTCACTGGGCAAGCTGCTGGCCAGGATCCATAACCTGGGGTATTCGCTGGAGCTGACCGATACGGCCAAGGTTTTCCTTTCCGAGAAAGGATATGACCAGCAGTACGGGGCACGTCCGCTGAACCGGGCTATCCAGAAATATGTCGAAGACCCGCTGGCGGAAGAGATTCTGAGGGGTTCACTGAGCGAAGGCGATGTTATCCTGGTAGATCACGTGGAAAACGAAGAAAACCTGAGTTTCTCCCGGAAATCGAAGATTGAAGAGGTAGAGCAGTAAGATGCTATATACGAATAAAAAGGCACAAAACATCGCGTTTTGTGCCTTTTTTTATGTATATATGTTAGACCTTTACCGTAACAGACGGTATTCATTCGGCGTAGAGCCTACCCGCTGTTTAAAGAGGCGGATGAAATGCTGGGGGTATTTAAAGCCCAGATCGTAAGCGATTTCATTGATGGTTTTATGCGAATGGAAAATCCTTTTCTTGGCCATGTCAATGATTTTATTCTGGATGTATTCCTGGGCCGATCTCCCGGTCTCTTTTTTGATCAGGTCTCCGAAATAGTTGGCTGAAAGGTTCAGTTCTTCCGCACAGTAACTTACGGAGGGTAGGCCGATATTCTGGGGCTTATCCGTAGTGTAATAATCGTTCATGAGCGCTTCAAACCTTTCCAGGATGCCCTTATTAGCATTTTCCCGCGTGATAAACTGGCGATCATAAAACCTTTCGCAGTAGTTCAGGAACAATTCGATATTGGAGGCGATGAGCTTCTTGCTGTGCTTATCCATGGACTGCCGGAGTTCGAACCCTATTTTTGAAAAGCAGTCCAGCACGATCTGCCGCTCGCGTTCGGATAAGTGCAGGGCTTCGTGAGTACGATAGTTGAAAAAGCTGTAGCTATCCAGGATCTTGGCCAGGGGTGTGCCCAGGAGCAGGTCAGGATGAAAAACCAGGGCGTGACCTGAAGGCTGGTAGAGATCGGTTTTATTCTCCACGTCTATCACCTGCCCGGGTGAAACAAACACCAGCGTACCTTCCTGGTAATCGTAGGTATTGCAGCCGTATTTCAGATCGCCGCACACGGCCTCCTTCAGGAAGATGGCGTAGATCCCGAAATACATTTTTGAGCCCGTTCTTCTTTCCGCCTTTGAAAAATCAATGACACTCACCAGCGGATGCAGCGTTTCATGATTATTGAAATCATTGTATTGGGTTACGGTTTCGAAATAGAAGCTTCTTTCCATGTTATTGATCACCAATTTTTAGGGCAAAGTCTGGCCTGCCGTTCAGTAATTCAATACCGTCTGGTCTACCAGCTCGTTGCCTTTAAATACCAGGATCCAGATTTTGCCGTAATCGTCATCGTCCATCAGCGGGTAGGCTTCCTTACCGATCAGGGTATTGACCATGGGCGGAACGGTGTTGGAATGCCCGGCAATGACAATGGTTTTTCCTTTACCGGCCCTGACCATCTCTGCCAGGTTCCCGTTGTCCATAGGTTTATAGGTCTGTACTTTTTGCCCGTTGGCCTCTGCCAGAACCGAGATGGTCTGCAGGGTTCGCTTATACGGTGTGGCATAGAACGCATCTACAGGTACATCTTTCAGCAATGCGGCCAGGAGCGAGGCCCGCTGCAGGCCTTTTTCCGATAACGAAGGGTCACGGGGATCATCGGTGGCTTTTTCAGCGTGCCGTACCAGGATGATTTTCGAGACCAGGGCCTCCTGCGCTGAGGTATCGGGGCTAAAAGTCAGGCTTAACAGGAGAATAAAGGCATATTTCATAGGTTCATACTTTTGTGGTATATTGAACAACTATACAAATTACGATAAATATCCGGGATGCACCAGCAGGGGAACGATTTTCCGGCGGTTTTTCGTATTTTTGGAGACCATTTACCGAATTACCCCGTGAAGCTATTCCGATTGCTGCTGATCCTGGTGTCGTTCCAGGCTTTTTCCCAGACCCTTTCTCCGCAGGCGCGGGTTTCGCTGCTGACCATTTCGCCCGGCGATGAGCTGTATTCTACTTTCGGACACAGCGCCATCCGGGTAAGCGACCCGGCTCAGTTTATTGATTTCAACTACAATTACGGTACGTTTGATTTCGATGCGCCGGGATTTTACGTGAAGTTTTTACGGGGCTACCTGAACTACATCATTTCCTATAATAATTCGTATGCGGAAATGGAATACTGGAACCGCAGCAACCGCCTGATCACCGAGCAGGTGCTGAACCTGTCTCCCCACCAGAAACAGCGGGTGTTTGATTACCTGCAGAACAACCTGCGGCCGGAGAACCGTACATACCGTTATAAGTTTTTTACCGATAACTGCAGCACCCGGCTGCGGGATGTGCTGCAAGTGGCCTGTGGCGACAGCCTGGTGTTTGATCACAAGCTGAATGCTGATAGCACTTTCCGGCAGTGGATAGATAAGTATGCGCATAATAACGGGCAGGAGTGGGCTGATTTCGGGATGGACCTGGCGATCGGAACGGGTTCGGATCAGAAAACGGGCTGGTCAGATGCCATGTTTATCCCGGATAACCTCATGAAAGCGCTGGATGCCGCCCGTATCCGGACGCCCAACGGTCTGGAGAAGCTGGTGCTGCAGAAGTATGATCTGAACCAGATCCAGCCGAAAGAGAAGAAAGGCTGGTTTACGCCTTCGGTTTTCTTTATGTTCCTGATGTTTGCGGTAGGAGGATATACCAGCTACCAGTATAGCCGGAAAAGCAGGTCTATGACGTTGGATAAGGTATTATTTACGATAACAGGGTTGGCCGGCTGGGTGCTGCTGCTGCTATGGTTTGGTACAGACCATGGCGTAACCCGCAATAACCTTAACCTGTTCTGGTCTTCCCCGCTGGTCTTCCCGGCTGTATTTTACCTGGGAAAGAAAAAATGGGCGGGATGGCTGTTCCTGGTTTTTACCGTACTCCTGGTGGCAGGATGGTTGTTTGTCCTGCTGGCCAGCGAAGGGAAATTCCCTCCTGCAGTGCTGTTCATTATCATCACCCTCTTTATGCGTGTAGTTTTCTTATTTAAAAACAAATACATTGGATTTACAAGAAATTAAAAACCTTCTGACAGATACGGCCCGGGAGGCGGGCAGCTTTATCCGCCGGGAGTCGGAACGGTTTAACAGCCGGTCTATTGAGTATAAGGAGGTGAATAACGTGGTCTCGTATGTAGACAAGGAAGCCGAGCGGATGATCGTGGACCGGCTGGCAGGACTGGACGAAAGCATCGGTTTTATTACGGAAGAGGAAACGGCGGCTACCGCTGACCGTTACGGCTATAACTGGATCATTGACCCGCTGGACGGCACCGCTAATTTTGTGCACGGGTTACCGCATTATTCGGTGAGCCTGGCCCTGGCGAAAGGCAAAGAGGTGCTGGCGGGTGTGGTATATCATGTACCGGCCGATGAGACCTACTGGGCGGTGCAGGGCGGCGGTGCCTGGAAAGGGGAGCAGCAGCTGAAAGTTTCCGAAGCCGGCCGACTGGGGGAAACGCTGATGGCCACGGGCTTCCCGTACTACCGGTTTGAGGAGGTGAATAAATACATTAAGATCCTGGAAGAGCTGATGCAGAACACTCACGGGCTGCGGCGGTTTGGTTCCGCCGCGCTGGACCTGGCTTATGTGGCGGAGGGCCGCTACGACGGTTTCTTTGAGTATAACCTGAACAGTTATGACATGGCCGCCGGTGTACTGCTGGTGCAGGAAGCAGGCGGAAGCGTGACCGATTTTTCAGGCGGGGATGATTATCTTTTCCGCGGGGATGTGGTGGCCGGTGGTGCGGCGCACCGGGAGTTATTAGAGGTGATAAAAAAATACTGGTAAATATGGAACATTTAAAATACCCCATCGGGCGCTTCGATAAGACCCGGCAATATGCTTTTGAGGACGCTCCGGCGGCTTTGGATTACCTGGAGGCTTTCCCGGCGCTGTTAAGGCAGGAAGTGGAAAACCTGACGGCGGAAGACCTGGAAAAGGTGTACCGGCCGGATGGCTGGAATATCCGGCAGGTGGTTCATCACCTCGCGGACTCCCACATGCATCTCTATATCCGGATCAAGCTGGCGCTGACGGATGAAAATCCGGCGGTAAGCGGCTATCATGAGAACGTATGGGCGGAAACGGCCGATTGTGGCCCGGACATCCAAAACCCGGTGCAGATCCTGGGAGCCCTGCACGCACGTATAGTGCAGCTGTACCGGAATATGAGCCGGGAAGATTACGATAAAACCTATTTTCACAGCGGCTACCAGGCCACGTATGTGCTGCGGAATGTATTGCACCTGTACCGCTGGCACTGCGAGCACCACCTGGGGCATATCCGGCTGGCGCTGAAAAACTAGTTTAATGTAGCCTCGCGGATCAGCTCGTCTGATTTTTCTTTCCCGAGGTAGCTGTCGATCAGGAAGTGGATCAGGTAAATTACCGGTGTCACCAGGATGGCCACTACAAATTTGTAGATGTAGTTAACCGAGCCCACGGCCAGGATCTGCTTAAGGTCCCAGTTACCGAAGAGGTAGAAGGCAATGAAGATCACCACGAAGCTGTCGAGCAGCTGCGAAAGCAGGGTAGAACCGGTGGCCCGCAGCCAGATGTGCTTGTTTTTGGTAACGAGCCGCAGCTTTTTAAAGATATAGGCATCAGTGATCTGTCCGAGCAGGAATGCAATGATGCTCCCGATGATGATTCCCATGCCCGAGTTCAGGATGATGGCGTAGGCGTTGTTGATATTGAGCGGTAAGCCCTGGGCATCGGTCTTATTGAGGTCTACCCAGAATTGAGCAGGGGGCAGGGCCGAAGCGCCGTAGAGCACAAAAAAAGTATAGGCAATCAGCAGGGTGGTGATGTAGGAGATCATCTTCACGCCTTTTACACCGAAAAACTCGTTAATGATATCGGAAATAATGAATACCACCGGCCAGTTCAGCACACCGGCTGACATGTTGAAGTCGAGCCGGAACCCGAGGATATCGATCCGGGCCGGCGGGATGCCCAGCACACTTTCCAGTGAAAAAATCTTGGAGCCGATAATTTCGGCTGTCACGGCATTGGTCACAAAGAAACCGCATAAAATAATGAAGAGGATGTTTTTCTTGGTGTACATAAGGCTCGGTTTACGGAGTAAATATAGGGATTTACAGAATTATTAAACGATTTTTTCTCATACTGATATTTTTTATTTAATTTCATTTCCTAATTCATAAACTATGCAAAAATTACTCAAAGCGATTATTGCCGGCTGGGGCGCTAAAAAGTTTGGCGGCGGCTGTTTCGGAACCATTATTGTTTTTCTGCTGATCTGGTGGCTGCTGACCAAATTCGGGATGTAAGAACCGGGTGATTTTTTTTAGAAAATATTATCTAAGGGAGACAAAAATCTGATTTTTAAGGAAATGTTATGAAGTGAGATCACTTTGTGGATTTGTGGAAAATGAGTGGGTTAATCCACTTCAGCAATTGGCTGTAAATCGGGATAATTTTCTCCCGGTTAATTAGATTTAACACTTAATTATGAGTAAAATACTGATAGCTAATTGTTTAACATTTTCACAAATGTGCATAATTTTCAGGGCATTTCCGGTGAAAATTGAACAATTTGGTCAGGATTTATCCCGGTAAAAGGATGAGCTCAACGGAAACTATGAATATGCAGCTGACGCTTATTCCCACCCCCATCGGAAATCTGAAAGATATTACGCTGCGGGCGTTGGAAGAGCTCAGAAATGCAGACCTGATCCTGGCGGAAGACACACGTACCACCGGGATTTTGCTGAAATATTACGAGATAGCCCGGCCTTTGCAGAGCTATCATATTTTTAACGAGCACAAGTCGGTGCTGAAGATCGTGGATACGATCCGTTCAGGGAAGAAGGTAGTGCTGGTATCAGACGCCGGCACGCCGGGTATTTCTGACCCGGGCTTCCTGCTGGTGCGGGCCTGCCTGGAAAACGGGATCGGGGTGACCTGCCTGCCCGGCGCTACAGCGTTTGTGCCCGCCCTGGTCATGTCGGGCCTGCCTTCTGACGCATTTGTCTTTGAAGGATTCCTGCCGGTGAAGAAAGGGCGCCAGACCCGGCTGAATGCGTTAAAGGAAGAATCAAGAACCATGGTCTTTTACGAGTCACCGCACCGCATACTCAAAACCCTGGAGCAATTCAGGGAGACTTTCGGTGATGACCGGCGGGCGGCGGTAAGCCGGGAAATTTCCAAGATGTATGAAGAGACGGTTCGCGGTACTTTGTCAGAAATTCTTACTATTTTTGCAGGCAAAGCTCCTAAAGGAGAGATCGTGATCGTTATAGAAGGAAATAAAAATTAACCTGACAAATATGAGATTTGAAAACAAAACCGTGTTAATTACCGGCGCATCCCGGGGGATAGGAAAAGCCATTGCCGAAGAATTCGTTAAAAACGGCGCCAACGTGGCTTTTACCTACTTATCGTCTGTAGAAAAAGGGCAGGCCCTGGAAAAAGAGCTGGGCGCCCACGGGACCCGTGTTAAAGGGTACCGTTCAGATGCCTCACAATATGCAGATGCCGAGCGCCTGGTAAACGATGTAGTGACAGATTTCGGTCAGGTAGATGTGCTTATCAATAATGCAGGAATTACCCGCGATACCCTGCTTCTGCGGATGACCGAGGAGCAATGGGACGAAGTGCTGCGGGTTAACCTGAAGTCGGTATTTAACCTCACCAAGGCCATTTCAAAACCCATGATGAAGGCCAAAGCGGGTTCTATTGTCAATATTTCTTCTGTTGTGGGGCTGATGGGCAATGCCGGACAGGCCAATTATGCCGCATCCAAGGCCGGTATGATCGGGTTTACGAAATCGATTGCCAAAGAGCTGGGTTCCCGGAACATCCGTTGCAACGCGGTGGCACCCGGCTTTATTGAAACCGAAATGACCGGTGAGCTGAACGCGGCACAGCTGGAAGAATGGACCAAGTCTATCCCTCTAAAGCGGCCGGGACAGGGTACCGACATTGCGCGGGCCTGCATGTTCCTCGCTTCGGATGACTCCGCATACATCACCGGCCAGGTGCTGGTGGTAGACGGGGGCCTTTTAATGTAATTCACCCGGTATGAAATCAGAAATTGTTTCCCAAACTCCCGGCTGGTATATTTTGCTCTGCCTGGGTTGGGGAATCGCTCTTGCCGTTCTCTATTATGTGAGGGCTTCTGTATTTACCCGAAACCAGAAGCGACTGCTGGCGCTGTTAAGAGGCGTGCTGGGCTTCCTGGTGGCTTTTTTATTGTTAAACCCGCTGATCAAAACGGTCAGCTCGCTTATCCTGAAGCCCAAGGTGGTGGTGCTGGTAGACAACTCGCGCTCCATGCGTTCAGGCGGAAACCTGAAAGAGGCCGGTGCCGGGCTGGAGGCGCTCCGGAAGGATATCGAGAAGAAGGGATACGAGTTCGAGATCCGGAACCTGGACGATTTACCCGTTACCGGCTTTACTCCCGATGCTTTCCAGGCCCGGAAAACCAACCTGTCTGCCGGCATGAACGCCATCCGGAACAATTACGAAGGACAGAACCTGAGCGATGTGATCCTTTTTTCAGACGGGATCATGAACGACGGGGTGTCGCCCACTTTCCAGAAATATCCTTTCCGCGTGCATACGGTGGGTTTTGGTGACTCTACGCTGAAACGTGATGCGTTTATTGCCGGGGTATCGGCCAACCGGCTGGCTTACCTGGGCAATAATTTTACGGTCAGCCTGGATGTGGGCTCTTACCTGATGAAAGGGAAAACCGCCCGGGTGGAAATCCTGGATTCGGAAGGAAAAGTGCTGGAAAACCGGACCACGGGATACGGAACCGATGAAACCTTTGAAAGCATTTCGTTTACGCTTCCCGCCAAAGCAGTGGGCAAGCAGCGGTACATTGCCCGGCTGCAGGTGCTGGAAGGGGAGCATTCGGAAAAAAATAACCGCCGCGAGTTTGTGGTGGATGTGGTGAACGGGAAAGAGAAAATCCTGCTGCTGGCTTCTGCGCCACACCCCGACATCAAAGCCCTGAAAAGCATTATTGAGAAAAACGACCTTTTTGAGCTGAATGTTAAGATCGTGCAGGACAGTGACGCTGCCGCGGTGCAGAACGAGGTGTTTGATGTGCTGATTCTTCACCAGTTTCCGGATGCCGCCCAGCTGCATACCCGTTTCCTGGGCGCATTGCTGGCCCGCCAGAAACCCGTGTTCTTCATTCCCGGCAGCCGGTCTGATCTCTCGTATTTTAACGGGATGCAGAATATCGTGGGCATCCAGGCTCAGCCGGGAAAGCTGGATAAGGTTACCTCGCAGGTGAATTCTTCGTTCAGCCTGTTTACGATCGGGCAAAACCAGGCGGCGCTGATCGCTGACCTCCCGCCGCTGACCGTGCCTTTCGGAAATTATACCCTCCACACCGGTAGTGACGTGATTCTCGGGCAATACGTATCCGGCATCAATACCTCCCGGCCTTTGCTGGCGGTCAACCTGACGGGTACCCGGAAAATGGCGGCCTTCCTGGGCGACGGGCTGTGGCAATGGCGGCTGGAAGAATTTGCCATGACCGGCGCGCACGAAAGCCTCGACGACCTGCTGCTGAAAACCCTGCAGCTGATCTCCGTGCGCGAAGAGAAAGGAAAGCTGCGGGTGTACCCGGTGGCTGATGTTTTTGAAGCCGATCAGCGGGTGAGCTTCGTGGCAGAGGTATATAATGAGATATTTGAGAGAATTTTCGACCAGAATATTCGTTTAAAGATAAAGCCGCAGGGCGGGGCTGAAAAAGTGTATGATTTCACGATCAGCGAGGGAATGTCGCGGTTTGAGCTGTCGGCGCTTCCTCCCGGCGTGTATACCTATGAGGCCAGCGCAAAAGTACAGGGGAAAGACGAGGTATCGGGCGGGCAGTTTGTGGTGTCAGATACCGACCTCGAAACCCAGAACACCACGGCTGATTTCAGCCTGCTCCGTACACTGGCCCGGGAGAACGGGGGAGATTTTGTAGATGCCGCCCATATTTTTGAGCTGCGGAACAGCCTGGAAGAAAAAGGGCTGATCAACCGGGTGGTAGCGCAGGAAGACCTCAAAGACCTCATAAACCTGCGGTGGCTCCTGGCGCTTATCCTGGCCTTTGCCACGGTAGAATGGGTGCTGAGAAAGTATTTCGGAAGCTACTGAGCCGCGAAGGTTTAGATATTTATACAAACATGTAACTTTGTTTAATTACTTATAAATATATTTATCGCGAAATAATACTTCATTTTTTTAATTGCTAACGTTGAGGTGAAAAAGCTCTTTTGGCTGGCATTGGCCTGGTTTCCTGCTTCAGGACAAAATGCCGAAATTTTAAAAAAAATTCAGACAGCAATGATATTTGAAAAAAAGCCATCGGTGATCAGCATACCGGTAGATATTTCGTTGGATGACCTGCAGAACCAGATCAACAAGGGGCTGCCCGACCTGATCTACGAAGACAAGAGCTTCAGCGATAACAACTACGACGGGCTGAAAGTAAAGGTGTGGCGGAAGGGTAACCTGATCTTTACCGAGAATAAAGATGGGGTGCTGACCTATGAGGTTCCGTTGAAGGTGTGGGCACAGAAAGAGATCACCGTGCTGGGGATCTCCCAGGCGCCCAGTACCGATTTCGAGATCAAAATCAAATTCTCATCCCGTTTCAGGGTCAATGAAGATTACCAGATCGAAACCCAGACCAAGGGGGTGAGCTTTGCCTGGATCACCAGGCCCGTGATCAAATCGAGCCTGGTAGATGTGCCCATCGGGCCCATTATCGGCCGGGTGATCACCAGCAATATGCCCCTGTTTGCTGAGCAGATAGACAACACGATACGCGAGAATTATTCGCTGAAGCCTTACCTGATAGAAGCCTGGAACATGGCCAGGCGGCCCGTGCAGGTGTCGGAAGAATACAATACCTGGATCAAGGCAGATCCGGTGGAAGTGTATTTCACCCCGCTGCAATCGGTAGGCACCAGCCTGAAATCTACCCTGGGCATCAAGATTTTTATTGAAACTTTTGTGGGAACACCCCTCTATACACCTTCTATGGTGGTGGATATTCCTAAGCTGAAGACGGTATCGAATATCCCCGAAGAGTTTGATGTTCAGCTGCTGAACGTGATTTCGTACGAAGAGGCGAACACCATCAGCAAAAGAATGTTTATCGGGGAGACCTTTGAATTCAGCAACGGGAAATACAGGATCGAGGTAACGGACCTGGATGTGGGGCACGAAAAAGAGTACATCACGTTTACTATCCTGACCAAAGGCAGCTTTAAGGGGGAAATCCGTATCCAGGGTATCCCGGTCTACGACGCCGACCGGAAGATGGTGGTGCTGAAAAATGTACATCTCGACGTTAAAACCAGGAACCTGCTGCACAGGGCAGCGGCCTGGCTGCTGGAAGGCACGCTGGAAAGACGGATTGCGCAGGAATTCGGCCTGCCGCTGAACGATATTATTGAATATTCAAGAAAGAGCGTGCACGAAACCATCAATTCGGAGTTTTCGAAGGGCATTCGTATGCGGGGAGAGATTTTGTCGGTAGAGCCAGACCAGGTGATTGTCACCGATGAGGCCATTTTGGCGGTCGTGAATTCGCGCGCCAAAGTACAATTGATCGTGAAAGGCATGTAACCGGTGCGGAAAATTTTGTACCTCTGCGGGTTATAGCGTATTTTTGCATTACAACAGGTTGATCTGTCGCCCCGGCCCCCCGGCCGCGGAGGAAAGTCCGAACAGCACAGAGCATCATGCTACCTAACGGGTAGGGGAGATTCTGTCTCCACAGCCAGTGCCACAGAAAATTACCGCCCGGAGCTTGTTGAAGGGTAAGGGTGAAAAGGAGGTGTAAGAGACCCCCACGTATATTGCGAAATATGCGGTTCAGGTAAACCTCATGAGCTGAAAGACCAAATAAACCGGCGCTAAAGAGCGGCTCGTTCCAGCCGGAGGGTAGGTTGATTGAGGAGGCAGGTGACTGCTTTCCCAGATAAATGACAGAATAAAACAGAATTCGGCTTACTGACCTGTTTAAAAAAGGCTGCCTTTCGGGGCAGCCTTTTTGTTTATACTTTCTTTTTATGGGGGATCAGGAGCTTTTCTCCCCGTTGGGCGTTGTTCTTTTTCTTGCCATTGGCGGCCATGAGCGCCTCAAGGGTGATACCGTACTTGCTGGCCACCACCCGGAGGATATCGCCGGGGCCAACGGTGTGCACGGCCTGAACGGGCACTTTTATTTTGGTTACCCCTACTTTAATACCGTTCGGGTTAACGTCGGGGTTCAGGGCTTTGAGGTTATCGCTGCTGGTATTGAATTTATTGGCAATGCCGAAAAAGGTTTCGCCTTCTGTGACCACATGAATGGCGGTTTCGCCTTTGTAGGTCGATTTGGCAGGTGTTTCTACCGGTTTTGGAGGGGTCACCACGGGGGCGGGCTCCGGTTCGGGCTCTTCCACAATCTCTTCGCGTTCTTCGGCTATGGGCGTGGAGGTTTCCACTACGTCAGAATCGGTGCTGTCAATTTTTTCCATGCTTTTCATATCGGTGATATTGCTGGCATCGTCAGACATCAGGTTCCAGCCGGCATATAAAAGCAATACCACTATTCCGAAAAGTATGCCCAGCACAATTGCCGGGGTATTGGTGCCTGTGGTTTTGGGCTTACGGTTTCGCTCCTCGTTTCTCTCTTCAAATTCCATATTATTGAAAGCTGTTTTTAAGTTCTTCGTTCATCCGGGTCACTTTTTCTTTGAGCTCTTCTTTGTATTCGAGCAGCCTGAGCGCTACAGAAGGAGAAGAAGTGGCCAGGATCTGTACGGCCAGCAGGCCGGCATTTTGTGCGGCATTCAGCGCTACCGTGGCTACGGGTACGCCTGAGGGCATCTGCAGGATAGACAAAACCGAATCCCAGCCGTCAATGGAGTTGCCTGATTTCACGGGAACGCCAATAACGGGCAGAATGGTGCATGAGGCTACCATGCCCGGCAGGTGAGCCGCGCCACCGGCACCGGCAATGATCACTTTCAGGCCTCTTTCAGCGGCTGAAGTGGCATATTCCACCATTTTCTGTGGTGTGCGGTGTGCTGACACGATCTCAATTTCGTAAGGAATATCAAATTTCTCCAGTATATCTGCGGCACCCTGCATAATGTTCAGGTCCGAAATACTCCCCATTATGATTCCTATCATTTGTTCTTTGATATTACTTTGAGATTATTCTGTACAAAATTGACCTTTTCTTTTAAGTTTTCAAAATCTGCAGCCAAAATACTGACATGCCCCATTTTCCGGAAAGGCTTGGTCTGCTTCTTCCCGTAGAAGAAGGGGTAGGCATCGGGTATCTCCAGGATTTTGTCGAGCCCCAGCACTTCCGCTTCACCGGTATGCCCTTCTTCACCCAGGATATTGACCATAGCGGCCAGGGAGAAAGGAGTGGTGTTGCCCAGCGGCAGGTTCAGAATAGCCCGCCAGTGCTGGTCAAATTGTGAAACGGCATTGGCTTTCTGGGTATGGTGCCCGCTGTTATGGGGGCGGGGGGCTACTTCGTTCACCAGGATGTCACCGTCACGGGTGAGAAACATTTCTACCGCCAGTAAGCCGGTTATGCCGAAGGCGCGGGCTGTTTTTTCGGCAATTCCTTCTGCTTTTCTGCTGATGTCTTCCGGTATACCGGCGGGAGAGAACTGGTATTCGACCAGGTTGGCCACCGGGTGAAATACCATCTCCACGGGCGGGAAGCACCGGGTTTCCCCCTGGCTGTTGCGGGCAACGATTACGGCCAGCTCTTTTTCAAAATCGACAAACTTCTCCAGCAGGCCATCGGCATCAAAGGCTTTGCCGAGGTCGGCCTCCGTTCGGAGCACCTGCACGCCCCTGCCGTCATACCCACCTACCGACAGCTTGTTGACGGCCGGCAGGAAGCTGGCGTGTTGCATCACCTCTTCCCGGTTTTTTACAAGAAGAAAAGGCGAGGTAGGAATATCGTGCCCGGCAAAAAACTGCTTTTGCCGGCTTTTGTTTTTGATGGTGTCAATGACCGCCGGTTGCGGGAAAACCGATTTTCCTTCTTTTTCCAGCTGTTTCAGCGCTTCGATATTGACATTCTCAATTTCAATGGTAATGAGGTCGAGGTCTTTTCCGAAGGCATATACGGTATCGTAATCGGTAATGGAGCCGCATACAAAACGGTTAGCAATACAGGAACAGGAGCATTCGGGATCGGGATCTAAAACGGCGATATCAAGGTCAAGATCAAGGGCGGTCTGGATCAACATTTTCCCGAGCTGCCCGCCACCCAATATACCTATCTTTAAGCTTTGAATCATGAATAATGTAGTATCTTGCAAAATAACGGCAAAAGGAGCAGAAAACCTTATAATTTCGTTGCTTAGTTCGGTAGTTTAGTGCCGGGTGGTTAGTGCAGTGCAGTCCGGTGCTCCGTTTTCGTCAATGGATATATAACAGCATTATGAATAGTTTTCTTGGCCGGGCGGCGGCGTATATTTTTGAAAAACACGGGCTGAATGCGCTTCAGGAGCTGAAAATTGTGCTGCCCAGCCGGAGGGCCGCCCTGTATTTCCGGAACGAGCTGGCAGGCTTGTCGTCGATCCCGTTTTTTTCGCCGGAAATCAGCTCTATAGATGATTTTATCCAGGGCTTGTCGGGCCTGAAGCCCATAGATCCCATTGACCTGTATTTTGAAAGCTATGAGCAATGGAAAGTGCTCGATCCCGGGCAGTCGTTTGAGAAATTCCTGAGCTGGGCGCCTACGTTGATCCGTGATTTTGACCTGATCGACTCGGCGCTCCTGCCGGATCCGCACGAGCTGTTCCGCTACATGAGCGAGGCCGAGGCCCTGAAGCGCTGGGACCTGGAAGAGCATGAATTTTCGGCCGTTTCATCGGAATATTTTACCTTTTTTGATAAAATGGCGGCCGTTTATGACCGGTTGAACGAGATTTTACCCGAAAAAGGGCTGAGCTATACGGGCATGGCTTACCGGGAAGCCACCCGTCACATCCCCGAAAGCGGGTTCTTCTATTTTATAGGCTTAAATGCGCTTAGCCGGGCGGAAGAAAGAATCATTACTACCCTGATCAGGGCAAAACGGGCGGAATGTATCTGGGATTCGGATGATTTTTATATGAATTCCCGGGATAAAGCCGGGAAAAAGCTGCGGAGCTACAAAAAATCAGGGAGATACGGGGCTGAATGGAATTTCCAGGGAAACCTGCTGCAGGAAAGTGCCCGTGAGGTACATGTGTATGAATTGAGCGCTAAAACCCTGCAGGCCAGGCTGGCCACTGACCTGGCGGCCCGGTCTTCGGCGCAGAGCCACGCCCTGGTGGTATTGGATGAAAGTGATTTCCCGGCTTTGTTTATCCAGGTGCCTGCGCTTGATTTTAAAGTGAATATTTCAGGAGGGGCGGCCTTAAAAGGGTCTATGCTGATGCCGGCGCTGGAAATCCTGCTCCGGGTCATGGACACGGAGGGAGAAAATCTCCGGCTTGACCTGGTGCGTGCCCTGATGGGGAACGAGCTGCTGAAAAGTGTGATGATCCGGGAGGCGGGTGAGCGGCAGGTAGCCCAATGGGAAAAGCAGCTGGCACGAAGCACCCACCTGTACATGGCCCGTAAAAACCTGCAGTTAAAAGGAAGCGGACTGTTTGAGGCCATAGCGCTTATCCGGGAGCCGCTGTCGTTCCTGGCCGCAGCAGAACGGTTCCTGGCGGCGCTGGCGGGATCGAAGTCGGAAGAATCGCCGTTTGCCGTTACCCTGCTTCAGAAGCTGGAAATCCTGAAGTCGCGGGCTGTAAAGGGGCTCTCGGCGGCTTCGTTCCGGATTTTGTTCAATGAAGTGGCCAAAAACCTGAGCCTTCCGTTTGAAAAGCAACCCGATGCCCGCCTGCAGGTGATGAGCATGCTGGAGACCCGCTGCCTGGATTTTGAAGAAATCACCTTTTTGTCGTTTTCGGAGGGTAACCTGCCTTCGGGAAAGAAAAACAACTCGTTTATTCCTTATGATGCGCATGTATACTTTGACCTGCCGTCGTATTCCGACCAGGATGCCATCATGGCTTACCATTTTTTCCGGTTGCTGCAGCGGGCCCGGAAGGTGAATATCCTGTACCCTTTGGATACGGGCACGGGTGTGGGCCGCAAAGAGCGCAGCCGCTTTTTGTACCAGCTGGAAGAAGAGCTGTTACCCCTAAACGACAAAATGAGATTTTTTTATCCTGAAGTAGCTGTTTTACCTGCTGGTTCTATGCCTCCGCAGGCTTTCCAGGTAGAAAAGACACCGGAGATCCTGCAGAAAGTAAGGCATTTTCTGAGCCAGAGGGGACTAAGCGCTACCTCCCTGAACGAATACTTTGTCAATGAGCTGAGCTTCTACTGGAAGTATATTGAAAGAATAAGGCGAAGGGAGCAGGATGACGCGGCCATCGGGTATAATGTATTCGGTTCTATTGTGCATTATGTACTGGAAAAAACCGATGAATCGTACGTGGGGGCATTGATTACCAGGGAAGTGCTGGAAAACCAGAAACAATATGCGCTTGCTTCTTTTGATGCGCTGGTGGCCGAAAGCCAGCCTGATTTTGATTTTAAGTACGGGCTCAATGCAGTACTGAAAACCCTGGCGGCCGAATTGGTAGGTAAGTATTTTGACAAGCGGCTGAGAGAGTTTACCGGGCCTTTTTACATTGAAGGACTGGAGAAAAAATTTCAGACCACGCTGGAGATCGACGGCACCCCTGTGCGGCTGGAGGGAACGGTGGATAAAATAGAGCGCCACGGTGACCGCCTGGTGGTGATCGATTATAAAACCGGCGATGTGGATCCGGCGAAAATCAAATATCCGCCCTACAAGAAGGAGTATTCGTTAGAAGAATATCTGGCCTTGCCGGAGCTGGATAAATTTCGTCAATTATTGCTTTATAAATTCCTGATTAGTGAAGTATATGGTAAAAATGCGAAATATGAAATAAAATTCTATTCTTTTAGACGATTAGACAGTAATTTAATTTTAGAAGTAGAAAACCATACAAACGAAGAGATTCTCGAAGCCGTGCAGCACCTGGTGGTAAGGGTGGTGAGCGATCTGCTGGATGCAGGAAAGCCCTTTGCCGCCGATCCGGAGAAGAAGGTTCCGCCTTATTCTGATTTTGCGGGCTTATTGGGCAGCTCATGAAATTTTCACAAAAAAAGTGACAGGGGCTATTGCGGTGAGAGAAAAAAACTCTATCTTTGCATCCGATTTAACAGAAACGTTATCGAAAGAGAGATGGCAGAGTGGTCGAATGCGGCGGTCTTGAAAACCGTTGACTGTAACAGGTCCGGGGGTTCGAATCCCTCTCTCTCTGCAAAAAAGGGGGATTTCTTCGCGAAATCTCCCTTTTTTCGTTTATTGGCTTCGTGAAAGACGGGTTCATTGCCGGTTATTATTCGCTCATGCGGCGAACCAGCTCATCGATGCTTACCAGGGTGAAGGTAGTGACCACATCGCCGATGGCATAGGGCAGAACAAGGGTGCGCCCGATAGCCATGGCTCCGCAGGTATACAAAACATTGGGCACATAGCCGAACCTTTCTTCTTTGGTGGGCTCAAGCAGGGGCTCTTTCAGGCGCCCGATCACCCGCCAGGGCTCATCTTTGTCGAGCAGGATCACTCCCAGCGAATACGTTCTTACCGGGCCCACGCCGTGGGTGATCACCAGCCAGCCTTCGTCAATTTCGATGGGTGAGCCGCAGTTCCCGATCTGGATCAGCTCCCAGTTAAAGGTAGGTTTGACCAGCGGTTGGTAATCGTGCCAGAAATAGGGGTTATCTGAACTCATGATGTATAACGATTCGTTGTCCTGCCGGCCCAGCATCATGTAATTGCCGTTCACCTTCCTGGGGAAAAGCGCCATGCCTTTGTTTTTGGCGGCAGATCCGTTCAGGGTAGAGACTTTAAATTCTTTAAAATCGTAGGTTTCGAGCAGCTCGGGCATGACGGTTTTGCCGTCGTAAGCCGTAAACGTGGCATAATAGATGGTACTGCCGTCGTCTTCGGTAAATTTAACGAAACGGGCATCTTCGAGCCCGTTGCTTTGGGAAGGAGAAGCCGGGTAGATGGCTCTTTCCGAAATGGTGTCGGTGGAAAAGTTCAGGGTGAAGTTCGACAAAGCCAGCATGCGGACACTGTTCAGCCCCCTTTCGAGCTCGGTATTGCTGATGAGCACATTCGAATTCCGGATTTTATTGATGGCCCGTTCCAGCTCGTCAAACGTGAAATGATCGGGTAAACGCTTCAGCAGGGAATTGTTCAGATCGGAAAGAATACCCAGCTCATTGGATTTCCGTATAAAAAGATCTCTTTCATAGAGGTGCGCTTTTCGTTGGGATTCGTAGATCACCGGCGAGTTTTCCTGCAGGGTGATCCGGAAAGAGGCATCGATCTCGCCTTCCATAAAGGTGATGGAAGAAATGTGGCCTTCGCCTATGGCGCGCAGGCTGATAATAAAGCGGGTAACTCCTTCTTTGTCCTGAACCGGGTGAGGCACGATCGATGGGTTGAACAGGGCGGTCGACTCCAGGGAGTACTGCTGCGTAAAGCATGCGCCGATAAACTCTTTCTGCTCATGGGTAATTTCAATATTGGAGGGAATCCGGCTGCTGATATTTTCAAAATGCCGGAGAAAGATCGATCGTATGTCTTCGTCGGGCAGCTCGAGGCGCTCATAGATATTTCGCATGACTTTTTGCCGCTCTTCGGGCGGGGTAGAGAAGACCCGGAAGAGGATATGCTCAACCTGGGAGCTGCTACCCGGTACAAACGGACGGATGAGCGTCCGGGTAGACGAGGGAACGATCTTGATCGGAAGCTTTTTAACGGGAATCATATATTATTTACTTTTACTCCTGAGATAATAGGAAATGCTGATCAGCGACATCAGCCACGACAAGGTGGATTCTGCCCCCTGGTTCAGGTTGACGCCATCGGGATGCAGGCCGTCGCGGCAGCCTCCGCTGGCAAAGTCGTACAATACGGAAGAAGCGTTGTTCTCGCCCATAAACCAGGCAAATGCTTTCAGGGCGTAATCGGCATATTTTCCGTCTTTTACATACTCTTCTGCCTGCAGGCAGGCATCCAGCATACCGTGCGCTTCGAGGGGCTGCTGATCGAAAAGGGCTTTGCCTTCGGGGGTAAGCCAGCCTTTGTTTCCTATCGGGGAAAAGAGGTTGTCGATAAACTGCTTTTCAATCAGCCAGTCGAGTATCCTGAAGCCCCTGCTGATCATGCCGGGCTTTTTGAGAAATATTCCCGCGGCAATCAGTGCCTGGGGTATACGGCTGTTGGCATAGGTGACCACCGTATCGTACCACAGCCAGTCACGGTCTATGGTTGGATCAAAAAATGAGGACAGCTGCTGCGCTTTGCTTTCAAGAATACGGATAACCTCCGCTTCCCGGTGTACTCCGGCATGGTGAACCAGGCCAAGGATGAGGTAAGCCAGCGCACGCGGATGGGTGATGTAGCCGGTGCTTTCCAGCCCTCTTTTAAACAGGCTGTCGGAATGATAGTAGAAATTGCTGACACGTGTGTAGGCGGCCGTATAGCCCAGCGCCCACATGGTCCGGCCTGCACTGTCTTCCGAACCTTCTTCTTCCAGCCATTTCCGTTCATACGACATGAAGTTCCGGAATTTCCCGTTGGAAGGATTGAAGGCATAGTCGATAAACGACAGGTAGATGCTGGTCAGGCGGTTCAGCCGGTCGGTATCCTGTACATCGGTCTGCAGCATGACGGAAAGCATCAGGGCCCGGGTGTTGTCGTCCAGGCAATAGCCGTGCGCGCGGTCGGGAATGTTGTAGCGGGAATGCTGCAATATGCCCGTGTCATCGGTAAGCACCCGCAGGTGAAGCAGGTTAAGCGGGGGCAGCTGGAAGGCAAATTCCATATCGTTGGCCATCCGGTACCGGCTGGCGGCCTGGTCTTCTTCGATCAGCGTTTTCAGCAGCTCCACGTACTGCCGGCCGATATTCGGCCAGTAACATTGTTCCGCTAGGGCCAGCGCATTATTCCCCATCTGCCCGCGTTCGGCCTCGTTGTCGAGCAGGTAGATGATCTTCCCGCTCAACTGTTCCGAATCGTTAAAATCGAACAGGATTCCCCGGTTGCCGGCAAGCATTTCCTGTGCGTACCAGAACGGCGTGGAAATAATGGGTGTGCCTGCTCCCATGGTATAGATAAGGGTGCCCGAGGATATCTGCTTCTCACCCAGGTAGGGGATGACGTAAATATCGGCTATTTTGAGGAATTCGAACAGCTCTTTGTTGGATACGAAACGATTGATAAATATGACGTTTTTCTCTAGTTTCAGCTTGTTTACCAGGCGTATGAGCGAGTGGCGGTAGTCTTCGCCCTGGTGCTTGAGCACATGGGGGTGCGTTTCGCCCAGGACAATATAGATCACGTCCGGGTGGTTTTCCACCACCCGGGGCAATGCTTTGATGACCACTTCGATCGATTTGTTCCTGGAAAGAAGACCGAAGGTCAGCAATACTTTTTGAGTGTCTATGCCGAGCTTCTGCTTTATTTTACGGGTATCCTGCGTTTCTATTTTGTGCACTCCGTGGTGGATATGTTCGCATTTGGATGCAGAAATACCGTAGGTATCCCGGAGAATTTCAATTCCCTTTTGGGAGATGCTGATCAGCTTTTTAGAGATGCCGGCAATTTCCTGCAGTACGGCTTTCTGGCCGTCGGAGGGGTTATCCAGGATGGTGTGCAGGGTGGTGATGACGGGCATCTGTAGTCGTTTGAGAAGCTGGATAATGTGCCGGCCGTCGCGTCCGCCGAAAATTCCGAACTCGTGCTGCAGGATCACAGCGTCGAAATTATTGGTGTTCAGGAAATTAGCGGCATTGATGTACGAGGCTATCTCGTTTTGTTCAATTTCAAACTCAACGTCGGGAGGATAGTTGTAGTTTTTCAGCCCGTCGTTCATGGCGATTACAGACACGGATGTATCGTTGTTCCTGATACCTTCCAGCAGGTCTTTTGTAAAGGTGGCAATCCCACATTTCCGCGGCGGGAAATTGCCGATGAGTGCAATTTTGTTCATGTGTTGGTGTTTGGTTTTCGTGACTAACGGTTCCGGTCTCTGGTTTGCCGGCGTCCTTTCTGCTGTAGCGGGGCTATCCTGCATAGATGAAACTCCGGTCGCTGAACCGGAATTACATTTTGGCTACCACTTTCCAGAGGTCGGTATCAGACTGAAACGTGTATGTGAAGGAATGCTGATTCTGTTCATATTGACAGGTCATTGCCTTTATATATAAAACGAATTTTTCCGGGCAATTGACATATTGTTGTACCCGATAAGGAACAATATTTTCATAAATCCGGTAGGATTACGGTCAAAAACCTCTCAAATTTGCGGACATTTATTTTGTGTATGAGCCAAACCCGTAGCCGGACCGAAGCGTACAGCTTACAAGGTCCGCAAACTGTATACCCCATCTTATTTGCCATCAGCTTTTCGCACATGCTGAACGACGTGATCCAGTCGGTCATACCGTCGGTATACCCCCTGCTGAAGGAGAATTATACGCTGACGTTTGCACAGATTGGCGTGATCACCCTTGTTTTCCAGCTAACGGCTTCGCTGCTGCAGCCTTTTGTAGGCCTGTATACCGATAAGCACCCTACGCCGCGGTCGTTACCGCTGGGTATGCTGTTTTCACTTACGGGTCTTTTGTTCCTGGCTTTTGCGAAAGACTATATCCATATTCTACTGTCGGTCAGCCTCATCGGCATGGGCTCTTCGGTTTTTCACCCGGAGGCCTCGCGGGTGGCGCACCTGGCGTCGGGCGGCCGGAAGGGCCTGGCGCAATCGATTTTCCAGGTAGGCGGCAATGCGGGCAGCGCCGGCGGTCCGCTCCTGGCAGCGCTGATCGTGGTGCCTTTCGGGCAAAAATACATCGGCTGGTTCGGGGTAGTGGCCTTTATGGGCATGATTTTACTGACCTTTGTAGGCAAATGGTACCAGCAAAACCTGAGCCGCAGAAGCAGCCGGCCGGCGGCAGTGGCCGGAGGGCCGGTGGTTTCGCGCAGGCGGATCACCGTTTCCATTGGTATCCTGCTGGTGCTTATTTTCTCCAAATATTTCTACATGGCCTCCATGTCGAGCTATTTCACCTTTTACCTGATCGATAAGTTTCATGTCAGCGTGCAGCAGTCGCAGATATACCTGTTCGCTTTCCTGGCGGCGGTAGCGGCGGGTACCATACTGGGCGGCCCGGCAGGTGACCGCTACGGCCGGAAGCTGGTGATCTGGGTGTCTATCCTCGGTGCGGCTCCTTTTACGCTTCTGCTGCCGCATACGGGCCTGTACATGACCGTTTTCCTGGCGGTGATCATCGGCCTGATCATCTCATCGGCGTTTTCTGCCATACTGGTCTATGCCACTGACCTGATCCCGGGAAAAGTAGGAACGGTGGCCGGCCTGTTTTTCGGTTTTGCTTTCGGAATGGGCGGTATCGGGTCGGCCGTTCTGGGCTGGCTGGCCGACAGGACCAGTATTGAATATGTATTTTCGATTTGCGCTTACCTGCCCTTGCTGGGTATTATTACCGGGTTTTTACCGAATGTGGAGGGCACGAAGAAGCGGAGGGCGTGATATCGGCCATGGAGAAGGATGAGAATATTCACAAATAAACTTTTATGCTATGAAGAACAAGATAATGCTGCTTATGCTGGCAGGCCTGTTTACCGGTTGTGGAGAACCGGGCAGTAAAGAGACGGTAGAGCCGGCCAAACCGGATGATATTGTGCAGTTAGCAACGGGGGAGGTGAGTACCTTTGTTCTGAAAGGGGATAATACCCTTTGGGGATGCGGGTTTACGGACGGTTTCGACCAATTGAGCGATGGTTTAACCAGAAAGCAGAGTACTCTGGTAAAAGTGTATGCTGATGTAAAAGCAGTAAGCACGGGGGATTACCATACATTAGTATTGAAAAACGATAATACGCTCTGGACATGCGGCAGGAATTCGGAAGGCCAGCTGGGAGATGGTACCACTATAGACCGGAAAGAGCTTATTCAGATCACCGATAATGTAAAAGCCGTGAATGCAGCAGGGCATCATACATTGGTTCTTAAGAATGATAACACGTTGTGGGCCTGCGGAAGCAATGATTACCAATGGTTAGGCAATGATACGATTTATACTCAGAAAGATCTCATTAAAATCATGGACAATGTTAAAGCGGTAGGTGCAGGGAAGGCTCACACGCTGATCCTGAAGAACGATAACACGTTATGGTCATGCGGGTGGAATGAATTCGGTCAATTGGGCGACGGTACCCACACTACCCGGAAAGAATTCATTAAGATCACGGATAATGTAAAGACGGTTAGTGTGGGATGGGCACATACACTGGTTGTGAAAAACGATAACACGCTTTGGGCTTGCGGGTGGAACGATTATGGCCAGTTAGGCAACGGCACGAATACCTCCCGAAATGAGCTTATCAAAATTACAGACAATGTAAAAGCTGTTAGTGCCGGATATGCGCATACTTTAGTGCTGAAAAGCGATAATACTCTCTGGGCATGTGGCTATAATTTTCACAATGAACTGGGTGACGGAACAGGGGTTAACCGGAGAGATCTTGTTAAAGTCAGTGATAATGTAAAAGCGGTAAGTTCCGGAGGTGCTCATAATTTGGTGTTAAAAAATGATAATACTTTGTGGGCTTGCGGATTTAATAGAGAGGGCCAGTTAGGCGATGGCAGCTTTACCAACAGGAATGTTTTGGTACCGGTATATATATCGGGGGATAAAAAAAATTGAGCTAAGTGGTTATCCGGATCTGTCACTCCCGCAAAAGAAAAAGATATAATTACCTGAAGAAAACTTATGACCCGTTTATTTAGTCCCCTTCGCCTCAAAGGCGTTACCCTGAAAAACAGGATTGTGGTTTCACCTATGTGCCAGTACACTGCCACCGATGGTTTTGCAGCCGACTGGCACCTGGTTCACCTGGGCGGTTTTGCCATTGGCGGTGCGGGCCTCGTCATGGTAGAAGCTACTGGTATTTCGCCGGAAGCGCGTATTTCTCCGCAGGATCTCGGCCTCTGGAAAGACGAACATATTGAAAAGCTAAGCCGGATTACGGCCTTTCTGAAGCAGCAGGGCAGTGTAGCCGGTATCCAGCTGGCCCATGCCGGCCGGAAAGCCAGCACCCATGCGCCGTGGAAGGGCCGGGGCAGGGTAGAGCCGGAAGAAGGCGGCTGGCAGGTGCTGGCGCCGTCGGCGCTGGTCTATTCTGAAGACTATCCCCAGCCGGTGGCGTTAGATGCTGCCGGTATAGAAAAAGTGATCAGCGACTTTGAACAGGCTACTTTAAGGGCATTGAAAGCCGGGTTTGAGGTGATTGAGATTCATGCCTCTCACGGCTATCTCCTGCACCAGTTCCTGTCTCCTTTAACCAATCAGCGTAGCGACGGGTACGGTGGAAGCTTTGACAACCGGGTTCGCCTCCTGCTGGAAATAACCGGGCGCGTGCAGAACGTTTTACCTGCCGGAATCCCGCTTTTTGTACGGATACCCGGTACCGACTGGGCCGAAGGCGGCTGGACGCCCGATGACGCCGTGGCGCTGGCACGTATCCTGAAAGAGCGGGGTGTGGATGTGATGGATGTCACCAGCGGCGGGCTGGTCAGCCACCAGAAGATCAGCGTGGGGCCGGCTTACCAGCTGCCTTTTGCCTCCAGGGTAAAGCGTGAAACGGGTGCTGTTACGTCTGCCGTAGGGTTGATCACCAACGCCATCCAGGCCGAATCGATCCTGGTAAACGGCGATGCCGACCTCATTTTATTGGCCCGTGAATTTTTGAGAGACCCGCATTTTCCTTTGCGGGCGGCACACGAGCTGAAAGAGACGATAGACTGGCCGGTGCAATACGATCGGGCCCAATGGTAAAATGATGCCGTAACCTGTTAATTTATGCTTGAATGGAGTCGCGATCTATCTCTGAAACCCAAAACCTGTGGGCCTATGCTGCCCTGGCAGTAGTTTGTCTTTTGTGGGGCACCACCTATTTTGCCCTTCGTATCGGTGTGGAAACCTTTCCGCCGTTCCTGTTTTCGGGCATCCGGCAGGTTGCAGCGGGCGGATCACTCCTGTTGGGATTGGGGCTGGCAGGAAAACTGAAGATTACCCGTACGGATGTCCTGCATCAGGCCATTCCCGGCATACTGATGCTGGCCCTGGGCAACGGTGTGGTGGGCTGGTGCGAACGGTATATACCCAGCGGACTGGCGGCGCTGATCCTCTCGCTGATCCCGGTGTTTGTGGTGCTGATCAATTACGCCTCCGGGCTCGACCGGCGCAGGCCCCACCGGCTGATCATGACCGGGCTTTTCCTGGGTTGTGTGGGCATAGTGCTCATCTTTCGTGACAACCTCAGAGACCTGGCCCGGCCGGAATATCTTAGCGGTATGCTGATCACCTTTTTCTCCTGCCTGATCTGGGCGGCGGGCAGCGTTTATACCAAGCATAAAACCTCAGGCAGCAGTAATGTGCTGCAAAACGCCGCCCTGCAGCTCTTCTTCGGCGGCCTGGCGCTATTGCTGCTTAGCCTTTTCCTCGACGACTACCGCGAGCTGAAGACCGTTACGGCGCCGAGCATCTGGGCGCTTGTTTACCTGATCGTTTTCGGCTCTGTTGTGGGCTATTCCTGCTTTGTGTATGCGCTGAAGCACCTGCCCATCGGTGTTTCGTCTCTTTATGCCTACATCAACCCGTTTATCGCTATTTTGCTGGGCTATTTCTTCCTGCAGGAGCCGCTGACGGGCATACCTTCCTGGCGTTGGCGGCGGCGCTGAGCGGGGTGTATTGCATTAATAAAGGATATGGGAAAATGGGCGGTAAGTAACTATTTCCCGGTCGATGTGAACCGGGTGCAGCATAAAAGTTTTTTGAGATGAATACGATCATTATAGAAGAATTCCGGCCCGAATGGAAACCATACTTTGAGGCGCTGAACAAAGCGTGGATAGAGAAATACTTTGTGCTGGAAGAAATTGACCGGTGGGTATTGTCCAACCCGGAAGAAGCCATTCTCAAAGAGGGAGGGAAGATTCTCTTTGCGGTATATAACGGCCAGGTAATAGGTACCGTGGCTTTGAAAATGGCTGGTGATCAAACCGTGGAAATGGCTAAAATGGGTGTAAACGAGGCTTTCCATGGTCTCGGAGCAGGCCAATTATTATGCCGTTCCGCCATCAGCACAGCCCGTGAAATGGGCATGAAAGAGCTGGTGCTGTATACGCATTCCTCCCTCAAGCCCGCCATTGGTATTTATAAAAAGCTGGGTTTTACCGAAGTACCGGTAGAGGCGGGGAAGTATAAGCGGGCAGATGTTAAAATGAGTATAAACTTAATTTTATGAATATTTATTGAATAACTACTATATTTACATTCAGCGTAAAATAAAAATCCAACAATTTAGCTATAACTAAACAAATTGAAGAAATTTTCAATATTTTTGTCCCGCAATGTCTCCCCAAGCACTAAGATAAAGGTGTTTGAACTGTATAAAAACGGAGAAAGCTTATTTGAGCAATTTTTTGATGAAGTTGAGCAAGCTGGTAACCTTATGTCGAACTTAGCAGCAAGTATTAGAATTATAGAAGACACGGCTAATTTAAACCGGCGGCCTAAAAGTAAATTCAGACCCATTGAAGGCCATAAGCTAAACTGCAAAATTTACGAAGCCAAATCGGGAGTAATCAGAGTTTATCTGTTCCATGAGGAAAGAACGGGGCGTATAATAGTTACCGGCGGTATGAAAAGTGATCAGGACAAAGATATAAAGGGTGTTTTAAAGCTAATAAAGGAGTATATTGATGAGAACAAGTAATGACAGAATAGAGAGAATCCTGCGTGAACCGGGTTATTGGATTGAAGGAGTCAACGGTATGATGTATAATTCCATATTGGATTACATGGAAAAAAAACATCAGAATAGAACCCAGTTAGCAGCTCATTTAGGAATAAGTAAGGGACGTGTATCACAGATACTTAATGATGGTCAGATCAACTTCAGTATTGAGAAGCTTATAGAAATAGCATTGAAGATAGGGAAGTATCCGGTATTTGAACTTAAAGATGCTGAGGAGTTTAGATGTAATAAATACCGTTATAAGCATTCATTTTTTTTTGAAGGAGGCTATACAAGTATTAGTTTAAGTCAGGAGGAACCCAGAATAATATCTTTTCCCAGCCAGATAAGTAAAAAGATCGCATAAGAATGGAGGCAGAAATAAGAAATTGGTTTGAATATCGTGTTGTAAAAATTCACACTGTTAAATTCAGTTTTTCTGACATTGACGAAGCCTATGTAGATTCTTTACTTATAGATAGTAAACTTAATGGAGAATTGAATGTGCAAGTAAATGTTGACAGAGAAAAATCGACTATGTCTTTTGACATTACTTCCCATATCACGGATACTCAAAAAAACGAGCTGTTAGTTCAGCATGTAGCCCGAACTGTATATGAAGTTAAAGGAATAGATCAGGTATATACTGTTGAAAACGATTCCTACAATATACCTGACAATCTGATCATTCAACTCTACGCTATTGCATTTTCTCATGCTCGGGCATTATTAGCTACAGAGCTTAGCCCCACTGTATTCAAAGACAAGTATTTTTTACCTGTGATTGACCCGAAAGATATTCTGAGTGGTGAGTGATATGGGTTAAGTCTTTCATTGTAGGGTTATGCTTTAGAAAATGTTCGTTAGAAAGAACGTTTGATACAACAATTCGAATTTCTAATGCTTAACTGAATATGGTCTCTTCTCTAAACACTTATCCGTATCCCATGACTATTTGTTAATTCATCCATGTATAAAAAACTCCCCAACCTGTGTATAAATCTATACACTTCTAACGGCAAGTATTTAAATTCTGAGGTTCAAAGAGGGTATAGATCATTTTTATAATAGGGAGCTAAGAATTTTATAACAAGATTCTTACGGGTAAAATGACGTGCCGGATCAGGGAAACAGCCATTTCCCTGGTACAATTATCGCCTTTCTATTTCAACAACATCACATCAATATCATGAGAAATTACATTTTGCCATTTGCTCTCGGCATGTCTGTGAGCATGGTGGTACTTACACAAGCTATCAACGGGAAACGGGATCTGCACGGTTATTCTCAGTCAGACGACTACCAGTTCGTAAAAAGTGCCATTGAAGACGGAATTGCCGAGGTATTGTTCGGGAACCTGGCACTGGAGCAAAGCGCAACCGAGCCGGTGCGGCAGCTTGCTGAAATGCTGGTGACAGATCACCAGAAAGCAAACAGCCAGCTGAAAAAGATAGTGAAACGGAAAAATTATACGGATTTGCCGGATGCCTCTTCAGCAAGCTCCAGGGCCAATTATACCCGGATAAGCAATTTAAGCGGGACAGAGTTTGACAAAGCCTTTGCCAGACAGATGGTGGAGGACCACGAAAAAACCGTTAACGCTTTTCTCCGCCAGATAGAGAACGGGAAAGACAAGCAGCTGACCAGCTGGGCACGGAAAACATTGCCTACCTTACAGAAGCACCTGGAGCATGCCAGAAACCTGGCGGAAATTTTAAATGCATAGGCAATATCCCATTTTGAGCAATGCGGCGTTTTTCATGAAAACAATTTAACAGAACATGGAATACCGCATACCCGGCCTGCAACAGGCCGAACTCGCCTTTACGGGAGAAATCATTCTCCGTACCACCTGCATGTTTCTGCTCATCATTATCCTCCTCCGGCTGACGGGCCGGCGGGGTGTACGTCAGCTTACCTTATTTGAAGTGGCTATGATCCTGGCCCTGGGCTCGGCGGCCGGTGACCCGATGTTCCAGAAAGAAGTGCCGGTGTTCTACGCCATCGTGGTATTCGGCATCGTACTGGCCTGGTATAAGCTTATTACCTTCCTGGCCTCACGTTCGAAGCTGCTTACCCGCCTGCTGGAAGGGAAGGAAATGGTGGTCGTAAAAAACGGTATGTTCAATATCGAAGAGAATAGAAGAACCGACTTCTCCCAAAACGAGTTTTTTGCCGAACTCCGGAACCAGTCGGTAGAGCACCTGGGGCAGGTGAAAATCGCGCTGCTGGAAGTAGACGGTACCATGAGCATCCTCCGGTATCCTGAACAGGAAGTGCGCTACGGCCTGCCCCTTTTTCCTGTAGATACCACCGCGACGGATAACCACGCCCCCAGGGTTTGTACGTTCTGCGGAAAAGTGGAAGAATCCGGAAGCCGTATTCTGCGGTGCAGCCGCTGTGGCAAAAATGAGTGGACCACCGCCATTAATACGGCCTGAAAGCCGCTCTTCTGATTACTGAACATTTTAAACAACCAGTAACTTTTAAGCACATGAAATAGCCATGAGCAGTCAGCTATCAGCTATCAGAAGTCGGGCACACCAACCGGCCCATGAATAAGCGCTCCGCCGCTGCGGCTGATAGCTGAAGGCTGAAAGCTAAAATTTTATACACATGAAAAATTATCCACAGAAGAGCCAGTTGAAGCATCAGCCGGCGGAAACCGCCGAAATGGATGAAAAACCTGTTGTTTGTTCTGCATTCGGGACTTATGCAGGTGTTAATCTCCGGGATAAGGTAGCCATTATTACCGGTGGCGACAGTGGGATAGGGCAGTCCGTGGCCCTGTTATATGCCGGTTACGGAATACGGAGCGTTATTGTTCATTACAACGAGCCCGACGATGCGGCAATCACCCTGGAACAGATAAAAGCGGCAGGAGCAGAGGGTATAGCCATACAGGGCGATATCCGCGATCGTTCTTTCTGCCGGCAGGTGGTGGAAGAAACCATAAATACTTTTGGCAGGATAGATATCCTGGTCAATAATGCGGGCGTCCAGTATCCGCAAAATGACCTTTCACTTATCAAAGAAGAGCAGCTGATCCAGACTTTTGCCGTAAATGTTTTCGGCATGTTTTACCTGACGCAGGCCGCTTTGAAATACATGAAGAAGGGAGGCTGCATTATCAACACCTCATCGGTTACGGCGTTCCGGGGGAGCGGCCATCTGGTCGATTATGCTGCTACGAAAGCGGCCATTGTCGGGTTTACCCGTTCGCTGGCGCTGCAGCTGGCTGAAAAAAAGATCCGGGTGAATGCCGTAGCGCCGGGGCCCGTACTGACCCCGCTTATCCCGGCATCGTTTGACCCGGAACATGTGGCTGTGTTTGGAGAAGATACCCTTCTGGGCCGCAAAGGCCAGCCTTACGAAATAGCTCCCTCATACCTCTTCCTGGTGCTGGAAGAAAACAGCTACATGACCGGCCAGGTGCTGCATCCTAATGGTGGAGATAGTATGGCCTGACCATTTCCTATAAAAAAGGCTGCCGTGATGGCAGCCTTTTTGCAACAGTTGCGTTGACTTAGTCAAATTTTAACCCCTCTATAAACGCATTGATCTGCTCTTTTGTTTCCCCCGTTTTTTTCTGAATTCTTCCTATCAGCTCATCTTCCCGGCCTTCTTCGTACAGGAGGTCGTCGTCGGTAAGATCCGCCCATTCCTGCTTTAACATCCCTTTGATCTGGTTCCAGTTTCCTTTTAGCTTATCCTGAAATGTGCTCATTGTTATATGTGTTTAAGATTAAGAATATACCTCCCAGTAGTGCAAAGAGAAGGCCGTTTTGGTGTGATCGGGTATGTTTTATTGTAATTTACTTATATACAGTAATTTATGTTTTTTGTATTTTAGAATGCTGGCAGGCTGTAGCACTTAAAGTGTGTATAATGTTCTACACTGTGGGTAATCTGTACACCATTTGGCCGGGTCAGCCCTTTTGTAAATGTATAATCTGAGAGGATAAGCCCGCTCCGAAAATGCTCCTACCGTATAGCCACCTGATCCGGTAGTATCCTGTCCCTGGTGTTGCTCTGCTTCCGCACAATGAGGATAATAATACACAGGGTACCTTCTTTGTGTTGTTTTTAAATGTGTGATAATAAGTAGTTTGTGTTTGTGGTACAATGTATGCCATTCTTTTGGCAAACTAAACAATTTTATACTATGAAACGTAACACATCGCGCTCTTCCAGCGCCAGCCACCAGGGGAACAGAGGTTCCGGTTCAAGAAGCACCCGACCCACAAGCCATCGCTATTCAGGCGATAACGATTACGATGAGGAAGATTATGATTCCGCTTATGAGGAGGGGTACCAGCATGGTTACGAAGATGCCATGAATGAATTGTCGTACGATGAGGATTACGATGATGACGAGTACGACGAAGACTACGATGACGAGGATTACGATGATGAGGATTATGACGACGATGAGGATGACGATGATGACCGGCGTTCGGGCTCTTCCGGTCGGAGCAGCAGAAGCTCCGGCAGGTCTTCCCGGGGTGGTCGCTCCGGCAGAGCATCCGCTGGCCGGTCGCGGTCCTCGTCATCGGGACGGGGCTCATCGGGATCACAGCGGGGCGGAAGCTCTTCAGGAAGCAGGGGCGGTTCATCCCGCGGATCGGGTAGCTCTTCGGGTTCCGGAAACTCGCGCCGGGGCTTTGCCGCCATGTCCAAAGCACAGCGTACGCGCATAGCCCGCATGGGAGGTAAGGCGTCCGGAAGAGCCCGGAGTGGCTTCGGTGGCCGGAACCGTTAAACCGGCGAACTACAGCTGCCAGCCGGTTTTGGCCAGGCATATCCGATTAGTGCAGAAAGAACGGGCCGGCAGCTGTTTTCAAAACCTTTTAATTTAAATAGCATGAAAAATTCAGATTCATTCTCTCCGCTTTCCCGGGAAATCCTGGAAAACAAATATAAGCCTCTTTTCCAGTTCTTTACAGACGGTATCAAAGACCTGTACTGGGCTGAAAAAGCCATTGAGACGGCTTTAGGCAAGAATAAACAGCTGGCTCGCACAGAAGAGCTTTCAGAAGCGCTGGAAGATCATGAAATGCAGACCCGAAAACACATTTCACGCCTGGAAAAAGTTTTCCAGGCCCTGAAGGTGGAGCCGGAAGCCAAAAAATGCGAAGCCATGGCCGGTATTCTCAAAGAAGCCGAAGAAATTGTTTCCAAAACTCCGGAAAAGTCCATGACCCGCGACGCCGTGCTTATCATTGCAGCACAGAAAATAGAGCATTATGAAATCGCAAGCTACGGCGGACTCGTTCAGATAGCGCTTACTTTCAATATGGACGCTATTGCCGATATCCTGGAAAAAACCCTGGATGAGGAAGAAGAAACAGACCTGCTCCTGACCGATATAGCAGAATCTCATATCAACCTCGAAGCAGCGGAAGAAGAAGACCAGGACGTTGCCGGCTTTAAAGAGACATCGGCCAGAAGCGCTAAAAGCGGTGAAAGCAGTAAAAAGACACTTTAACTCACATCTTTTCTTTTCCGAACGGGTTTTAATAAGTAATAAGAGGGTCGGCCGATTGCCCTCTTATTCTTGCTCAACCCGGAACATAACTGCATTGGGGGTAACACTGTGGAAATTTTTACACACATGATTCTCCGGTGTTGATTATTTTACTCACCCGGTAACTTTTATCCGGGGCATTTGTTTTGCATATTTTGCTGACTATGAGTATATTGTTGGTAATGGAGGAAGGCCGGAGGTAAATATGGTACTGTAATTGCCCGGGCTTTAATTCAACTACGACTATTCATTAAACTAAATACTATAGCTATGAGAAACCTATTGTGGTTAATTGCGGTGATTTGCATCCTCGTATGGATTTTGGGCATGCTTGGCCTGGGAGCGGGCATGGCCCTCGGAAACTTAATTCATATACTTCTGGTAATTGCGCTGATAGTGGTGCTTTACAACATTATTTCAGGCCGGAGGCCGGGAGACGGCTTATAAGTCCGTCTCCCGCCACCCTCTGTCCGCAGGATAATTTAAGCTGGCAGCAAAGGAAAATAAAAGCCGGGAATCCACGTTATATCTATAGCCGTTTTTTCACCCGGAAAAAAGGGCGTTAACAACGAACAGCACATTTGTTTGCTTTACATCAGGCCTTGAAAAATATAAGGTATTTCTTTATTGATTACCAACTATTTAACCACAGATATGAATAAAATCTTATTTCTTAGCCATGATCCTCTCTTAAATGAAATGTTTGCTTCCGGTGCAAGGGAGCTTTCCTGCCAGCTCATTGTGGAACCGGATCTCATTAAGGGAATTGAAATCATTCGCGGGGGCCACTGCAATGCCGTCCTGGCCTGTGTCCCGTTAATGACAGAACGCTGTCCCAGGCGGATTTTAAAGAGCATACACGAGGTAAATCCTTACATTCCGGTATTTTTTATCCTGAATGACCTTGATTTAGCGCTTGCTATTTCGCTTACCAAGCTGGGCGTGGAATACTGCTATACCCGGCCTTTTGCTGTAGAAATGGTCCTTGAAAATATCCTGAAAACGCTGACCGTACGCACTCCGGCCCTGATTGTCCGCAAAAAAGGTCCGGGTTCCAGGTACTTTGAGGCGTTCAGCGAAGCGGCTATCCAGCTGTATACCCAGATCGATACCGTGGCCGATACCAACTTTAAAGTGATCATTTACGGGGAAACCGGTACAGGAAAAGAATCTGTGGCCCGGCGCCTCTGCAAAGGTGTTTTTAAAGACCGGCCTTTTGTGGCCGTAGATTGCGGGTGCTTAAGCAGGGAGCTGGCAGCCAGTGAATTATTCGGCCATAAGAAAGGGAGCTTCAGCGGTGCATTTGAAGATAAGACCGGCGCATTTGAGGCAGCGCATAACGGGACGATTTTCCTGGACGAAATCGGCAACCTTGACTATTCGGTTCAGATCCTGTTGCTGCGGGCCATTGAAGAAAAAAAGATAAAGAAAATAGGCTGCAATACGGAGATCGATATTAACGTACGGATCATCGTGGCTTCCAACGAACGGCTTTCCGAAGCGGTGGAAAGCGGCCGGTTCAGGGAAGATCTCTATTACCGCCTGAATGAATTCGAGATCAATATCCCGCCGTTACGGGAGCGGATGGAAGACCTGGAACCTTTCATTAATTTCTTCATCCAGGAAACCAACGATGATTTAAACAAGGAGATCAGGGGCGTAAGCCCGGCTTTGCTGAAAAAATTTATGGCATACTCCTGGCCGGGAAATCTCCGCGAGCTGAAGAATGTGATCCGCCGGGGTTGCCTGATGGCTGGCCGGGAGATCACCCCCGACTGCATGGCAGAAGATTTCATGGAGAAATTGAACGCCGAATACAAAAGCCGGGAATTCCAGGATAAGCTTCCTGAAAACGCTCCGGATAGCGGGCTTAAATACAAGAGCGTGGTGGCTGAATACGAAGAAATCCTGAAAGTGCTGGAAGAAGAAAAATACAATAAAAGCCGGGCCGCCCAACGACTGAACATTAACCGCAAAACCCTCTACAACAAGATCAGCACCTACAATAAGCTCATACAAAGCCAATGTAGTTATTCCTGAGAAACGATAATCCGGACAAAAAGAGCGAACTTTGCAAATCACCTTATCCGCAATCCGGATCATAAATTTCAAAGATATGGAACCCATTACCTGGGACGATTTCGCTAAAATAGACATCCGCACCGGCACCATAATAGCCGCGGAAGTTTTCGCTGAGGCCCGTAAGCCGGCCTATAAGATCCGGGTAGATTTCGGAGAAGCGGGCATCCGTACCACCTCGGCACAGGTGACCCGTTTATATCGCCCGGAAGAGATTATCGGGAAACAGGTGGTGGGTGTGCTGAACTTTCCACCCAAGCGGATAGCCGGCCTGAATAGCGAGTTTCTCCTGCTGGGTGCCGTAAATGAAGAGGAAGTGACACTGCTTACTGCCGATAAGCCGGTGAAAAATGGCCTGAAAATAGGGTAGCAGCACCTGATCACGGCACAAAGTACCCGGCTTTCTTAAACAGGAGCTTTACCGAGGTGCCCCGGTTCAACACGCTGGTAACCTCTACCTTTCCCTGCAGCTTGTCCATCAGGTCTTTGCAAAGCATCAGGCCCACACCCGAGCCTTTCTCTCCTTCGGTGCCTTCCGAGCTGGTCTGGGCATTAACAAACAGCGACTTTAAGGTTTCGGGTTCCATACCTTTACCTGAATCCTGTACCACTATACCGCTGTAATCGCCTTCTTCCACGCTGTACAGGCGAATCCTGCCGTTGGTAAGCGTGAATTTGGTGGCATTGTTCAGCACATTCCGCAAAATGATCATCAGGTAGCTCTCGTTGGCATCCACCAGGGAGTCGCTTACTTCATTGCTGATCCGGATGTTTTTTTGCTGAATATAGGGCAGGCTCAGATCCAGCGCCGTATTGACGGTTTCCCGTATATTCATGGGCTTAACGTCTGTTTTCTTGAACTTCAGCTGGGAGGCAGACCAGGTAAGGATATTGTCGAGCGTATTATAAATGGCTTTGGCTTTCAGGTTCACATTTTTAAAATACGGATTCAGCGCATTGTCTTTGTTCTTCCATTCATTCACATCCAGGATAGTGATCAGCTCGGCCACCGGGCTCCGCAGCTCGTGGCTTAACAGCGAAAAAAGCTTATCCTTGATAAGATTCGACTCCCTGAGGCTCTCGCTCTGCCGGGACATCGCCTCATTCTGTTCAAGGATCTTCTGGTTGCGCACCGTAAGCTTCCTGAATAAGGCATACACCACCAGGCTGAAAACGATCAGCACCAGCACCAGGCTCAGCAGCAATATGTTTTGCCTTTTTTCCTTTTCCAGCAGCTGCCGTTGCATCGCATTTTCCCGGTTGACCGACTCAAATTTATTCTCCAGCGATTCGAGGTTCTTCAGGCTGGTCACTAACAGGTAGTTGATCTCGTTTTTCATATGCGAAAGGCTGTCTTCTATCCTGTAAAGCTCTTTCCAGGTGTTCAGTGCCTCCTTCTGCAGGCCTTTTCGCTCCTGCAGAGCAGCCTGGGTTTTGAGTATAATGAGGTATTCAATATAGTTAAATAAGAGAGAAATGTTTGTATTGGCTTTCCGGTTCATCCTTTCTGCCTTCTCATACTGTCCGTTTTTCAGGTAAGCAGCTGCCAGGTTGGCATAATAGGCATTTTCCGGGTAACCACTGTCTTCCAGGTTACCCTCGAGAAATTCCTCCAGGATGGTCACGGCCCGCCGGGGATTCCCCGAGTCCATGTAGGTGCCGGCAATACTCACCAGGAAATGAATCTCGCTTCCATTAAGGCGCTGCTTGTCTTTTAAGACCAGGCCTCTGAATTCGCGGTACAATTTTTCTGCGCTTTCATTTTCCTTTTCCCGGATAGCGCTTTTAAGCCGGTTCTGCACCCGGAAGGCGTTAAGCAGCGTACTGTCTTCCAGGTATCCATAGGCTTTTTCGGCATAATAATCCGTGATCAGCAGGTTATTGGTATAACCGGTAACGTTGGCCAGCAGGAGGTAATTGGAGTGCAGCGCCATATTCAGCCGGTGCTTACGGGCAAATTGCAGGTTTTCTGACAGCTGCTCAATAGACGGTTTGACATCGCCCCGGTCAAAAAAGATCATGGCACGCGTATAGCCGCTGCGGGAAATCCCTGTGACATAATTCAGCTTTATGGCCTCTCTGTAAGCCTGGGAAGCGTAAAAAATAGCCGAATCAAGCTGCCCGATGAGCTTATAGCCATAAGCCATGTTGGTGGTAAAATCAGGAATGAACGTAGGGATATGATACGCTTTGGCCAGCCGGATGCCTATACGGCATTGGGAAACCAGGCTGTCTATTTTCAACTCCCGCGGATTGTACATCATCTCAACGGTGGTCTGGTATATAGCAGCCACCTTCAATGAATCAGCCGGCGAAAACGCACGGGCGGCAACCGGGCTCAACCCGGTAAGAACAAAACAAAAAGAGCAAAGAACCTTATATGCAAAATGCGGCATATCTATCTTATATATACATTTTTAAAGTATAGCCATTCCGGGGTTCGGACCCGGGCAGGATCAGACTTTATAATTTGGGGAAAGCGGGGTTATGAGGTTGGGTTGATCGGGTTAATGACTTCCAAAAATACGGGTTATTTTGCATAATACGGTATACTCCTCTAAAAATAACGGCGTACGGCAGGGTTTCCTGCCGGTCCGGGATAATTTATATGCCGGGAAATGATGGGGTTAAGCCGAAGAATTTTTAATATTGTTGGTTACTATTCGGGAAAGCCCCGTCTAAACAAAGTATTTAAACTTATTAAACAAAAAATGAACATTTCAGATTTAATTACCGGAAGTATCGGATCTACGGTTACCTCGTCTATAGCCAGGATGCTGAATATCGATGAAAGCAAAGCCAAGTGGGTGGTTTCGGCTGCTGTGCCCCTGATGATCGCGGCATTGAACTATAACGCAAAAAATAAAGATCAGGCCAGCAATATTGACAATGCCCTTAGTCAGCACTCGGGTGGAATTCTGGGCAACCTTTCCGGGCTCCTGTCCGGCGGCGCTTCAGAAGACGGAAGCAAGATCATCGGCCATATTTTCGGCAACAACACCAATTATGTTACCGATAACCTGTCGCAAAAATCCGGTCTTTCTGCCGGGCAGGTGGGTAGCGTACTGGCTGTTCTTGCACCCGTGGTTATGGGCTACCTCGGACAGCAGAAGCAGTCGCAGTCTTCTTCTGCCACTGACCTCCTGGGCAGCCTGCTGGGCGGCGGCGGACAGCAAAGCGCCGGCGGCGGACTTCTGGGCGGACTGCTCGGCAGTGTGCTGGGTGGCGGTAGCCGTCAGCAGGCAGCTCCTGCCGGTGGCGATGCTATGGGTGCCCTGGTTAACCTGGCCGGTGATTTCTTTAACAAAGGAAACAACTCGTCGCAGGCCGGTAACGTGCTCGACAACCTGGCCGGGCTTTTCGGAAGATAAGAAGATGCAGTTTCATGAAGAGGCCCCGGGTAAAAACCCGGGGCTTTTTAAATTATACAGCAGAATCCAAAAAATCCGTATTCTCCGGCACTAACTATCCGGCACCAGCCACCCCGAGCTGGATTTCCCGCACATTTCCCCACCTTTATTCGTTATTAATGAAAAGCATTGGTTTTGACTAAAAGATGTATGAAGAAAATACTGGCCGCAAGCCTTATACCCCTTTCGCTTATTCTGGCCCTGAACACTGATTTTTACCGGGTCAAAGAATATGCAAAACATGGCTTTTCGCCCGTAAACCACTTCCGGGAATCGGTTATCCAGGATAATAGCGAGGTAATTCTCGGTTTTTGGGACATTCCTGACCGGATACTGGCCGCCCGTAAATTTAAAAACGGCTATTACCTGGTGCAGCGCGATGCCGCCGCCACGTATATGGTGCCACGGGGAAAAAACCTGCTGAACGATCCCCGGACGGTCATTCAGAACAAAAGCTTTCAACTGGCCCAGATCAAAAGCGGCGATAGCCAGTTGGGGGGGCTGTACCCGCCCGCAAACTTTCCTGCTGCCGAAATGCCGGGCCTGGGCTACCAGCAGAATGAAGAAGGCGAGTGGGTGAGGGGAACGGCCGCCGCTAAAGCAGTTCCCGTACCGGCAGGCATCAGCGGTTCGGTTTCGTATGCCCTGCCCAAAGGCAATAATACTACCGACTGGGAGCAATTTGCCAGCCTGGAGGTGCCGGAGGGCATTACCCATGTGGGCGGCTACGGTTTTCCGCTGTATAAAAATGAAAAGCTGCAGAACGGTAAGGTGAACCTGCTGGCCAAAGGATTTACCAACGTGGTGAACCTGGGTGCCCTGCCGCGCAAGACATGGGACGGCCGCAACAGCTATTACTTTAACCAGCTGTATTACCTGCTGAAGGTAGCAGCCCGGGATATGGTAAAAGAAGGCAAAACAGGCGGAAAATACGGCGATATTGCCACTATAGCCCGCCTTGAAAACGACAATACCAATATCCCCTACAACCGGCTTACCGTAGAAGGGGCCAAAGAGCTGGGCCGGTATCTTTTCCGCTCTGCCTGCTGTGCCAACAGCATTGACGACCAACGCTATACGGTTCCGTTGAATGAAAGCGTGATCATGCTTGACGAAGAAAGCATGACCCAGTACGAGTGGGCCGGTGGCAACAGCTATGCTTTCCTGGGCTACCTGAACCAGGGCATGATGGAAGCGGCCGGGCCGTCTTACCGTATCTTCTGGTATGCACAGCCGGTGCAAAAGTGGTCGTTGGCGAGCGCCTACCAGAGCGTTGCCCAGCTCTCCGAAAAGGAAATCGAGGGAGCTTTCAACGAACGCAATATTCTCATGAATTCGGCCGGCTGGAAAAACAGCACCTGGTATGTGGATGCTTCCGGTGCTTACTCCAAAGTGCCTTTCCTGAGCCATACGGACATTTACGAAAAAATAAACGGGAAGATCGCCACCGATAAGATCGGGAAGCGGAAATACCGGAATGAAAATTTTAACCTGAAGATCTACAACCGGACTACCCCGGTGCTGGCCACCCCCGATGAAAATATCCGCTATGCCCTGAATAACAGCAAAACGGGTGAGCAGCTGTTTGGTCGTCAATATGTGGATATAGCCCCTGACGGTTCAGCCACCATCAAGCGGGAAATTGCCCGGAAAGGCTTTAACTGGAACGAGAACGGGCTGGCCAGGCCCTATCCCCAGTACTGGGAACCCGAAACCGGCATGTGGGTAGAAGGCATTTACCGGCGGGCCGACGGCATCATGTACGACCTGCTCATGCTGGCCCGCCTTGAAAAAGGGAAATGGGATATTTCCAGGGCTAATGTGAAATACAAGCTTTACGGAGAGCACCGGCCGCAAACCGAGCCCTGGACCTTCGGCGGGAATTCAACAGAAGTAAGGGAAGTAGGAGAGAGCCAGATCTTCTACGATACCTTTATGCTGCTGCTGTCGGGCGGACAGGCGTTGTCGTCGTGGGACGACGGCTCCTTTCGTACCGAGCTACCCGACAAAAGCCAGCCCCTGTACGGGAAAGACGATTACTGGGGCCGGTATCATTCCAAGCTGGCCGCCGTGCAAACCGTTTTAAAGCCGCTGGAAGGAAGCAAAAGCACCGACTGGACCTACATTCATTTTTATTACCCGTTCTGGGGCCGGAAAAACTCGGAAGTCATTTCTTCCGGTATTTACTACAAAGGCAAATTGTATGTCTTTTTCCTGAATCCGACCCTGGAAAACCAGGAAGCGCAGGAGCTTACCCTTACAGCCGGTAACCGGACCTACCGGATCAGCCTAACCGGTCACGAAGTATACTATAAGGCGCTTGACGTTCCGGCGGGTCTTGATCCTGTTGATTTCAAGCTGGCGTACACCACCATTTACGGGCGCAAGGTGAAGGTAAACGGACGTGTAACGAATAAAATATCGGAACACTATGAATAACATTACCAGCTGACCGGAGAAGATAGCCGGGCATGGCGCCTGGGTAATTACCGGTATGGCTCTCCTGTCGGTGCTGATGGCCCTTCTTCAAAAAAACAAGGCCGTTTATTAGGCTGAGATCGTTTTTGTCTATAATATCGCCGCATGATCAGATACATCTTAGCTTACACTTTAACTCTTTTGCTGTGTTCAGGCGCTGATGCGCAGACCCTTACCGGGAAAATAACCGACACCGCCGGCACACCCGTAGAAGGAGCCCTGGTACAAAATATTACGCAAAATACCCACGCTCATACTGACCGTTACGGGGCCTTCCTGCTTGATCACGTATCGGCAGGAGACAGCATTGAGGTCTCGCATCCCGGCTATGCCAACTTTTACCTGGCGGTTACTAAATTTCAGAACCTTCACATCGCGTTAAAGGTAAAAGCGTTTGAGCTGGGCCAGGTGACCATTACGGCCGGGCTCAGGCATCTGAATACCCTTTCGGCCATCGATATTGAGACACAGCCGGTGCATACCTCGCAGGAGCTGCTGCGTAAAGTGCCGGGCCTGTTTATCGGGCAGCATGCCGGCGGAGGCAAGGCCGAGCAGATATTTTTACGGGGTTTTGACATTGACCATGGAACCGATATCAATATCACCGTAGACGGCATGCCCGTAAATATGGTTTCGCACGCCCACGGACAGGGTTATGCCGACCTGCATTTTCTTATACCGGAAACCGTGGAAGAAATCGATTTTGACAAAGGGCCTTATTTTGCCGAAAAGGGCGACTTCACCACGGCAGGGTATGTGGCCTTCAAAACCAAAGACCGCCTCGAAAGCAGTCTCGTATCGGCCGAAATAGGACAGTTCAACACCCTGAGAGGACTGGGGATGTTCAATTTGCTGAATTCTGAGCGACAATCCGCCTATTTTGCCGGTGAATACATGCTGACGGACAACTACTTCAAAGCTCCGCAGAATTTTAACCGGAACAACCTCTTTGGCAAATATACGGCCCGGCTGTCGCCCGGAGACCGCATCTCGCTGTCGGTTTCTCACTTTAAGAGCAGCTGGGATGCCAGCGGGCAGATCCCGGAGCGGGCGGTGGCTTCCGGCCTGATCTCTTATTTCGGCGCTATTGACAGCACGGAAGGGGGCAATACCAGCCGTAGCAACTTTAACCTGCAATACGATAAAAAGATCAGTGAAAACGCCTGGATAAAGAATACGGCCTATTTCAGCCACTACGATTTTGAGCTGTTTTCCAACTTTACCTTTTTCCTGAACGACCCCGATAACGGCGACCAGATCAAACAAAAGGAAAGCAGGAATATAACGGGCATGCAGACCGAATACCATGAGCGCGTATCTGAACGTCTTACCTACAAGGCCGGCGCAGGTCTGCGAAGCGATTACACCCGGGGAACGGAACTTTCGCATACCCTGAACCGTTCTGTTATTATAGACCGGCTGAGCTTCGGTGATATCAGCCAGGCTAACCTCTATGCCTATGCCGCTGCCGATTATACGGCAGGCAAGTGGCTTATCAATGCCGGTGCGAGAATAGATTACTTCAAATTCGGTTATATCGACCTGCTGCAACCGGTTTACGCAAACCAAAGCAAAACCAAAGCCATAGTCAGCCCCAAGCTCAATTTCCTGTATTCGGCCGGTCCCGGTCTGAACGTATTTCTCAAGCTGGGCAAAGGCTTCCACAGCAATGACACCCGAGTGGTAATTCCCCGGAACGGGAAAGAGATTTTACCGGCTGCCTACGGTTCCGACCTGGGCGCCATCTGGAAACCGTTTCCAAGAATGGTGATCAACGGCGCCCTGTGGTACCTCTTCCTGGAGCAGGAATTTATCTATGTGGGCGACGAAGCCGTAGTAGAGCCGGGTGGAAGAACAGCCCGGAAGGGGATAGACGCCGGCATACGGTACCAGCTGGCGGATAAAGTATTCTGGAATGCCGATGCCACCTACACGCATGCCCGCGCCATAGATGAGCCCAAAGGAGAAGATTACCTGCCGCTGGCTCCCGTTTTCACCTTTACTACCGGCTGGAGCATCAAAGACCTGAACAGGTTCTCAGGCAGTCTGAAAGCCCGTTACCTGGGTAACCGGCCGGCCAATGAAGACTATTCGGTCACGGCCCGGGGCTATCTGGTGACCGATTTCTCGTTAAGCTACCGTTACCGGAAAACCAGCCTGGGCATCAGCATAGACAACCTGCTGAATACAAAATGGAAAGAGACGCAGTTCCTTACCGAAAGCAGGCTGCAAAATGAGCCGGCTCCTGTAGAAGAGATCCATTTTACGCCGGGCACGCCCTTTAATGCCCGGCTGGTCGTAAGGTATTCGTTTTAGAGGCCGGTAAATTGCCCGACCGGCCCCTGAAACGAAACGGTTATTTCCGGATCTGTAAATCCTTGCCGGCTATGTCCTCCCACCGGTAATAATGGAAAGTCCGGTCGTTGCTCATCACCACGAAAAGACCGTGCTTAAATGTGCTGTTCAGCGGCACGTGTACGATATCTGAACCGTCACTTTGCCTGGCCGCCACAGGAACCGTCTTCAGGTGTGTATGTTCAAAAGGGGCTGCGGCCGTGCCTTCGCGGCGGAATACCTGGAAACGGTTTGCTCCCTGGTCAGAAACCAGGATATAGCCGGTGCTGTCTGTCAGCTTATAAATCGAGATCCCTTCGTTGTCTTCCGCGAAACCCTTTGTAGCGAACAAGGCCAGTTCTGCGTTCCCTTTCTCAGGGTCGGCGTAGTATTGCCGCACACCGGTTTGCTCATCCGAATAGTAAATATAGCCCAGCTCATTATCTACAGCTATCGACTCAATTTCCTTTTTGCCACTATAAGTACCGAATTTGCGAATTAAATCTGCTTTCACCTTTCCCTGCCCGTTATCAGAAAGCAGGTATTGCCATAGATAACCTTCGGCGGGTCCGTTCTTACGGCCCACAATGGCGTATAATTTACCGTCCTGGGCCGTGTAAAGTGAGATACCCATTAAATCGCGATAACCTTCTCCCGTTTCGCCTGTAAACATATCCAGTCCACCGTTATCGATGGCCTGCATATCGGGCAGAGAAAAGACCCGCAGCTTATGGGTGAAGCGCTCGGTGGTAACGGCAATATCGGTAGGCTTTCCGTTAAGCAGCAGGCCGTAAGCAATATCTACATTATTCGGCCTTTTTAAGCCGCTGACCACCTTGTCTTTCACGATCTTCCCGTTCAGGTCAAAGACATACAGGGCCCCGTCCTGGTCTTTATCCGTCCCGATAATGAGGCTTTGGGCCGGGTCTTCCCTGTTGATCCAGATGGCCGGATCGTCAGAGTCGTGCTTGACGGCCTCCGTAATGATAACGGGCCGGGCCTCCTGTGCATTATTGCCTGTTCTGTTACAGGCGGTCATAACAGCAGCTGTACACACAGCTGCAAGCGGTAAAGCATATCTTTTGATCATGTATTCATTTGTTAAAGCCTGGTTCCCTGCGCGCCCACGTAAACAGAAGGCTCCGGAGAGGTATAGGTAATGCCGTTCGACATGGTGATCCCGTCTTTAAAATGCCGTGTAAAGTTAATGGTTCCCGCATTTAAAGCCGGTGAACTGGCCTGCAGATGAAAATCCCAGCTTTCGTCGAACCGGCTGTTATTAACGCTGGTATTCAACGGGTAGTTCACAAATTTAGGATCATTATCGCCCGCTTTTTTACCGATGGTCTCGTTGGTGCCGCCCACCACGTCGTTGTTCCCGGGTTGAAACTGGTCAACCGTTGCCTGGTCATAGCCGTAATACCAGTTATGGCTGATTTTGGTACGGCTGTCTTCCGGCTTCTTGGGGTCTCTTTTTATGCCGAAGCGGGTGTTCGCAAAAATATTGTTGTACAAATCGGCCCTGACCGAAGCCTCCAGCCATACCGATCCGCCCTTGGCCGTAGGCCTGCGCCACCCGGTGTTCAGCATGGTATTGTTGTAAATGATAATGTAGGCCTGCGGGTTGCGGTCTCCCGAGTTTGAAAGCTTTAAGGCGTTGGTATTGGTGCTGTACACCAGGTTATAGGCTACGTCGGCAAGACAGCCCGACTTAAAGTTCATGGCTTCCCCGCCGGTAACTCCCGTGGTATAGAAGGTATTGCTGGCAAAAATGATCTGTCCCCCTTCAATATAGGTACAGTCTTCATGCAGGTTACGGAAGATGCTGTTTTGCACCACCAGCTTTCCTTTTACATTGTTGAACCAGATGGCGGGCAGGGCCTCGCCGGCCGTATTTTTATAAAGCCCCATTTTTACCGATGTGGAAGCGTCAGAGGTGGTGGCACCGCCGTACTCGATTATCGCGTTATCCAGCACCAGCTCTTCGCAGCTGGCCGGCGCCAGGATACCGCCCCACAATCCGCCGAAGGCGTTCTCCTCCGTCCTGTATTTTTCATCCACGGTAAACTTCACCGGGTTTTCTGCTGTTCCCAGCACGTACAGGTTGCCCAATACCACCACTTCGGGCTTGGCCGAAGGGTCCATCAGAACGGTTACCCCTTCTTCTATGGTCAGTGATTTGCCTTCCGGAATGATGATGTCGCCGTTGACATGCTGTACGCTTCCCTTGGGCCAGATGCCCGATACTTCGCCGATGGCCGAGCCGTCGATGGCCGATGTATCTACATATATATTGGCCTTTTCGCAGCCGGTCAGCCAGAGAGCAGCCGGCAATAAGAGGGTTATGATTCTTTTCATGATGTTTTACGAATTAATTGAACTTGTAACGAAGGCCTGCCAGGTAGTTTTGCCCGTACAGGTCTTTGCGGATGAGCGTACGGCCCTTGTTGACCAGGTCTTCCGCAATTTTGTCGTTCTCCGGGTTGGTTCCTTTGATAAACAGCTTCATCGGCGTATTAAGAAGGTTATTGGCTTTAACAAAGACGGTCAGCCCGTGCTTTAACGATTTCTCTGCCGAGGCATCCATCTGTACAAAGCCCTCCTGCCACAGGTCGTTGTCGAGAAACTGGGAAATGGTGTTGATCCGTGGACCGGTATAGGCGCCGGCCAATTGCACATCCCATCCTTTTGAGGCGTCCTTATACAAAAGCGATACATTGGCAATGTGCGCAGACTGCCCGTACAGCGGCCGGGTTTGGTTGACCGAATAGGCTTCTATATCTCCTGAGGCCGGGTTGATCCGCCGGGCCGTTTTAGGAGTGGTTATTGCCGAATGCGTATAGGTATAATTTGCCTTTACGCCCCACACCCTGAAATATTTGATAAAATCAGTTTCAAAACCGTAGTTGGTGGCCGTACCGAAGTTCCCCGGACTGTAGTAAATGTCCTGACCCCTGCTGGCATCGGCCTGGAAAGTATATTCAATAGGGTTGTGGATGCGCTTATAAAAAGCCCCGAACAGGAACTGCTCGGAAGCATCCGGGAATAGTTCGTAACGAAGGTCAAAATTATCGGCCAGCGCCCTTTTCAGGTCAGGGTTGCCTCTTTCCTGGTATTCTTCGTTCACTACTTTTGAAGGAACGATTTCGTAAAATCCGGGACGGTTCAGTGCCCGGTAATAGGCTGCATGCAGCTGTGCCCGGGGGCCCACGTGGTATTTCAGGGTCAGGCTCGGCAGCCAGTCGGTATATACCTGGCTTCCTTCGGGCCTTTTTTCACCGGCCGGAAACAGGAGATGATAGCCCTGATCCGTATGCTCGGCCCGTATGCCTCCGATGGCCTGGAAGGCGTCGTTCTCGTAATTGAACATACCGTAAGCGGCGGTTGTTTTCTCTGAGGCATCGTAGGTCAGCGGGTTGCTCACTGCGCCGGTAGGGTTGGTGACCACCAGGTTCAGTTCGGTATAATCGTTGAAATCCACACCGTATTGTTTTTTGGCATCGGCCGCGCTGGGGGCAAGCGTATAATTGTTGTAGAAGCTGCTGCGCTGCTTATCCCGGTACAAACCTCCCGTAGAGAGCTCCAGCTTCCCCTTGTTCAGGTCAAACAGGTAAGCCAGATCCAAATACCCGGCTTTGTCTTCGTCGGTATTGCGTTCCCACCGGTAGGTTACGGGCGCCGTATTTACCAGCGAGGTACGGTATTGTTCGAAATTCTTCTCTATACCGTTCAGGCTGATGCTGGTGTTTTGCGGCACTTCGTTCCTGGCCGATGAATAAACGGTGGCCCACCGTATCTTCAGGTGATCATCTGAAAACCGGTGGTCGCCCTGCAGGTTTCCGTTATAGATCTGCTGATGGGTTAACCGGCTTCGCGTAGTATAGGTCAGCTCGGCTTCGCCCAGCTCCGGTTTGTATACGCTGTTGTAGGTAGTACCGATGGCTTCGCGCAATTGCTGGTTTTTCAGATCCACGTACATATTGTAGAAGCTCACCCGGTGGTTCGGGTTAGCCCGGAAGTCTATTTTACTGTGAAGACCCAGGCGTTGCTGCTGCTCGGAATACGTACGGTCGCTTTTGCTTGTGATCACCGCATACGGGTCTGTACCGTTAACCGATGAATTGTAGAATACACTGTTGCTGCCCCGGTACGTATTCTGGTAGCTGATGCCTGCAATAGCGCCCAGCTTATTGTTCAGAAACCGCTGGCCCAGGGTTAAATTTCCTACCAGGTCAGGAAGCGGGCTTTGGTTTTTATAGCGCAGGGTACCCTTGCTGAAGTCTGCCTGCGTGGCGTTGTATTGTTTCCCGTGCAGCTCATAGGGCGATTTGCTTTGAACAGAAGAGCTGCTGAAGCGGGTGAAATCACGGCTGAAGTACTGCTGGTTGTAGCCGGTAGATAAATTGGCATTGAACTGCAGCCCGGCCGGCGCAGATTTCATCACCATATTGACCAGCCCGCCAATGGCGTCGGCTTCCATATTGGGCGTAAGCGACTTGTACACTTCCAGCCTTTCCAGCATATCAGACGGGAAAAGATCCAGGGGTACATAGCGGTACTTGTTATCCGGGCTGGGCATTTTCACGCCGTTCACCAGCGTGGTGTTGTAGCGCTTATCCATTCCCCGTAAAATCGCGTACTGTCCTTCGCCGCTGCTGTTTCTTTCCAGCGAAACCCCCGAAACCCTTTGCATCACATTGGCAACGGTCAGGTCGGGGGAGATTTCTATGGCGCGGGCCGACACCACGTTCATGACCTGCGACGCATTTTTTTCGAGCCTCCTGGCGCTCTGATCATCGGAACCGCCCTGCCTGATCCCTTTGATAGAAACTTCCATCAGGGCAATGGAAGCGCTTTCGAGGTAAAACACGCGTACAGGCGTGTCATTTTCTGAAATTTCAACAGGCTCTTCCAGGGTTTTGTAGGTAACAAAGCTGATGGTTATCGCATCTTTGCCGGGAGAAAGGTTTTTGAATTCAAACGACCCGTCGAGGCCGGTCATGGTCGATTTACCGCTATTATGGAGGGTTACCGTGGCGCCCGGCAGAGCCTCACCCGTTTGCCGGTCAACTACTTTTCCTTTGAGGCCGGCTGCACGGGCCATGCCTGTGCATGCCAACAGGAAAAATAACATGCTTAAAAATTTGTTCATATACTTGGGTCAGCTGTTTTTGTTTGACGGTGCAAAGATGTCGTACACAAAAACATTTCCTTCGCATAGCAGGGCTGCCTGCTTACCGTGAGCGCTTTCCGGGGTAAATTTTAGAATATAACTTATTTATTATTAGTATATTAATTGAGTTTGAAGCATTATTATGTTTTGGTTATCTTTATGTGAACTTAATGTTAACAGCATAATGGGCAGATGAAACAGACGTAGCCGGCAGCTCTGCGTAAGGGTACATGAAAAAGGGGAGGGGGGTAAACAAAAAGAGGATTGCCTTTCTTTGACAATCCTCCCTGTTTTTGGTAGCGGGGAGCAGGATCGAACTGCCGACCTTAGGGTTATGAATCCTACGCTCTAACCATCTGAGCTACCCCGCCGTGTTTTGGAGGTGCAAAAATAGAAAACTTTCTCAAATCGCACAAGAAAAAAGAAATTGTTATTGAAAATCTCAAAAAAAACTTGATTAAGTATCCGCTAAGTGAGATATTGTAAAAAAAAGGACGGATATGGCTAAATTTAAATATACCCAGGAATTCCCTTTTCGTGCGTCACCCAAGGTGCTGTATAACTATATCAGCACGCCCGGCGGCCTTCAGCAATGGTTTGCAGAAAGCGTAAGGTTAAATTCAGATAGCAAATTTGTTTTTAACTGGGACGGGAAAGACCATGTGGCCGAGCTGACCTCATCGCGCCTCAACAAATCAAGCCGTTTTGATTTTACCGGCGAAGACGAGGGCAATTTCCTGGAATTTAAGTTTGTAACCAGTGAACTCGACAACTCTACCTACCTGAAGGTTACCGATAATTCGGATAACGATGATGCGGATGACCTGGAAACCATGTGGAATGAATTAATTTCCCATCTGAAAGAAATTGTAGGAGGCTGATTTTGAAATAGACGAAAAGATTTTGACTTTTGCATCTTCTTTATAGCCGGCAGCCGCATGCAACAGGGCCCGCCGGGAGTTAATGCGTGTAAGGATGAAAAAAATAGACAAGCTTTTTGTCAAATCATATATAGGGCCTTTTGTTCTTACTACCGCTATCGTGGTATTCATCTTCCTGATGCGTTTCCTGATGATCTATTTCAATGATTTTATCGGGAAGAACCTGGATGGAATTGTTTTTGCGAAGCTGTTCTTCTACTTTACCCTGATGACCCTGCCCATGTCGCTGCCGCTGGCCACGCTGCTGGCCACGCTGATGTGCTTCGGGAACATGGGAGAACGCTCCGAGCTTACCGCCATGAAGTCGGCGGGTATCCCGCTCACCCGGCTGATCATGCCTACTTTTGTTCTTTCTGCTTTTGTAGCGGTTTTTTCACTTATATATAACAATTACGTCAATCCCTGGGCCAACCTCAAAGGCTGGTCGCTGCTCTACGATGTAAAAACCACAAAACCGGCGTTAAATATCCAGGAAGGCATCTTTTACAACCAGATCAACGGCTACCGGATCAAGGTGGAAAAGAAGATGCCCGACGGCCAGACCCTGAAGAATGTCATTGTCTATGACCATAACGGCGGAAACGGCAACAAGAACGTAACCCTGGCCGATTCGGGCCGGATGTACACCGTTAACATGGAAAGCCAGCTGGTTTTTGAGCTGTATAACGGGGTGAACTATACAGAAGGCACCAATTACAATAACGCTACCCAGCTCACGGAGTATGCTTTCCGGAAAAACAAGCTGGTTTTCCCGCTGGGCAGCTTCGGTATGAAAAGAACCGATGAGAACGATTTTACCTACCACGAGTACATGAAGAGCATCCCGGAGCTGAATGCAAAGATCGACTCGCTGAACAAGGTGGTAGATGAAAAGATGGGACAGCAGGCCACTTCTTTCAAACGCATGGAGCTGTATTCTTTCCCGGAGATCTCTACGGATACCGCGCAGAAAATAACCATCAAAAGCGGGAAATGGGCCGATTCGCTGCTGGCCTACGTAGAAAAAAACACTACCACCCAGGAGCTGTACTCCTCGGCCCGCACCAAGGTGGAGAGCCAGAAATCGCAGCTGGTGGGCGACATGAGCTACCTGCTGAGTGTGGAGCGGTCGGTATGGGCCGCTGACCTGGAGCGCTGGAATAAAGCCACCACGGCTTTCTCCTGCCTGGCCATGTTCCTGATCGGTGCAGCGCTGGGTTCCATCATCAAAAGGGGCGGGTTTGGTATGCCGGTGCTGGTTTCCATCGCCTTCTTTATCCTGTATTACCTGATGCAGCAGCTGGGCAATAAATACGCGAAAGAAGGCCTTATCCCGTCTATAGTGGGGGCCTGGTTCCCGTTTACCGTGCTTTTCCTGATCGGGGTGCTGCTGATGCGGCGGGCGAGGAATTTTTAAGTTCGGTTCTTACTCTACGCCCGGTTCTCGACTTCGCTCGAACTGACAGGCGCCGTTGCCACTTGTCAGTTCGAGCGAAGTCGAGAACCAAGTGAAGTCGAGAACCAAGTGAAATTGAGAATCAAGTGAAATTGAGAACCAAGCGAAGTCGAGAACCAGGCATAGTAGGGAACTACATGCAATAGAGTAACTCCATAAAACTTTTACCCTAATAATTAAAAAATAACAATATTTCCGTATCTTTGCACCTGTTTTATTTTTTTATCATTAATCTAGGTTAATATCTGATGTATTTAACTCCGGAAAAGAAAGAAGAGATCTTCGTATCGAAGGGTCTTCTGAGAAAAGCTACTGATACCGGTTCTGCCGAGTCTCAGATTGCATTATTTACTTATAGAATTGCTCACCTTACCGAGCATTTGAAAGTTCACAAGCATGATTATTCTACCCGTTCAGGCCTTCTTAAGCTGGTGGGTAAGCGTCGTCGCCTTCTTGATTATCTGCAGGAAGTAGACATCAATCGTTACAGAGCTATTATTGCAGAACTTGGTATTCGTAAATAAACCAGATATCGGGAACCCGGACCACCGGGTTCCCTTTTTCATCGTATTTTATCCCCGCGGAAATAAAGGATTAATCGTTGTATCGAAAGCGGAAAATACAACACATAAAATTAACTTCAATGTTTAATATTGTAAATCAGGCCATCCAGATGCCGGATGGTTCAACAATCACCCTGGAAACCGGAAAATTAGCAAGACAGGCGGACGGTTCAGTGGTATTAAGAAGCGGTAACCTGGTGATGCTGGCCACCGTATGTGCAGCCAGAACCCACAAGGAAGGCACCGACTTCCTGCCCCTGTCAGTAGATTATCAGGAGAAATTTGCTTCCAACGGGAAAATTCCGGGCTCTTTCCAGCGCCGTGAAGGTAAATTATCCGATAACGAAGTGCTTATCTCCAGGTTGATTGACCGGGCGCTGCGCCCCATTTTCCCTGAAGATTTCCATGCTGAAGTCCAGGTAATGGTTACCCTGCACTCGGCTGATGAAAATATCAAACCGGATGCCCTGGCAGCCCTGGCGGCTTCTGCGGCCATTATGGTTTCTGACATTCCGTTTAACGGCCCCATCTCCGAAGTGAGAGTAGCCAAAATTAACGGCGAATACGTGGTGAATCCGCCTCTGAAAGCCATAGATTCAGCTGATCTTGACCTGATCGTGGCCGGTACTGCCGACAGCATTATCATGGTGGAAGGCGAGGCTAACGAGGTATCTGAAGTAGAAATGGTGGAAGCTCTGCGCGTAGCGCACCTGGCCATCCAGACCCAGGTAGCCGCCCAGAAAGAGCTGGAAGCCAAAGTAGGCAAGACGGCTAAAAGAGAATACAACCATGAAGTGCACGACAGCGTCCTGAGAGAAAGAATGTATTCCGAGCTTTTTGACAAAGTGTACGCCGTATGCATGGAAGGAAACCCGAACAAGCATTACAGAAGCGACAGCTTTGCGAAAATCCTTGAAGATTTTATTGCAGCTCAGCCCGAAGAAGAAAGAGAAAACCCCTTATTCAAGGTTTATTTCGGAGATATTAACTACGATGCTTCCCGCAAGATGGTGCTGGAAGAAAGCAAACGCCTTGACGGCCGTAGCCTTACCGAGATCCGCCCGATCAGCGTGGAAGTAGACTACCTGCCCACAGCCCACGGCTCTGCGCTCTTTACGAGAGGAGAGACCCAGTCGCTTTCTACCACTACCCTGGGAACCAAGCTGGATGAGCAGATCGTAGACCTTCCTATGGTGAAAGGGTACTCTAAATTCTTCCTGCATTATAACTTCCCCGGCTTCTCAACCGGTGAAGTAAGACCCAACCGGGGTGTAGGCAGACGCGAAGTGGGCCACGGTAACCTGGCACAACGTTCCCTGGCAAAAGTAATGCCGTCAGGAGACGATAACCCGTACACTATCCGGATCGTAAGCGACATCCTGGAGTCGAACGGCTCTTCATCCATGGCTACCGTTTGTGCGGGCTGCCTGTCGCTGATGGACGCCGGCGTGCCTATCAAAGCACCGGTTTCCGGTATCGCTATGGGACTCATCACCGATCAGCAGAGCGGTAAATGGGCGGTGCTGTCGGATATCCTGGGCGACGAAGATCACCTGGGCGACATGGACTTTAAAGTAACCGGAACAGCCAAAGGTATTGTAGCCTGCCAGATGGACATTAAAATCGGCGGACTTTCGTTTGATATCATTGAAAAGGCCCTGAACCAGGCCAAAGAAGGACGTCTCCATATCCTGGGTAAAATGACCGAGGTACTGGCGACACCGAAACCGGATCTGAAACCGCATGCACCGCGTGCCTACACCATCGTGATTGATCGTGAGCTGATCGGAGCGGTGATCGGACCTGGCGGTAAAGTGGTACAGGAGATCCAGCGGGAATCAGGAGCTACAGTCAATATTGAAGAAAAAGACAACAAAGGATACGTATCCATCTTTGCCACTAACGGCGACAGCATGGACATCGCCAAGCGGCGGATCGACGCTATCGTGAAACAGCCTGAAGTAGGCGAGATCTACGAAGCGGTAGTGAAATCTATCCAGCCTTTCGGTGCATTCCTTGAATTCTTACCGGGCAAAGAAGGCCTGCTGCACATCTCTGAGATCAGCTGGGAACGTCTTCCTAACATGGACGGCGTGCTGAAAGAAGGAGATCAGCTGCAGATTAAATTGACCGAAATAGACAAAAAGACCGGCAAATACCGTTTATCAAGGAAAGTTTTGCTTGCCCGCCCTCCGCGGGAAGAAAAACCGGCCGTTGACAACAAAACGGTGAACAATAATTAATTTTAAATTGTTGATAGTTAAAGGTTCCTATTAATTACTTTTTGACAACAGAACACGAATGAGACAACTTAAGATCAGTAAACAGATTACCAACAGGGAAAGCCAGTCGCTTGACAAATACCTCCAGGAAATTGGAAAAGTTGACCTGCTGACCCCCGATGAAGAGGTAATTCTGGCCCAGAAAATCCGCGACGGAGACCAGCTTTCGCTGGAAAGACTTACCAAAGCTAACCTGCGTTTTGTGGTGTCTGTGGCCAAGCAATACCAGAATCAGGGTCTTTCTCTGGGTGATCTTATCAACGAAGGAAACCTGGGGCTGATCAAAGCCGCTCAGCGGTTCGATGAAACGCGGGGATTTAAGTTCATTTCATATGCCGTGTGGTGGATCCGTCAGAGTATTCTTCAGGCGCTGGCCGAACAATCGCGTATTGTACGGCTTCCGCTTAACCGGGTAGGCTCGCTGAACAAGATCTCCAAAACCTTCTCCGAGCTGGAGCAGCGTTTTGAACGGGAGCCGTCGCCGGAAGAGCTGGCCGAAGTGCTTGAAATTTCAGCCAATGAGGTGGTCGATACCATGAAAATATCGGGCCGGCACGTATCGGTGGATGCCCCGTTTGTACAGGGCGAAGAAAACAGCCTTTTAGATGTGCTGGAGAACGATACCGAGATTCGTCCGGACCAGGAGCTGATGAACGACTCGCTGCGCAGGGAAGTGCTTCGTGCGCTCTCTACGCTTACCCAACGCGAGGCGGAAGTCATTATGTTCTATTTCGGGCTGAACGGCGAACAGGCCATGACCCTCGAAGAAATAGGTGAGAAATTTAACCTGACCCGCGAAAGGGTACGGCAGATCAAGGAAAAAGCCATCCGCCGTTTACGGCAAACCTCCCGCAGTAAGGCCCTGAAAGCCTATTTGGGATAAGGAAAGCCGGGTCAGCATATAGAAGCTGTTCAAAAAGTGCACAAAATGCGGGCGTTGAGAACGAGGCGGACGAAGCCGGCCGGAAGGCAGGCAACAGAAACCGGGTTCTACGCAGTAACAGGTGCGCTTTAGGAACAGCTTCTTTTTATTTTCGGGCCTTTACTTGCTTGGAGCCGCGTTTTGAAGCAAATTTGCAGGCGGATACATGGCAAAGAAAACAGGCATTTTCAGTTGGAGTAAGGGAAGTGGCAAAACCACTACCTGTGCCTACCTGGCGGCGGCGCTGGCCACACTGCACCGCAAAGTGGTGTGCGTGGACCTGAACGGCGACCTCGGGAAATACTTTGCAGGAGAAGAAGTGCACGCCGGCGGACTCACCTGGAAATACCGGAAATGGAAAGGAGAGGGGGATCTGCCGGAAGATGACGCCGACGATATCCTGGTCGATATTCCCTCCGGACCCGGCCATGAGGCCGTGCTGGAAAAGCTGGATTCGGTGCTGATCCCGGTAGAAGCGGAATACTACGGAACCGCTGAGCTGAACCGGACCCTGCAGGCAGTGGCGCAGCATGAGCACCTGGTGATAGGAGGGATGCTGCTCACCAAAGTGAAATCGGGCAGCAGTACCCCGCACAAGATGGAAGCAGAATTAAAAGAATATTTTTCGCCTTTTCTGTTAAATTCAGATATAATGCGAAATTATTACCTGGCCCGGCCTGAATTCTCCCTTACCGATCTGAGCGGGAAAGGATGGCACAGCGGGTTTATAGCGTATTTGAAACTGGCAAATGAATTACTAGAGCATGAATGTTAAAAGAAAGATGGGTTTGGGGAAAGGGTTGAGTTCGCTCTTATCAGATGCGCCTGCAGAAACGGAAGCGGTGCGGGAAGAAGCGTCAGACTCTTTTGAAATACCCGTTGATGCCATAGAAGCCAATCCTTACCAGCCCCGGACGCAGTTTGACAACACAGCGCTCGATGAGCTGAAAGAATCTATCCGGGTGCAGGGCGTAATACAACCTATCGCCGTGCGGAAAACGGGCGATAAATACCAGCTTATTTCCGGGGAAAGGCGGCTGAAAGCTTCGCGTATGGCCGGTTTGAAGACCATTCCCGCCTATATCCGGGAAGCATCTGACAGCCAGATGCTGGAGCTGGGCATTATTGAAAACGTACAGCGGGAGAACCTGAACCCCATGGAAATTGCCATGGCTTACCGGCGGCTGCTTGACGAGTGTCAGCTGAAGCAGGAGGAGCTGGCCGGCCGGGTGGGCAAAGACCGGACTACCGTTAATAATTACCTCCGGCTGCTTTCGCTGCCGGAGATCGTGCAGGAAGGACTGGCCGCCCGTAAGCTGAGCATGGGCCATGCCCGCGCCCTGCTGGGAGTAGAAAACACCGATCAGCTGCTGCGGCTTTACGAAGAAGTGGTCAGCCGGGAGCTCTCGGTCAGGAAAGTGGAAGAGCTGGTCAAAAGCTTACAGGCCGAAAACCGGTCGGGAGTGGCCCGGAAACCTTCCCCGTCATCCTCATCTCCCAAAAAGATCCTGGACAGCTACCAGCAGCAATTCGGGCATGTATTCGGGCGTAAGGTGATTGTACAGGCCGATGCCTCCAACAGCGGTGAAATAAAGATCCCGTACGGCTCGCGGGCGGAACTGGATGAAATTGTAGACAAGCTAAAGAACTGAACTTGGCAAGGCTTTTTATAGCAATACTTCTGGTATTCTCCGGCCTGTGCGGTTATGCGCAGACCGATACGCTGGTGGTGGTAGGCGACAGCCTCACCCGCTCGGAAATGGCTGTGCCTTTTGATTCCACGCGGGGTAAACGCCTGAAAAAAGTATCTGAAAACTTCTTCAGCACCACCCTGAAAATTGTGGGGATCGACTCGCTGACCGACCGGGATCGCCCGCGGATCATCTTCCTGAGATCCATGCTGGTGCCGGGCTGGGGGCAGCTGATGAACAAAGACTACTGGAAACTGCCGATCGTATACGGGGCGGCTGCCGGCGGGCTTATCGCTATCCATAAAAACAGCGACCGGTACAATTACTACCTGAAGCACGTGGAGATCCTGCAGGAAAACAACCAGGCCTCCATGCCGCCGCTGGATAACCCCAACGGGATATCGATTTCCAAAGAAACCTATGCCCGGGCGGCTTCGGCCTTCAAACGGTACCGCGACCTCAGCATTATCGGCTTTGCCCTGGGCTGGACCCTCTTTGCCGTAGAAGCCAATGTAACCGCTCACCTGAAAACCTTTGATATTTCTGACGATATCAGCCTGCGCTGGAGCCCCACGGTCATTCCCGGTGGCGGAACCTACGCGGCAGGTGTACAGTTCAGCCTGAATTTTAAATAAACAACCCCGGAACGAATATACCCGGAACTGAAATATATGAAAATAGCCCTCCTCGGATACGGAAAGATGGGAAAAGCCATCGAAGCCATCGCTCTTGAACGCGGCCATGAAGTGGTTTTGCGCGTTGATGTGAGCAATGCGGAAGACAGAGAAAAACTCTCAAAAGAAACGGCTGATGTGGTGATTGAGTTCAGCTCGCCCCATGCCGCTGCCGGCAACCTCCGTTTTTGCATGGAGAAAGGCCTGAAAGTGGTTTGTGGTACCACGGGCTGGCTGCAGCACAAACAGGAGATTGAAGAGCTTTGCAGGGCCCGTAAGGCCTCTTTCTTCTATGCATCGAACTACAGCATAGGCGTGAACCTGTTTTTTCACCTGAACAAGGTGCTGGCCCGACTGATGGCGCCGCAGAAGCAATACGCGGTATACACGGCTGAAATTCACCATACAGAGAAGCTGGACGCTCCCAGCGGCACGGCCATTACCCTAGCTGAGGGCATCCTGGAAAACCGGACCGATAAAGCTTCGTGGGTGAATAATTTGCTGGCCAGGCCCGATGAGGTTCCGATCTGGTCTTCGCGGGAAGGAAAAGTACCCGGAACCCATACCATTAAGTATATTTCAGACGTCGATGAGATCGAAATAAAGCATACGGCCTATTCCCGTACGGGGTTTGCGCTGGGTGCGGTTCTGGCAGCCGAATGGCTGTCGGATAAGACGGGGGTGTTTGGGATGGAGGATATGTTAACCACATAGATACATAGATACATAGATACCTGTATGCCTATGTATCTATGTGGTAAAATATGATCACCGGATATGCATCCACTTATTAAACTTCTTCTTCGCCGCCGCGTCTGCAGAGTTTTTGGGCGTAAGTGAAACGCGAATCCGCGGATCCTGCAGAAGCCGGATATCGTACGTAAGCCTTACTCCGCCTCTCAAAACGGTTACTTTCACACTGTCGCCCACCTTTTTGCCGGCAGTAATGGCCTCGGTAGAGGTAAACGGCCTCCCGTCTGTTTCCAAAATCTCATCGTTGACATTAATGCCGCCTTCATAAGCCCCTGTTCCGAAGTCAACGCGGCTTACCTTCCCGCCCCGGGCCATGGCACCGAAATAAGGCGTATCCGGGTTCGACAGGCTGATTTTAGCATCCACATCCACCAGGGCAAAATATTTCGCGTAGTCGATCGTCTCCGTACCGAAAACATACTTCCGGAAAAAGTCGCTGAGGTCTACACCGGCTACTTTTGAACATTCGTTAAAGAATTGCTCGTCGGTAAAACCGATATCTTTCTTCAGGTACAGGTCGTTGTACAGGTTCTGAAGCACGTTATCCAGCGATTTTTCGCCCTGTGTATTGCCGATGATGATCATGTTCAGCACATTGGCCAGCACACCGCCCTTGTTGTAATACGATACGGTGGAATTCTGCGCGTTCTCGTTGGGGCGGTAATACTTGATCCAGGCATCCCAGGATGACTCCGCCACCGGCTGCACCCGGTTACCGTATTGGTTCTCAATGGTTCCGATGCTTCCTGCCACCAGGGCCAGCATACGTTCGGTATCGATCAGGCCGGCTCTTCTCAGGATATCGCTCTGGTAATAATTCGTGAATCCTTCTGAAACCCAGAGCATGTTCGTGTAATTCTCATTCTCGTAATCGAAGGGCCCGAGCGCTACCGGCCGCAGGCGCTTCACATTCCACAGGTGGAAATATTCGTGCGACAGCAGTCCCAGGAAACCCTCGTAACGGGCCGGGCTCTGGTACGCCAGCGTTGAAGTCTGACAGGTCGTTGAATTCAGGTGCTCCAGTCCGCCACCACCGCCTGAAGCCAGGTGATGAATAATAAAGAGATATTCCTTGCAGGGGTGCTTGCCGCCAAATACACTGTGGCTGGCCGTAACCACCTTTTTATAATCTTCAATCAGCCGGTTCCTGTCGTAGCTCAGCGGTTCCATAGAATAATTGGCTATGCGGTGCTTTACACCCAGAGCTTCAAACTCCAGGATCTCGTGGTTGCCTATCTCAAACGGGCTGTCGACCAGCAGGTCGTAATTTTCGGCCTCAAACGCATTCTTAGCCACTTCAGGCAGGGCTACAGACACTTTGGCAAAGCCGGCACGCGGAATGATCTTCACCAGGGCCTTCTTATTCATCAGCTGCGGAACATACAGGAAAGTGGCCGCACCGTTAAAATAACCGTGCGAAGCATCCAGGAAATTGGTTCTTACACTGATCTCAAAAGAGTATAAACGATAGGAAACTTCAATGGGTTGTCCGTTATGGCCTGTTACTTTCCAGGTATTTTTAGATGTTTTTATCGCATTTATGGCTTTTCCTCCTGCTGTGGCGGTCAGGCCTTCCACGTTTTTGGCATATTCCCGGATCAGGTAGGAGCCGGGTGTCCAGGTAGCCATCTTAAAATCTACGTGACCGGCCCGGAGCACTTCGGGGTCATCAATACGGACTTTAACCTCGAAAAAATGCGTATGTGGCTCAGGCATAGCCACTTCATAGGTGGTGGAATAGCCGGCGAAAGCAGGAGGGATCTCAGCAGCCCGGGCCGCCAGTAAGGGAAGGGTCAGTAAAGCAGATAATACAAAATATTTCATCATAAATGTTTGAAATTTGATTTATACAAATCTACAATTTTTATGCGCTTTGAACGTTTTTTCGGGGAAAAATACTCGAATATTTTCCTAATTTTGCCAATTATCAAGTCACCTATGAAATTCAAAACACTGGCCCTTGTGCTGACCTGTTTTGGAGCCTTTTCGCAGAACACGCTCAGCTACTCTTCCATAGAGTCGCATTACAATAACGGCGTGGAGCTTTTCGGAAAGAAAGCCTACAGTTCAGCCCGGAAAGAGTTTCAAAACTACATTTCGCTCTCCGGCAAAAGCCTCAACCCCAACAAATTTAACCTGGCCAATGCCGAATATTATTCAGCCATGGCCTCGCTTTACAGCAAGGCGCTCGATGCCGACATTGAGGTGGAGCGTTTTGTGCTCAATCACGGTGACCACCCCAAGGCCAAGATCATTTTTTCAGACCTGGCCGACCGGTATTTTGAGCAGGGAGAATACAAAGACGCGATCCGGTACTATGAAAAAGCCCTGGTGAACCGGGCCGATAACCTCGACACCTACGAGATCCGGTACCAGCTGGGCCTCTCGTACTACCAGCTGGGCGATTTCGCCAATGCGCTGAAGCAATTTGATTATGTGAAGGGTACGGTCATTGATAATGCCGTTAATGCCGCTTACTATGCAGCGGTGATCAATTTCCGTAACGGGAATTACGATCTGGCCCTTACTGACCTGCGGCGGGTAGAGAATGTGCCGGCCTACCGCCAGGAAGTGCCCAACTGGATCGGCCAGATCCTGTACAAGCAGAAAAAATACAACGAGCTGCTGGCCTATGCCGAACCCGTGATTGCCCGGCCCGATGGCCGCAAGTACGACGACCTGGCCCTCCTGGCAGGCGAAGTGAGCTATTTCAACAATAATTTTGAAAAGGCCGCCCTGTATTACGACAAATACAAATCGCTTAAAAAGGTTAAAACCACACCCCAGGTGACTTTTCGGCATGCTTTCAGCCTTTATAAGGTAGGAAAATTTGAAAATGCGGCCGCCTTGTTCAAAACCGTGGCCGGGTCTAACGATGAGCTGGGGCAGCAGTCGGCCTATTACCTAGGCATATGCGCCCTGCGCCAGGGCGACCTGAACTCAGCCATGGCCGCCTTTGATGCGGCCCGCAAAGCCGGCTTTGATAAGTCGATCAAAGAAGAAGCCGCCTACAATTACGTGAAGGTGCTGGTAGAGAAAGGCAATAACCAGCAGGCCATTGTAGATCTGCAGAACTATGTCAGGGATTACCCCGAAGGAAAATACGTAGACGAGACCAACGAGTTGCTAAGCGAGATCCTGTTTGAAACCAATAACTATGTTTCGGCCATCAGTTATATTGAAAGCCTGAAAAGAACCACCCCCAAAATTGACGAAGCCTACCAGAAGCTGGCTTATAACCAGGGAGTGGCCGAGTTCAACTCTGAAAAATATGACGCAGCCATCGGCTATTTTGATAAATCGCTGCGCAAGCCGCTGAGCCGCGACCTGGTTATCCAGGCGAAATTATGGAAAGCAGAAGCCCTTTTCCAGCTTGAAAAACCGGAAGCAGAAGACCTGTACCGGGAGCTGCTGACCTCTTCCGATAAAATTGCCCGGCTGAAAAGCCAGTACAGCATGGGGTACATCAACTTTAACCGGGAAAAATACACCGATGCGCTCCGTTTGTTCCAGGACTTCCGGTCGGGTGCCCGCGGTGAAGCCTCGCTGACCGCTGCTGCTGACGACGCCAGCCTCCGGATAGGCGACTGCTACCTCATGGCCAAAAACTTTACCCAGGCGTTGAATACCTACGATGACGCCTACCGGAACAACCAATCAGGCAAAGATTACGCGCTGTACCAGAAAGGGATGGCGCTGAAATACCTCGGCCGGGAATCAGAGGCCAAAAGTACTTTTGATCTCTTTACCCGCTCGTTTGGAAATTCACGGCTGATTGACGATGTCTTGTTCCAGAACGGGAACCTGGCCATGGAAAGCGGCAACTACCAGGCGGCCATTTCTGTTTTCAGCGACCTGCTGAAGAAGAAGCCTACCTCTGAGCTGGTGCCCCAGGTGCTTCTCCGGAGAGGGATTGCCTACAGCAACATTGAAAATTACGATCGTTCTATTGCCGATTTTAAGTTAATTCTGGACAAATTCGGAAAATCGAAGTATGCCTCTGAAGCTTTCCTCGGTATCCGTGAAGCGCTGAGCCAGGCCAACCGTTCGGAGGAATTCTTTGAGATCGCAGAACAGTACAAACGAAATAACCCCGAGGGATCGTCGGTGCAGGGGCTGCAGTTTGAAACGGCCAAAGACCTGTTCTTTGCCGAGAATTACGACAAAGCCATTTCTGCCTTTACCCGTTTTCTCAGCCAGTATCCCGGCTCGGTGCTCATACCGGAGGCTAACTACCTGCTGGGCGAATCGTACCTGGCCCTGAAAAACCAGGCAGAAGCCCTGAAATACTACCAGGAGATCGTGAACGGCAACCAGCTGGAGTTCCTGGGGCAGGCGGCCATGCGTTCGGCCGGCATTTATTACGACATGAAGCGCTACGACGATGCCATCCGGAATTACCAGCAGGTAACCTACAGCACCTCTGACCAGCGCGAAACGGTGGTGGCTTACGAAGGCCTGATGCGTTCGTATTTTGGGAAAAATGACTTTGACAAAACCATTGAAATGGCCGATAAGATCCTGTCGTCAGGTGGGAGCGTGGTAGCCGGCGCTATTAACCGGGCCGAGCTGTTCCGCGGCAAGGCGCTGATGGGCAAAGCGGATTACGCGGCGGCGAAATCGCAGTTCCAGAAAACCATAGGGCTGGCCAAAGACGAATCGGCGGCAGAGGCCAAATACCGGATAGGAGAGATCCAGTACAAGCAAAAGGAATACGATGCCTCCATTAAAACCATGCAGGAGCTGGCCAATGATTTTTCAGACTACCTGCTGTGGTATGAAAATGCGTTTTTGCTGATTGCCGATAATTATATTGCCAAAAACGACAGCTTCATGGCCAAAGCCACCCTGAATTCGATCATTGAAAATTCGGAAAACCAGGAAACCGTAACCCGGGCCAGACAAAAATTAAACTCGATAAAATAGCCCTCAGCTATTAGCTTTCAGCCAAAAGGAACTGATAGCTAAAGGCTGATAGCTGACAGCTCAAAATAGTATACCAATGAAATACACCCTGACAATAACTTTCCTGGCATTGGCTTATATGGCTACCGCTCAGAAGAAGGTGGTGAACGAGGAAATCAATATTACCAAAGAGCGGGAGGTAAGCGTGCCCAAGGCCACCAAGCTTACCGAGAAAATCCCGCAGTCTAAAGCCCCGGTGACAGAAAAGAAGATGAATTATTCTTTCTTTGACCGCAAGCCTACCGGTATTGAAGAAGTGGAATTTAATCCCAACGTTATTCCGCCGCTCGATAAATCACGGACAAAGGAAGACGTGCTGGGCTTTGATAACTACCTCAAGCTGGGTGCGGGCAATTACGGCCGGCTCTACGGCGAGCTGTTCATCAACTCGGCCCAGGACCGCAAGTTTGTGTACGGCCTTTCGGCGTTGCACAACTCCACCCGTAAAGGCCCTGTAGACGGCAACTTATCGGGCCAGGCGCTCACCAGGTTCGGTATTGACGGGAAATACCACCAGGACACCTACGAAGTGAAAATGAATGCCGGCTATGAAAACCGGGGCTACCACTTTTACGGGTACGATACCACGGCTCACCTGGATTACACCCGGACCGACATACGCCAGCGCCTGAACCTGTACAGCTTTGCCGCTACGATAGAAAATACACGTCCGAAACCGAAAATCGACTACAAGCTTTCTACGGGAATATACTCCCTCAATGATTTTTATGATGCTTCAGAGCTGGACTGGGGCACCCAGCTGAATACATTTTTTCCTATATGGGAAGACAAGATCAAGGCCGTGATCAATGCAGAAGCTTATCTTACCCAGATGGCCGACAGCCGCACCGAAAACCCGTCGCGAAAAAGGAACCTGTTCCGTATTGAGCCTGCCTTTAATTTTGATTACGGCAGCTTCTCTGCCCGTGTGGGCTTCAAGGCGGTAAGCCAGTCTGATCCGTATATTCATACCAATATCACCAAGGGGTATCCCACGCTGACGCTGACCTATAAAACGCCTTCGCTGGTGTACTTTTTTGCAGGAACCGACGGCGATATTGTCAGGAACACCATGCGTTCGCTTCTGACCGAAAACCCCTGGCTGAAAGAGCAGGTGACCGTTCAGAATACCTACAAAAACATGGATCTTTTTGTGGGTGCGCGCGGCGACCTGTTTTCGGGCGTAAGCTTTAACGTGAAAGCCTCTTACGGGAAATACCAGGACCTGTATTACTTTGATCAGTACGACGGATCCACATTTTCGCCGACCGGCAAGCCCCTGTATGTGACCAAATTTGACGTGGTGTACGATGAGCAGCAAACCGATTTTATAAACGGCTCGCTGGAGGTGGGATATTCGGGTTTTGATATCTGGAAACCGGTGCTGAAGGCCGAATACAACTATTACCAGAAAGGAACTTTTGAAAAACCCCTGCACCGGCCGGCCCTTACCGCCCGGTTGGGAAATACGATAACTCTTACCGACAGATTGGTTTCGTCTGTAGATTTTTATTATATTGGCGGTATATTTGCCAGAAATACCGGTGCAATGAACGGCGACTACGATCCTTCGCAGTCTGTTGTGAAGCTGAAAGACATTGTTGATCTGAATGCGGAATTCACTTACCTGTTCACCGATCATTTTGCGGCATTTGTTAAATTGAACAACATTATCGGTAAGAATTATCAACGGTATTATAACTATCCGCAGCTGGGTCTGAACTTCCTGGCGGGAATAAACATAGCTTTGTAAAATGATGAATATTCAGTCAGCCATCCGGGAATATATTCTCTCTCATGATTTTGTGATGCTTCCGGGAATCGGGGCATTCGTGGCTGAATATTCCAAACCCTACTTTGATCAGAACGGTGAAATAGTGCCGGCCGAGCGAACGATCCGGTTCAATCCGCTGCTGCGGAACGACTCGGATGTGGACATCCTCAACGTGTTCAAGGAAAAGATGCACATTTCGGATACGGAAGTACAGGAGCAATATTTTGCCTTCCTGGACACCGTAAACGCGCAGATAACGGCCTTTAACCGGTATTACTGGGAAGATTTCGGTATTCTTCTCCGCGAAGGTCCCGACGCCCCCTTCCAGTTCCTGCCGTTTACGCCTTCAACGGGGGAGACGCTTGTGCAGAGAAAACTTGTGCAGGAGGAACCTTCGCCGGAGACCGTATTGCCCGAGCCTGAGATAACCGCGCCGCCGGTGAAGACCTACCGCGAAAAAGAGCCGGTTGAGGAAGAAGAAGTACCCGAAAGCGGGAAGGCCGCGCGCTACCTGATCTTTGCCCTGCCGCTGGCCCTGCTTACGGCCGCGTTGATTTACATGGTATTTTTTAAACCTTCGCTTCGTGAAAGTGTCAAAGAAAAAGCGGTGCCGGTGTTTGACGACAGCGACTTCGAAGAAGGCGCGGTGACGGTAGATACCCTGTACAGCGAGCCTGCTCCGCAAACCGTTGTTGCAGAAGAGCATATTGTGCGGATCGGTATTTATAAAAGGGAGAAAGATGCCGAAAAAATAGTGGCTTTCCTGTCCGGGAAAGGCTATGCTCCCAGGGTGCGGCCGCACGGTCCCCTGTTTAAAGTTTACCTGGTGGCAGACACCGAAGAGCAGGCCCGGCGTTATATTAAAGAAGTGGAGCAGCTGATTGACGATACGCCCATTTACGAAAGAAAAAAGAACAATGGATAATTATATAGAAAATAAACATATTCAGACGCGCGCGTGGACCTACAGCATCGTGCTCTATGCCGTGTTGCTGCTGGGCTTATACTTTATCAAGATCGTGTATGAGCCGCCGCAGGAAGAAGTAGCTTTCGGGGTAGATCTCAATTATGGGGTAGACCTGGTGGGCTCGGGTGACATCCAGACGCTCAACAAAGCCAATGATTCGAAAAATTCGTACGACGTAAAGCCGGAGGCCGGTCCGAAAGCCAATGTAAAGGCTACGCCCATACCCAGCAAGCCCAAGCCCGAAACGCAGAAATCGGTAGCCAAAGCCACTCCGGCCAAGGTGCTCACCGCTGACGAAGATACCAAAGTAACGGTAAAAGAGCCGGTAGAAAAGAGCAAGCCGGCTGCAAAACCGGCCGCTGAAACCTCGAAAGCCACCCCGGAGAAAACCACGCCGGCACCGGTGTCGCCGCCACGTACCGTAGATAACAGCTCTATCATGAAGAAATCATCCGGGTCAGGCGGAACCACGGGTTCTAACGGAACCGTAGGTACCCGCGATGGCGTGGGTGGAAATAACAACGGCGACGGGAAACCGGGAGAAGTGGGTGATAAAGGCGATCCGCGCGGTACTCCTGACGGCAAGAGCCTGTACGGCAATCCCGGGAAGGGAGGTTCAGGCAGCGGTACCTCGGTCAGTATTTCAGGCTGGCGTAATAAGGGCAACCTGAATATCAGCAAAGACAACTCCAGCGAAACCGGCACCATTGTATTTGATGTGGTCATCAATGACTTCGGTGATGTGATCAATATCAAAAACAGGCCTACGTCGCTGAGCCCGTCTGTAGTAAGTTATTACCGGGAGCAGATCCGTTCCAAGCTTAAATCTACCTTGCAGGCAGAAGGAACACCCCCAAGCCGCTCGTCTGGAACCATTACCATCAGAATCACCAGAGGCTAGCCATGACCTACCAGGAAACCGTTGACTATCTGTATAGTCAACTTCCCACTTTTCAGAAGATCGGGAAAAAAGCCATCCGGCCCAGGCTGACCAACATTACCCGCCTTTGTGAAATACTGGGAAATCCCCAGGACAATTTCAAAAGCATTCATGTGGCCGGCACCAACGGTAAGGGCAGCAGTTCCCATTTCCTGGCTTCTATACTGATGGAAGCCGGTTATAAAACAGGCCTTTACACGTCTCCGCATTTAAAAGACTACCGAGAACGGTTCCGGATCAACGGAAAGCTGGTGCCTGAGAATTGCGTAATTGATTTTGTCCGTACCTATGCCCATGAATTTCAAAATCTCAGGCCGTCATTTTTTGAGGTATCGGTAGCCCTGGCCTTCAAAACGTTTTCTGATGAAAAAGTGGATGTGGCCGTTATTGAAGTGGGATTGGGCGGCCGGCTGGATTCGACTAATATAATTAGCAATGTGGATCTTTCCCTGATCACCAATATCGGGTTTGACCATACCGATGTGCTGGGCCACACGCTGGATAAGATTGCCGGGGAGAAGGCCGGTATTATCAAGCCGGGTGTGCCGGTAGTGGTTTCGGAGTATCTGCCCGAAACCCGGCCGGTTTTTACGGAAACAGCGGCCCGGCAGGGCGCTCCCCTGTACTTTGCGCAGGACGAATGGCTCACTGAGGCGGGAGAAGAAACCGTAGATCATCTTCACGTAAAGCTGGTTAACCGGAAAGACGGGCGGACCTATACGCTGCGCTCCGGCCTGACCGGTTCTTACCAGAAAGCCAATATTACAGGAGTAACCGAAGCTGTGGAGCAGCTGCGTAAAAAAGGCTATGCTATCAGTGATGAGGCATTCGGGCTGGGGGTGGATAAGGTAATTGTCAATACAGGCTTAAAAGGGCGCTGGCAGATCCTGGGTAAACAGCCGCTGATGATCTGTGATACCGGCCATAACGACCAGGCGTTCCGGATCACCCTGAACCGCATACAGCGCGAGCCGCACCGGCAATTGTACTTTATCCTGGGCTTTGTACAGGACAAGGATATCACCAACCTGAGCGGATATATACCGGAAGGGGCTATTGTATACCTCTGCGAATTTGACTCCTTCAGGGCCCGGAAGAAGGAGCATCTCCGGCAATTGGAATTTAAAAAAGCTAAAGAAATTAGCATTTTTGATAATGTCAACCAGGCGATTGAGAAAGCCCGGCAGGAAGCCGGTGCTGAGGATATTATTTTTATCGGGGGCAGCACCTACCTGGTAGCAGAAATAAACGATTTATAGAACGTGTCAAGAAGAAAATTAAGCAGGTTCCGGCACAATGCAGAGGCCGGCAATGTGATAGAACGCGGTAAAGAGCTCTACACAACGATCAAAGGAAAATGGAATGAGGTGTATTTTAAGAACAAGAATCCACTTGTGCTGGAGCTGGCCTGCGGTAAGGGTGAATACACCGTGGGACTGGGCAGCCGCTTACCGGAGCGTAATTTCATTGGTATCGACATCAAGGGCGACCGGATAGCCCGGGGAAGCGCCCGGGCCGGTGAGCTGGCCCTGAAAAACGTGGCTTTTCTGCGTACGGGTATCCAGTTTCTCGATGAATTTTTTGAAGAAAATGAGGTGTCGGAGATCTGGCTGGTTCATCCTGATCCGCAACCCCGCGACAAAGAAGAAAAGCGGCGGCTGACCAATACGCGATTCCTGAACCTGTACAAAACCTACCTGAAAGACGGCGGGATATTCCATTTGAAAACCGATAGCCGTTTTTTGTTCGATTACTCGCTGGAGGTCATGAAAAGTGACCCGGAATTTGAGATCCTGGACGCTACCACGGACTTATACAATTCACCCTTAATGGAAGGTCATTTCGAGATTGTAACGCATTATGAGCGCTTTTTTACGGAGCGGGGGGCCACCATTAATTACCTGAAGGCCCGGTTACATAAGAAAAAGTAGCTATCAGCTATCAGCTAATATAGAAAACTTAAATTTCTTCTATTGAGCTAATAGCTGATATAATTCGCTTTCTATTACTTAGAAATCAATTCTGCGAAATATTTCACCGTTCTTACCAATTGAGAAACGTATGACATTTCGTTATCGTACCACGATACGGTTCTTACGAGCTGGGTATCGCCTACGCTCTGAACGCGGGTTTGAGTGGCATCGTAAAGCGATCCGAAATGCATGCCGATGATATCGCTGCTCACAATTTCGTCTTCTGTGTAACCGAAGCTTTCGTTGGCTGCAGCCTTCATAGCGTCGTTCAGCTCTTCTACGGTCACTTTCTTACCCAGGATAACGGTAAGCTCGGTCAGTGATCCGGTAAGGGTAGGTACACGCTGAGCTGAGCCGTCCAGCTTGCCTTTCAGGCCGGGAAGCACCAGGCCGATGGCTTTGGCTGCGCCTGTGCTGTTGGGAACGATGTTCTGCGCAGCAGCTCTTGCTCTTCTCAGATCGCCTTTCGGATGCGGTGCATCCTGTGTATTCTGGTCGTTGGTATAGGCGTGAACCGTGGTCATCAGACCGTTAACGATACCGAATTTCTCATCCAGTACCTGGGCCATGGGAGCCAGGCAGTTGGTGGTGCAGGAAGCACAGCTGATGATGGTTTCCGAACCGTCAAGAATCTGGTGGTTAACGTTGAATACAATGGTTTTCAGGTCTCCGGTAGCAGGAGCAGAAATCACTACTTTTTTCGCCCCGGCCGTGATGTGTGCTTTTGCTTTTTCGGCATCGGCAAAGAACCCGGTACATTCCAGCACCACATCCACATCGTGGTTGCCCCATGGAATCTGGGCCGGATCTTTCTGTGCATAAATATTAATGGTATCTCCGTCTACGATTATTGAGTTGTCGGTAGATTCCACGGTACCGTTGAATCTGCCGTGTGCCGTATCATATTTTAACAGATGCGCCAGAACTTTGGGGCTGGTAAGATCGTTAATCGCTACCACATCAATACCTTGCATGTTGTAAATCTGACGATAAACAAGACGTCCGATTCTGCCGAATCCGTTAATCGCAACTTTAATTTCTCTCATTTGATTATGTCGTTAAGTTTCTGCAAAGTTAGCATTTTTCTGGTTAAACAGGATGTTGATTTTGATGTAATTTATACCGGAATAAGGGGAGAAGCAAAGACTAATTAAAATAGCATATTACTTTTTATTACCACAAGCAGCAGATTTGATTAACTTTACAGCACCGCTTGTAAAACAGAATAATATTCGGCCATAAAAAGTACAAGACGGAAATAGGAGGGAAGGGGTAGAGGAATAATCCTATTGTAGACAAAACCAGTATTTTATAGTTGAATAGTAACAGTATAAGTAAATAAAGTAAATATCAATAATATTCAAATGGAGCAGATTATTTCAGCCGCCTGGGAAAACCGGGAATTACTTAAGGAAAAGGAAACGGTAGAAGCCATAGAAAAGGCTATTGCTATGGTAGATGCCGGTGAGCTCAGGGTTGCTAATATGGATAGTAACGGAGAGTGGAAAACTAATGAATGGGTCAAAAAAGCGATTATCCTTTATTTCCCTTTGCGGAAAATGGAAAAAATGGAGGCGGGAATCTTCGAATATCACGATAAAATGCAATTAAAGGGCAATTATGAAAAATTGGGTGTACGGGTGGTTCCGCCGGCAGTAGTGCGGTATGGCGCTTATATTGCCCCGGGTGCTATCCTGATGCCGAGCTATGTGAATATAGGAGCTTATGTGGATTCGGGCACTATGGTAGATACCTGGGCCACGGTGGGCAGCTGTGCCCAGATCGGCAAAGATGTGCACCTGAGCGGTGGTGTGGGCATCGGTGGCGTGCTTGAGCCGGCCCAGGCATCACCGGTCATTGTGGAAGACGGCGCCTTTATCGGTTCACGCTGTATTGTGGTGGAAGGAGCGCACATCGGGAAACGGGCCGTGCTGGGTGCAGGAGTTACCATTACCGGTAGTTCTAAAATTATCGATGTGACGGGTCCGGAGCCTGTACAATACACGGGTTATGTGCCCGAAAACTCAGTGGTTATCCCGGGTACGATCAACAAATCATTCCCTGCGGGCGAATACGGTGTGCCCTGTGCGCTGATTATTGGTAAGAGAAAGGCCAGCACGGATCTGAAGACTTCGTTGAATGAGGCGTTGCGGGAGAATAATGTGACTGTGTAACCATAAAAAAATACTTCTATGCCTCATATGCCTTATATGGTAAAAAATAAAAAGGGCCCTGGAAATTTCCGGGGCCTTTTTGATTAAAATGGATTCTTAAACCTATATATTTTTTATCAGGAAAGCCTAGATCTGAATACATGGAGTTGTCTAAACAAAAATGTGATCAGGCAACTCCATGTGTAGTATAAGGAAAGCACGTAAGTTATTTATTTCAGCACGTAAGCCGGTCATCCCCGACTTCACATTGCAAATGTAAACCATAAAGAATTGTAATTCCAAACACCCGGGTATAATTATTTTGGATAATTATATATAGCCATATGTCTTCTTATTGGAATAATACAAAATACTATTTATTAAACAGTTACAATTAATTATCTATAAATATATCTAAAATTAACAATTGTAAATTATCTAATTACAAATGAAAATTTTATAAATAACTTTTGTAAATCAGGAAATACTATTGTTACTTTGAATAATTTTCAAATGTTATTTCCCGGTTAGAATGTCTTCATTACGAGATAAAATAGAAGCACTGATCCTGGGCCTGGAGCTCAGCTCTACACGGTTTGCTGATGTAATAGGCGTTAAACGGCCTATTATAAGCCATATCCTGACGGAAAGGAACAAACCCAGCCTCGATATTATTCAGAAGATTGTAGAGCGGTTTCCGGAGCTGGAATACAATTGGATTGGTGACGACCAGGACCTGGATCCGGAAGTAATCAGGACTATTAAGGAAAACAACGACTTTTCTGCTTCCGCACGAGAATCGAATGGTTCGGGCACTGAGGCAGGCGAGCCGGAAATACTCCATTCTCAGGCCGAACCCAAACCCGGACGGGTTCTCACCAAAGTCATGTTTTTCTATTCGGACGATACCTTTAAAGTCTATAGCCCGGAAGCATTTTCTTAACCCGGGCTTACCGGAGCTTTTCTATTTACCGGGGATGGTTGTTTCCATGAATGGAGTTTATTTAAGGCCTGTGGGGCTTCCCCAGGGTCTGCAATACTATTGTTGTATAATTAATATTATGTTAAATAAAGATTCCTGTGTTTTCATGAATGCCTGGAATGCCTTACCAATCCTCTCACCGATCTCCGTGATCGGCAGAGATAAAGTGATTGTGCGGTGATAATAAAAAAAAAACAGGGCTGCGTTCTCAGAACGCAGCCCTGTTTATATCCGTTTCTCTATTCTTATTTACATTGTTCCAGGATTCTCTCCAGGTTGGAAAGGCTTTCTTTCACTATGTCATCATCGGGCTTCAGTTTGGAAGCTCTTTCAAAGAACGGTTTTGAGGTCAAAAACTTGGCACAGGCTTTGTCTTCAATGGCCTTACCTTCTTTCCTGTACGTAGCGATATCCATATAGTCTACGATTTTCTTGATCTCTACGCCCTCGTTGTAGTTCAATACGGCCAGGTTGTAAAGCGCTTCGTAGCTGTTAGGATCTTTTTCGAGTACTTTGTGATACGTTTCAGAAGCTTTGTCTTTTGCTTCTTTTTGCTGGGCGGCCAGCTTTTCAGCTTTGGCATTTAATTCGGTATTGCCCGCTGCAGCTGATTTTTTCTGCTGGATCTCGCTGATCAGTGAAGCTATACCCTTTTCGATATCTGCTTTCTGCTCGGTGATTTCGGTAAGACGTTTCTTGGTAGCAGCCGCTGTTTTCGGTTCTTTTTTCAGCTTGGCGTTCAACGAAGCGATCTCCGAATCATAAGCGGCCAGCTTATCCTGCTCAGCCAGTAATTTCTTATCCAGCTTTTCAGTATTGCTTTCTGCCAGCTTATCCTGGATTTTATTCAGCTCATTGCCCATTTCCTGTGCCTTGGAGTCATAAATCAGACCCAGGTTGGTCAGGTTGATCAGGTTGCTCGGATCTTTCTTCACCAGCACTTCGAGGTCGGCAATGGCCTTGTCAATATTGTTGGAAGCCAGGTAAACGTTGATCAGCTCGTTCGGAAGGTCTTTGTTTTCAGGGTTGACCTCCATTCCTTTTTTCAGAACGGCAGTCGCCTCGTCAAATTTCTTTTCCGATTTGTAAATCTGTGCCACACTGTAAAATACGCTGACATCTTTACCTCCGTTAGCAATAAAGCTATTCAAATGAGCAAGAGCTCCGGCGTTATTTTCCAGCAATTGCTCAGCAATACCGGCATAAAGAGCGGCAGTTGTATCTTTAGGGCTGATAGATGCACTTTTCCCAAAGAATTCGGCTGCTTTCTTGTAGTTTTTGTTATTGTAGAAGCCGGCACCCTGCATCAGGAATGCAGAAGCCAGTTCCGGACTTTTCAAAGAGGTTTCGATATCTTTTGCTTTTTTGCCTCCGGCAGCATTCTCTATTTCCAACGCCTTTTTATAAGCATTTTCCGCTTTCATGGCGGCGGTAGAGTCATCTGTACACCTTTGTGCCAGGTTAAGATAAGAATCGCCCAGGGCTACCCATGTAGCGCTTTTTTCCGCTTTTTTCGCATTTTCGGTATTCTTCAGATTTTTGGCTACGGCATCAGCATACCCCTTACATTCTATCGCCTGTAAAGAGGCATCCTGCTGAGCCAGCGCGGCCAGCGCTATAAAGCTGCCGAATGCGCTTAAAACTAGTTTTTTCATTCTATGTTACGGTTTTGTTTTACGTTTTTTATTCTTCAGAAGTGGTTTCATCCTCACCCTGCTCCTCCTCGTCTTCTTCCCGGATAATACGGGTTACAGAAGCTATGCCGTCTTTGTCGTTGAGCTTGATCAGCTTCACCCCCTGCGTATTTCTTCCCATTACCCGGAGATCCGATACGTGGATCCGGATGGCAATACCGCGGGTGGTGATGATCATGAGGTCATCGTCGTCGGTTACTTCTTTTATGGCAACTAAATTACCTACTTTATCCGTAATGTTCAAAGTTTTTACACCTTTTGCACCCCGGGAAGTGATCCGGTAATCTTCTATATCCGAACGTTTACCAAAGCCTTTTTCAGATACCACCAGCAACTGGGCATCTTCACGGCTCACACAGATCATGCCGATCGCCTTGTCGTCATCGGCCAGGTTGATCCCTCTTACACCGGTAGCTCCCCTGCCCATCGGCCGGATTCCCGACTCGTGGAAGCGGACCGCTTTCCCCTGCCCTGCCGCAATGATGATATAATCGTTGCCGTTGGTCAGGGCCACATCGATCAGCTGGTCACCCTCGTTGATATTGATGGCGATAATACCGTTCTGGCGAGGCCTTGAATAGAGCTCCAGCAGGGTTTTCTTCACAGTACCGTTCTGTGTACACATCACGATATAGTTGTTCTTGATGTAGTCTTCGTCTGAAAGGGTTTTTACGTTAAGAACCGCCCGGATCCTGTCGTCTGATTCAATGTTGATCAGGTTCTGAATGGCCCTGCCTTTCGAGGTTTTATTGCCTTCCGGAACTTCAAAAACCCTCAGCCAGTAAAGCCGGCCTTTCTCTGTAAAGAAAAGCAGGTAGTTGTGGTTGGTGGCCATGAAGAGGTGCTCGGTATAGTCGTCGTCCTTGGTCTTCACGCCTCTTGAGCCAGTACCGCCCCGGCTCTGGCTCCGGTATTCGGAAAGGTTGGTTCGTTTGATGTATCCCTGGCTGGAAACGGTCACCAGCATCTCGTCATCAGGAATCATGTCTTCGATGTTGAATTCGCCGCCCGCCATTTCAATTTTGGACCGCCTTTCATCACCGTATTTGGTTTTGATGTCCTGGAGATCGGTTTTGATCAGCTCTTTTTTCTTTTCTTCCGATGCCAGGATAGATTTCAGCTCTTCGATCAGCTCTTTGATCTGCCGGTATTCTTCCACAATTTTCTCTCTCTCCAGGCCGGTCAGACGCTGAAGCCGCATATCGAGGATAGCCCGGGCCTGTATTTCGGAGAGTAAGAATTTCTCCATCAGTCCGCTGCGGGCTTCATCCGGGTCTTTCGAGCTCCGGATCAGGGCGATCACTTCGTCGAGGTGGTCCAGCGCAATCAGCAGGCCTTCCAGGATATGAGCCCGTTTTTCGGCTTCTTTCAGGTCGTACTGGGTTCTGCGGGTAATGACCTCGATCCGGTGTTTTACATAATGCTCAATGAGCTCTTTCAGGTTCAGAATCTCGGGGCGTCCGTTCACCAGGGCCACGTTATTGATGCTGAAAGAAGATTGCAGCTGGGTATATTTGTACAGGTTGTTGAGTACCACATTGGGTACGGCGTCTCTTTTCAGGTCGTATACCACGCGCAGTCCCAGGCGGTCTGATTCATCGCGGATATCGGAAATGCCCTCGATCTTTTTCTCATTGATCAGCACGGCCGTGCGTTCGATCATGTTGGCTTTGTTGACCAGGTACGGGATCTCCGTGACCACAATCTGCTCCTTGCCGGTTTTGGATACTTCAAAATTGGCTACGGAGCGAAGCACCACGCGGCCTCTGCCGGTTTCAAAGGCAGATTTCACGCCGCCATACCCGTAAATGATACCACCGGTCGGAAAGTCAGGAGCTTTGATGTATTGCATCAGCTCTTCAATGGTGATTTCGGGGTTATTGATGTAGGCCGTGATGCCGTCTGTTACCTCTGAAAGGTTATGCGGGGCCATGTTGGTGGCCATACCTACAGCAATACCCGATGTTCCGTTCAACAGGAGGTTCGGGATACGCGAAGGCAGAACGGAAGGTTCGGTCAGGGAGTCGTCGAAGTTTCCCTGGAAGTCAACCGTTTCTTTATTGATATCGGCCAGCATTTCTTCCGCTATCCGCCGGAGGCGGGCCTCGGTATAACGCATCGCGGCCGGAGAGTCACCGTCTACCGAACCGAAGTTCCCCTGTCCGTCAACCAGCGGGTACCGCAGTGACCAGTCCTGGGCCATCCGTACCATGGTGTCGTAAACGGAAGAGTCACCGTGCGGGTGGTATTTCCCCAGCACCTCTCCTACTATCCTGGCTGATTTTTTGTAAGGCCGGTTATGGAATACGCCCAGTTCGGACATTCCGTAAAGCACCCTTCTGTGAACCGGTTTAAAGCCGTCGCGTACATCCGGCAAAGCACGTGAAACGATTACCGACATCGAGTAATCGATATACGCGCCACGCATTTCATCTTCAATATTGATCGGGATTATGGTACCGGCACCCAAATCGGGATTTTCAGTCTCTTCTGCCATAAATTATTGTGAAAAATGTTTCTAAAGTGCGTTTACGAGCCTATTTGAAATTTGCTTCCGCAAGATTCAGACATGCTCAGACATTAATGGTCAAAAATACGTAAATATTACTATTTTCGCAATCATTTATCTAATAAATCAGGCCTCCTGAGGGTGGTCCTTTCTATTGATTTTTCCATTCGCCATTCCTGGATGAGCTTTTCGTTGCCGGATAACAGCACATCGGGCACCAGGTGCCCTTCAAAATCGGCCGGACGTGTGTAGACCGGCGGAGCCAGGAGATTGTCCTGGAAAGAGTCTGTAAGGGCCGAGGTTTCGTCGTTGATCACACCCGGTATGAGCCGTACGATGGCGTCGGTAACCACGGCTGCGGCAATCTCTCCGCCGGAGAGCACGTAGTCGCCTATCGAGATCTCACGGGTAACAAACATGTCGCGTATGCGCTGGTCTATGCCTTTGTAATGGCCACAGATAAAGATGATCCCTTTTTTCAGGGAAAGGCGGTTAGCGGTTTTCTGGTTAAACGTATCGCCGTCAGGGGTCATGTAGATCACCTCGTCGTAGGTGAATTCTGCCTGCAGGTCACGAATGAGCCGGGCCAGCGGTTCGGCCATCAGCACCATCCCGGCGCCGCCGCCATACTGGTAGTCGTCAATCTGTTTGTAATTGCCCAGTCCGTAGGGTCTCAGGTCGTGCAGGCGGATATCGACGAGTTGACTCTGAACGGCATTTTTTACGATAGACTGGCTCAGAAAGCCCTCTACCAGCCCGGGTTGACAGCTGATAATATCAATTCTCATAGTTCACGGATTCATGTAAATCTCCAGGAGGCCTTCCGGCAGCTTTACTTCAATTTTTTGATTTTCACGATCGATCCTGTGAATGAAGTCGTCTACAATAGGCACCAGCACCTCTTTGTCTTCGGCCTCAATGGCAAAAAGATCCTGGCCGGTACTTTCGTAAATAGCTTTGAGCTTCCCGATGGTGGTGCCTGAAGAAACGTCATGAATCTCGTAGCCGATCACATCGTGGTAATAAAACTGGTTGCCTTTCAGGTCCGGGAGCGCGGTAAGCGGCAGCCAGACCTCCGCATTCACAATGGTTTCGGCCTGTTCTATGGAATTGATGTCTTCCAGCTTCAGGATAGACTTACGGCCTTTGACCTGCAGCTCTTCGATGATATAGGGAACCAGCTGTCCTTTGATTTCCAGGAAAACGGCTTCGAGATTATTGTAATATTCGGGCGCATCCACGTCGAGGAAGATAATGACCTCTCCTTTCAGGGCGTGCGTTTTGGTAATTTTGCCTAAAGAAAAGCAATCTGATTTTTGCATATTAGTTATTGGTTCCGAATAAAAAATCCCCGCAATATACTTGCGGGGATCCTGAAAACCTTACTCATCGGCTATTATTCTTCCGTAGAAGCTGTTTCTTCGGTTGCAGCTTCTGCAGCCGGAGCCTCCTCTGCCGGAGTTTCTTCTTCTGATGCAGCCGGAGCTTCTTCGGTAGCTTCTGCTTCAGCGATCAGGGCCGCTTCCGCTTTCTTTTTCGCTTCGATCATCTCCTCTTTTTTCTTGCGTTCGGCTTCGAGAACGGCTTTTTTAGCGCTTTCTTTACCGGTAGCCAGCTTAGCCAGCTTTTCTTCCCGTATAGTAGCTTTGGCATCTACCCACGACTGGAATTTAGCATCGGCCTGCTCCTGCGTGATCGCTCCTTTTTCCACACCGATCTGGAGGTGTTTTTTCAGCATAACGCCTTTTACACTCAGGATTTTGCGGGTGGTGTCTGTAGGCTGAGCTCCTACCTGCATCCAGTACAATGCTCTCTCATCTTTCAGGTAGATGGAAGCAGGCGTGGTATGCGGGTTGTACTGCCCTAATTTCTCGATAAATCTACCATCACGTGGTGAACGAGAATCTGCAACAACGATGTCATAAACAGGATGTTTTTTACGACCTCTTCTTGCTAATCTGATTTTTACTGCCATTGGTTTTTATTTTATGGGAACCCGTCCCTGTTAAAAATTGGAGTGCAAAGATACGGGTTTTATTTGGATAAACAATCGGGAGATTTCAATTTTTCGTTGTTTTTGTCCGGGATTAATAGCTGGTAAAAGCAAACTGGAGGATATTGGCGCCCATTCGGAGGGCTTCCTGGCGTTTTTCTTCGGGATCGTTGTGCACCGATCGGTCTTCCCACCCGTTTCCGAGGTCGGTTTCATACGAAAAGAAGCATACCAGCCGGCCTTCGTGCAGGATACCCAGGCCCTGGGGCGGCTTGTTGTCGTGCTCATGAATCTTGGGTATGCCGCCCGGAAAGGCGTATTTCTGGTGGTAGATCGGGTGACTGTACGGCAGGTCCACGAAAGTGTGCTCCGGGAAGACCTTTTTCATTTCCCGCCGGATGAACTCGTTCATCCCGTAATTGTCATCAATATGGAGAAAACCGCCTCCCAACAGGTATTTCCGCAGGTTTTCCACATCGCGCTCGCTGAAAACCACGTTACCGTGCCCGGTCATGTATACGTAGGGGTACTGGAATATCTTGCTGTCGCCCACTTCAATAATGTCTTCTTCGGGGTAGATATTCCCTTTCAGGTTCTGGTTAAAAAACCGGATGAGGTTAGGCAGCGCGGTTTTATTGGCATACCAGTCACCTCCGCCGTTGTATTTCAGCTTGGCAATCCTGACCTGGGCGGTTCCCGGCAGTGAAAGGGCCAGGAGGTATATAAACAGGGTGAGCTTCTTCATAAATGTTATATTAGTTCCGAGTACTTAGTTCCGAGTACCGAGTACCGAGTTTTTAGTGCCGAGTGTCGGGTACTTTGAAATCTGCCGGTAAGCCGGCACGAGATTACTTTCTTGCATTAAGTATACTGGCCGCAAACACCCCTGCCGTTTCGGTGCGCAGGCGGCTTTTGCCCAAAGTTATGGTCTTGAAACCGTTTTCAGCAGCCATCTGCAATTCTTCTTTTGAAAAATCGCCTTCCGGACCCACCACCACCAGCATCCTGTCGCCCATCGGGATGTCCATGATATCGGTGGCCGTATCGTTCAGGTGCGCAATGTATTTATGGGTAAAAGAACCGGATGCTTTGACAAAGTCAGAAAAGCTGACCAGGTCGGAAAGTTCGGGCCGGTAGGCTTTGAGCGACTGCTTCATGGCCGATACCGCAATTTTTTCCAGCCTTTCGCGGTTGATCTTCTTTGGATAGGTATTCTGTGTTTTGAGAAAAAAAACGCCCGAAATCCCTATTTCAATGCTCTTTTCCAGGAAGTATTCGATCCGGTCACTGTTTTTGGTGGGGCTGATGGCGATATAAATGCCGCGATCGGGCTGCTGATAGCCGTATTCTGCCGACCGGATGTTCACCCGACAGCATTTCGGATCCGGACGGGTGATCTCGCAGCGAAACCACCCGCCCTTTCCGTCTGTAACCTGAATTAAATCTCCCTGTCTTTTCCGGAGAACTTTAACGGCGTGAAGTGATTCTATTGGGTCTAAAGCCTGCGTTTTTTCTATATCAGGACTATAAAACAAGAAATCAGTCTTCAAATCCATCCTTAAAGCTATACAAGGTTTTATCCAGCTTCAATGTACCGTTATTGAAGTCGGAAATGAACTTTTCAATGACATCTGCCGTAATTTCTTCCACGTTTAACGCGGCGTCTATGCCGATACCGAAATCAAAGTCGAGGTCGATTTCCACAAACTCTGCCACCTTGATGGTTTCTTCGTCTTCCATTTCCTGGATAAACTCTTCCATCATCAGCTCGGCTTCTTCGTTTACCGGCGTGTTTTCGTCTCTCAGCTCATAAGGCACAAAATCTTTGTAGATCTTTGCTACCTTTTTCTCGGCTTCTTCGTAGAGCCGGCTGCTGTGGTGCATCGATAGGGTACTCAGTACCGCATCGTAGATGACCTCTTTGCCTTCGTGCTTTCCCACAAACTGGAACTGCACGTAATCGGCCTCCTCTTCGGGCTCATCGTCTTCGTCAACGAGCACAAAGCTCAGGCCGAGCTCTTCACATTCTTCTTTCAGAAGATCAATTTCTTCCTGGGTGTAACCTGCATTCATTTTTATCTAACGTATAAAAGTTCCCTGTATTTGGTTAATGGCCAGTCCTGGTCGTCAATCATCAGCTCCAGCTTGTCTACCTGCCTCCGGATAATATCAAAATAAGGCTTTACTTCTGCAGAGTAAATATGGGCTGTTTCAAAGACGTCGTCCTGGTTATTGGCTTTTTTACGGGCGTTGGTCATCAGCTTCACGTTTTCAGTGATCACTTTCACCCGGTAAGAAATGGTTTTGATGATATTGATGATCGGGTCGGCTTCTTCTTTTAAGCCCAGGTCTACCAGGGCCTTGGCGGTTTCGGCCAGGCGGGTCTGGTATTTCACGGCGGTAGACACCACGTGGTTTTGGGCCAGGTCGCCGATCACCCTGGATTCGATCTGGATCTTTTTGATGAAGTTTTCCACCCTGATCTCGTAGCGCGAGTGCAGCTCACGCCGGTTAAGCACCTTCATGGATTCAAATACCCCGATGGTTTTATCGGAAATATAAGCCTTGAGCGCTTCCGGAACATCCTTGATGTTGCTTAGTCCGCGCCGGGCGGCTTCTTCTTCCCATTCTTTGGAATAGCCGTTTCCTTCAAAAAGGATGTTTTTAGAATCTTTGATATATCCTTTCAGGATCTTCAGAACCACGCCTTCCTTGTTGCTGTCGCCTTCGGTAGCAATGGCTTCGTCGTAAGCCGCCTTGAAGTCGTTCAGCTGCCGGGCCACAATGGTATTCAGCACCATCATGGGCGTAGCCGAGTTGGCCAGCGAACCCACCGCCCGGAATTCAAATTTATTACCGGTAAAGGCAAACGGTGAGGTGCGGTTCCGGTCAGTGTTGTCGAGCAGAATAGAAGGGATCCGGTTGATTCCCAGCTGGATGTAGGCGTTCTCCCCTATCTTTATGTCGAAATTCTCCTTGTTTTCGAGCTCTTCCAGCACTCGGGTCATGGTAGAGCCCAGGAAGATCGACATAATGGCCGGCGGTGCCTCGTTAGCCCCCAGGCGGTGCTCGTTGCTGGCTGTGGCCACGGTGGCGCGCAGCATATCGGCGTGATCATGCACGGCTTTCACCACGTTTACCAGGAAGGTGATAAACATGAGCTTGCGTGTAGGGTCATCGCTGGGCGAAAGGAGGTTCACTCCTGTATCGGTAGAAAACGACCAGTTGTTGTGCTTGCCGCTGCCGTTGATGCCGGCAAAGGGCTTTTCGTGGAACAGCACCTGGAAATTATGCTTTGAAGCCACTTTCTTCATTACATCCATCAGCAGGATGTTATGGTCGCTGGCAATATTGATCTCCTCGAAGGTGGGCGCCACCTCAAACTGGGCCGGTGCTACCTCGTTATGCCGGGTTCTCAGCGGGATACCCAGCTTCAGGGCCTCGAATTCAAAATCTACCATAAAGGCATTGACCCGGGTAGGAATTGACCCGAAATAGTGGTCTTCCAGCTGCTGGCCTTTGGCCGGCGAGTGCCCGAATACCGTACGGCCGCACATGACCAGGTCGGGCCGGGAGTTGTACAGGGCCTTGTCTACCAGGAAATACTCCTGCTCAATGCCGCAGGTAGCGGTTACACGGGTAACGTTTTCGTCGAATATCCGGGCTACTGCAGTGGCGGTGCGGTCAAGGGCCGCCGTAGAGTTAATGAGCGGCGATTTGGCGTCCAGCAGCTCACCCGAATACGAGAAGAAAACCGAAGGAATACAAAGCGTACCGCTGCCGGCCCGGTTATAGAGGATAAATGCCGGCGAGGTAGGGTTCCAGGCGGTGTACCCGCGGGCTTCAAATGTAGCTCTTAAGCCGCCACTGGGAAACGACGAAGCATCGGGCTCCTGCTGAACCAAAGCAGAACCTTTGAATTTCTCTATGGCGTGACCGTCTCCCGAAACATCAAAAAACGAATCGTGCTTTTCAGCCGTACCGCCGGTCAGGGGCTGAAACCAGTGGGTGTAATGGGTAGCTCCTTTGGAGATTGCCCAGGTTTTCATGGCTGTAGCCACTTCGTCTGCCACCTTTCCTTCTATGTTCTCTCCCGAGCGGATGGCCTGGGATACCTTTTCGTAGGCTTCAGCGGTAAGTAGTTCTTTCATCACTTCATCAGTGAATGTATTGGAGCTGTAGTATTCGCTCACTTTTCCCGTAGGAATATCCACTTCAGGTATGGTTCTTGATTGTGCTACCTGAATGGCTTTCCGTCTAAGTTCTGACATATGAAAAGGTATTTTTGTAGGAAGTATCTATATTTACAACAAAATAAATACCTGATTCTTTTATTTTAAACTAAAAGCTGAAATTTAATGCGGGAGCGGCTGCGTTTTTTGCTGATCTACTATGCCTTCTGGGTGGTTTTTTTCGTTTTTGCCCGGATACTTTTCCTGGCATACCATATAGATGATTCCAGGAGCCTGACCCTGGAGCAGGTGTACGGGATTTTCCGGCACGGGATCCGGATGGACCTGGCCATGGCCGCCTATTACTCCCTCCTGCCCTTTTTGTGGGTAACCTTCAGTAATTTTATCGATAAAGGCGTTTTCCAGAATAGCTTCTTTTCGTATACGTTTATCCTGCTTACGCTGACCAACCTGATTGTTGTAGCCGATCTTGAGGTGTACAATACCTGGAATTTCCGGCTCGACAGCACCCCGCTGAAGTTCCTGAGCAGCCCCAAGGAAGCCTATATTTCGGTAAAAAGTTCTCCTATTCTGAGGCTTTTGCTGAGTTATATTCTCCTGCTGGCCATGGCCAGCATCATTGTATACCGTATTGTGGCCAACAAGATTTACGACTGGAAGCGCATCGGCAATTTCCCTTTTATTCTTTACGGGCTTATAATGAGCGCTGCCCTGCTCCTGCCCATCCGCGGCGGATGGGGCCGTGAGCCCCTGAAGCAGAGCTCGGTGTATTTTTCCACCCGCAATTTCGCGAATGTTTCAGCGCTTAACGCCCCCTGGAATTTTTTCAGCTCGTTGCTAAACCGCACCTCTGTGAATGAAAACCCGTACAGCTATCTTCCGCGGGAAACCCTGGACAACAACCTGAAGAGCCTTTTCAGCCGGAGTGAAAATACCGACAAGGTGATCCGGACGGCAGAAAAGAGCAATGTGCTGCTGATCCTGGTAGAAAACCTGACGGGGAAGGTCATGGATTTCCGGTATAACGATGTGCCCGTAACCCCTTACCTGAACCGCCTGAAGCAGGAAGGCATCTACTTTGAAAATATGTATGCAGCGGCCGACCGCACCGATAAGACGGTGGTGAGCGTGCTGAGCGCCTACCCGGCCCAACCCCGGGAAGCTTTGTCTGAATTTTCGGATAAAATTAAGAAATTACCGTTTTTAAGCAGTATTTTCAATGATCAGGGCTACTCTACCCAGTTTTATTATGGCGGAGATGTGAGCTTCCTGAGCCTGAAGTCCTATCTTTTTGCCAGTAATTTTGAGAAGATACTGGAGAAAGGAGATTTTGACGGAGCGGATGATCTGTCGTCGCTCGGAGCACCCGACAGCACGGTGTACCGTAAGTTCCTGGATGACCACGGGAACCATCATTCCCGGCCCTTTTTCAGCACAATCCTGACCCTCTCCAGCCATGAGCCGTACGGAATTCCGGGAAGCGGATTGCTTGCCGGTGCTACGGTACAGGAGCAGTTCTATAATTCGCTGCATTATGCCGACCGCAGCCTGGAGCAGTTCCTGGAGGAAGCCCGCAAGCAGGACTGGTGGGATAACACACTGGTGATCATCCTGGGCAATCACGGACATAAGTGGCCTGAGACCGGCAGCAAGGTTGATAATTTTAAGGTGCCGATGATCTGGACCGGCGGGCTCGTGAAAAACGGGTTCACGGTGAAGCATGTATACAGCCAGCTGGATGTGGCGGCTACTGTGCTGGGCCAGCTGGGTATCCCGTCACGGGAGTTCGGGTGGAGCAAGAATATCTTCGATAAGGGTACGCATCCCTGGGCTTTCTTTGTCTTTAATGATGGTTTCGGCTACGTGAACGACCGCACACCCGTGCTTTTTGATAACGTGGGCCGCCTGGTGATGGATAACCCTGAGGCCGCCCGCTCTAAGGAGCTGGAAGCCGGCAAGGCGCTCATGCAGCGAACCTACCAAAGCTTCCTGGACCTGTAAACGGCTCCGCCTTGTTTTTTCACTATATAAGGCATATAAGTTTAATCTTTTGATTGACTTATATGACTTTGTGGTTCAGGCCGGTTTAAACCGCTACGGGCGCTTTGATACCGGGGTAAGGATCATAATTCAGCAATTCGAAGTCTTCAAACCTGAAATCAAATACGGAGCGTACGGCCGGGTTCAGCTTCATAACGGGCAGCGGGCGGGGCGTACGTTCCAGCTGTTTGTTTACCTGTTCGAGGTGGTTGGAATAAATGTGGGTATCGCCGCCGGTCCATACGAAATCACCCAGTCCCAACCCGCATTCCTGCGCGATCATCATGGTAAGAAGCGCGTAAGAAGCAATATTAAAGGGTACGCCCAGGAATACGTCGGCGCTGCGCTGGTACAGCTGACACGACAGCTTGCCGTCAGCTACATAAAACTGGAATAAGGCGTGACAGGGCATCAGGGCCATCTGCGAAAGCTCGCCCACGTTCCAGGCAGAAACCATGATACGCCGCGAATCGGGATTATTCTTGAGCTGCTTCAATACTTCTTTCAGCTGATCGATTTCGCCGTTTTGCGACGACCAGGCCCGCCACTGTTTCCCGTAAACAGGGCCCAGGTTACCGTTTTCATCGGCCCATTCGTCCCAGATGCTCACGCCGTGCTCATTCAGGTACCGGGTATTGGTATCGCCCTGAATGAACCAGAGAAGCTCATAAATGATCGACTTCAGGTGCAGCTTTTTGGTAGTCACCATCGGGAAGCCCCTGTTCAGATCAAACCGCATCTGGTAGCCGAAAACACTGAGCGTGCCCGTGCCGGTGCGGTCGGTTTTGGGGGTTCCTTCCTTTAAAATATGTTTTAAGAGATCGTGGTATTGCTGCATTTCCCTGAATTTTTGGTACAAAGAAAACAAATATTCCACACGGCTCCGAGCCGATCTCCCGATTTTTACTTTATGTTCACCCCTTTGCTCACCAGCGTGGTAAATATGCGGCTGAAATATTTTTCTTCTTCTTCCGTGCCGGCATAGCGGTTCTCGAGCAGGTAAATTTCTTTTATCTGCGGCAGGCCCAGCAGGAAATCCAGGTCGCCTTTTACCTTGTTGTAGCTGTAATCCAGCGTTTTCAGCTTTTTAAGGGGTTGTACCCGTGCCGATACCTCCTGCAACCGGTTATAGCCTACATCTAGGGTTTCGAGGTTAGGCGGGAGCACCGGCAGTGCTTCCAGCCGGTTGTGGTGAGCATACAGGATTTTGAGTCCGCGCATGGAGCGTATTCCGGCCGGCAGCTCTTCCAGCCGGTTATACGATATGGCCAGCGTTTCCAGTTTTTTCATGCGGGTTAAGCGGGAAGGCAGGGAAGCTAAGCGGTTCCGGTAAAGATCCAGCTCTTTCAGCTTTTTCAGGCGGCGTATGGCAGGACTGATTTCCGTAAGGGTATTGCCGTACAGATTGAGGAATTGTACTTTTTTTATTTTCCGGATGTCTTTCCGGGTTACCTCGCTGACCGAGCTGTTGGCGAGGTACAGGTACCTTACCTTCCGGTGGGTTTTCGGGATACGGGTAAAATGGTTATCGGTGAGGTTAATGGCGGTGGGGCCTTTTCTGCCCGTAACCCGGAGGCTGTTGTTGGCCAGCAGGTTATTCTGGAAAGAAATCGTGGCCAGCTTCGGGAAATCTTTCCTGTCAAGGGTGGCCGAAGCAATGAAGTTATCTTTGAGATTGATGTTCTGCAGGTTCCGGAAGCGCTTCAGCTGGTACGGGAATTCGGTCAGGCCAAAGTCGGTCAGGTTGATTTCAGTTATATCATCAGGCTGGGCGCCCAGGAATTCATCGATATCCCGGGGAAGTGTTCTCAGGAAAATCATCCCGGAGTAGGTTCGCACCGGTGAATCCGAGGTTTCCATTTTGAAATTCCCCAGGAGCTTTGACCATACGGCTTCCAGGTGGGTACGTAAGCTGCCTGCTTCCAGGTTGGCCAGCCTGTCGCGCATCCGGAAAACCCGCGCTCCACGGGTGCTGTCGGCCTGCACCAGGCAATAGATCAGGCTGTCGGCGGTGCCCTGCGGATTAACATATACATAGAATTGCAGGCGGGTAGTGGTACCGGTCAGCAGCGGAGACCAGTCCATGGTACGGGTTACAGAGGTCAGTTGCTTGCGTAAGAGAGCGGCTGCATCCTGGCGGGGCAGGCTGATCCGGGGCCCGCCCGGTATCCCTACGTTCTCTTCATCTTGTTTTACTTCAGGCCGGGGCAGCACTATGGTGTTCTGCATGGTGCGGGTCACTTTTTTATCCGGCGATACGGAAGTCACTTCCCTGGCTTTGCCAAAATACTGTTTTAACATCGTGGAATCGCCTATACAAACGATCTTCTGGGCTCCTGCCGACAGGCTGAGCAACAGAATAAGGGTAAGGAATAGCGGTTTTCTCATGAATTGTAAAAGTTTGATAAAGCAAATATAGAAAGGAATAATTAAATAACTAATGAATTAGTTTAAAATATACCTGCACCGTTAACCGGGTACAGGCGAGAAATGTCGCCCTTTCAGGGTTAAGGCGGGCGGATGGCACCGGTTTCTATGGTAATGCTACTACTTTGTGGTTATAATGCATTATTTACCAGGGATTTTGAAAAATATTTGTTTATATTGGAGAATCTTTTTAATTTTGCACCTCAAAAATTTAATTAGTAATCATATGTACGCAATCGTAGAGATCGCAGGCCAGCAATTTAAAGTAGAAGAGGGTCGTTACATCTATACCCATCGGTTAGAAGGTGAAGCGAACGCTGAGCTTGTATTCGACAAGGTTCTTCTTGTTGAATCGGAAGGAGGAGTATCCATAGGAGCCCCTACCGTAGCAGGTGCGTCTGTAAAAGGCACCATTTTAGAGCATTTGAAAGGCGAAAAGGTAATCGTTTTCAAGAAAAAGAGACGTAAAAGTTACCAGAAGCAGAACGGACACCGTCAGGCATTGACGAAAGTTCAGATCAACCAGATTGTTGGTGCATAACAAAATTTCAGAATCTTAAAACATTAGAATACAATGGCACATAAGAAAGGGGTCGGTAGTTCGAAAAACGGTCGTGAGTCGGAAAGTAAGCGTCTGGGCGTTAAGCTTTTCGGAGGACAGTCAGTTATCGCCGGGAACATCATTGTTCGTCAGCGCGGTACAAAGCATAACCCGGGTCAGAACGTAGGTCTGGGCCGTGATCATACCTTGTTTGCTTTAACAGACGGCGTAATTAACTTTAGGAAAGGCCGTGACGGAAAATCTTTCGTACACGTACTTCCGGCTGAGGCGTCTGCTGAAGCATAAGCAAACGGGTTAGAGAAATAGAAGGAAGAGGCTTTAGGGCCTCTTTTTTTGTGTTTTTGTTTTTCTGGTGGGCCCGAAGCTGCTTCTCCGGAAAAACGACTTTACAAAAAACAAAAACCCTCCTCCCGGCACTTTCAGCCCCTCCCATTTGTTATTTACCAAAGAACATCTTAAGAAATAATGCTGAAAAGAAACACCATGATATATACGGAGTTAAGTCCTAACCCTAACTCCATGAAATTTGTACTCAATTACGAGATTGTTCCCGAGGGATTGTCGTTTGATTATCCTGACAAGGCGGCTACACTCGAAGAAAAGAAGGCTTCTCCCCTTGCCTCCGACCTCTTCCTGTTTGATTTTGTAGAGCGCGTTTTCATTTCTTCGAATTTTATCACGATCACCAAGCGGGAAGATATCGAATGGGAAGAGGTGATCGGCGATGTGCGGAAGTTCCTCAAAATTTACTTTGATGAAAGCCACCCGGTATTTGCCAAAAAAACCATTGATTCCAATACATTGATTGTTCAGGGCAATGATTCGCCGGTAGTGGCCAAAATAAAATCTACGCTCGATCAGTACGTACGGCCGGCTGTGGAATCAGACGGCGGCGCTATTAACTACTCGTCGTTTGATGAGGAGAGCGGCACGGTGAAAGTGCTCCTCCAGGGCTCCTGCAGCGGGTGCCCGTCAGCTTCCATGACACTGAAGGCGGGTATAGAGCGCCTGCTGACGTCTATGATCCCTGAAGTGAGGCTGGTGGAGGCGGAGGAGATGTAAGTTCGGGTTCCGAGTTCCGAGTAAATGAAAGCAGGTTCTAGCTAATGTGTCAAAACTTGCTCTATCCACTCGGAACTCTCCACTCGGAACTACCTAAGCTGCTCAATCGCTCTATTCACCTCGCTCATCTTCCTTTGCTGATGCAGCACGGCCGGGGCCGCCACGCGGTCTTTACAGTCAAACAGGGCACATTTTTCGCAGGTCTGCCCCACTTCTTTCCGGGTGATCCCGGGGTCATCGGTAAACGCTACCCTTGACCGCACATTGCTGTCAATCTCCATCCCCAGGGTGATGCTCTCCTGTCCGCCGTCTTTGGATGACTTGGCCAGGGCTATCTCGAAATAACGGTGGCCCATGCTTTCAAAATTGGAGATCTGGGTTTTCACTATCCGCTCCTCATTGTTCGGCAGAACTTCATCCAGGATGCTGATTCCCGGCCACCTCCGGCAGTAATGCTGGTTCCGGCTTTCCTGGGGATCGTGCTGTCCTACCAGGTGAATTTCCTTGATCAGGCGGGGCGCCCGGCTCCCGTCAGAAGAGGTAAACTTCAGGAAATACAGCTTTTCGACCTGGAAATGTGCAGGTAACAGGGAAAAAAGACGGTAAAAAACTGTTTCTTCGGATACAGGAAACTGGTCAAGCACCTGCAGGAATTTGCGTTTGCTGAATTTGTGATCAGACAGCACCTTCTGCATTTCCCGGATCAGTACATTTCCCGGAATAAGAATGCAGGCAGCAAAGTAAGAGGCCTTGAAGTTATTAAAAACCTCGTCAAAAGAATGCACACTCACCCATGTAGACGTAAGCGGGCGCACCCGGATGCCCATATACCGGAAGCCGGACTCCCGCGCAAGGGCGAAAATCCGTTGTTTTTCAGTGAGGTTCCGGTTCAGGAAGAATTTCCTGGATTTAGGCACCAGTACGGTCCGTAAGCCGGCCAGGGCGGGATGTTTTTCGCCGTCAAAAATATCTGTGGCCAGCTGATGCTCCACCCGCAGGTATTTTTTAAGGGTGCTTTCGGTTTTTTCTTCACCGGGAAGAAACTGGTCGGCCAGATCTTCCAGCTCGGGGAAATAGTTTTTGTGGATTTCGAGATACGAGCGCAATACGGCGAAATACAGCTTTTCCACACTTACGTTATAGCTCCGGCCTATTTTTATGAGGGTATTGACCAGGGCGCTGAATTTGACAGGGGCATCGGCAATAATCTCTATGATATGGGCGGGATCTATCCCGAAAAACTCGAAAGGGATATCGGTAAAGAACTTGTTTTTGAGGATTTCACCGGTAGGCCCCAGTGCTTTTTTGAGGTCAGAAGATACCAGTTCATCGTATTCTACCCCCAGGGCCCGTGAAATGTCGGCTATTTTGTCGGTTTTGGGGTATTTCTTTCCTTTCTCTATTTCATTCAGATAGGAGGCCGAAATATGGCTCCGTTCCGAGAGCTCCTGGAGCGACCACCCCTTTTCCTGGCGGAACTGTTTGAGCTTTAAACCGAAAATCAGTCTTATGGGATCTGCTTTCTCCTTCATACGCCTGATTTCCGTTGGGTTTACAATTTAAATTCAGAGAATACCAGGTGAACCTCCGGTCCTACCCCCAGCAGGTTATTCCCGGTTTTGGCGTTCAGGATCATAGAGGTATTATTGATCTGAACTATCTCAAAATCTCCTTCAAATCCTACAATATCAATATCCAGTGTTGTCTGATCGGTTTCTATGGCCCATTTTCCCCGGTTCACTACCGTTTTGGTGGTCTTGTCGATACCGCGCACCTCCTGGCTGGCCTTGAACTCAAAAGCCAGTCCGTAAAGCATCCGGGCTGAAGAATTTAACTGGCCGTCACTGATCGTAGTACCCTGTGTATCGGTATATTTGTCGAGCTGCCAGCCGTGCGCTACCAATAATTCAGAAGTAGTTTTGTCTTCTGCTCCTATATTCGGATCTTTACAGGCAGTTAAAATAAGCGCGAAGAATGAAATTAAAACAAAATTTTTCAAATTACTTTTGAGTTTGATTTATATAATAACGCAGGATAATGGTTGCAAATTTAAAAAGGAAATGGATTGTTTTCGGATTCACGCTGCTTTTTGTTTCTGCTTTCCGGGTTTCGGGACAGAATTGCCGGCCGGCAGGTGATACTCCCTTTGTGCCGTCGGCCGGAGGAGTGAACTGGTACCGTTTTCCTGAATTTTCACTGCCGTTTACCCTTATTTACAGCGGACCCCAGGCCCTTTCCGATCCGGGCGCCCTGCTCAAAAGAGGCTTTACGCATGTATCGAACCCCAACGGCATCAGTAATTTGCCTGTAGGCAACCGGGCTTATATTTACTACGGGGTGGCCGGTGCCGATCAGCCCTGGAGGAACTACAAGTCGCCTTACGGCAATGATATGGCCGTTTATCACCGCAAATGGGACGAAGACCTGGCGTATTTCAAATCGCTGAACGGCGGCAGCGCAGATGTGGATATTTTTTGCCTGGATATTGAAATGCATTATAAATCGCGCGATTCGGTGCTGACACTGAAGAAAATGGATTTTGTACCGGCAGATGTACGGGCATTGAATGATGATGCGTTTGTTCTGCGCTACCAGCAGGACATGCAGGGTCTTTATGCCCATGCGGCGGCTTATATAAAAGAAAGGGTGAATGCCCGTGTATTCACTGCCTATGGCGATGTACCCGTGATCAATACGTTTACCAACATACAGGGGCCTACGTGGGAGAAATGGCAGACCGACCCTTCCGTGCTGCATTATATCAGCTACGACTTTACCCGCAACAAGGCAGGCGGGAGCTATGATGAGCTGATGACCGTGCTTTCGCCCAATGCGTATTTTTATTACGACTATCCCCATATTTTTGCCGGTGAGTACCTGTCTTACCTGATGTTCCAGACCGAAGCTAACCGGGCCTGGTCTTCGCGTGATCAGTGGTTGTTTTTATGGAACAGGTACAGCTACACGCCGCAATACGTGGGAAAGAACATCCGGCCGTGGATGTCGGAGGCCATGGCCATCTTCCCTTTTTTTGCCGGGGCACGGGGAATCTGGCTGTGGGACGATATGTCGCCCTCAGCCGATTATTCGGGCTATGAATATTTCATGAACGGACTCTACCGGCTTTCTGCCTTCCGCTCGTTTTTCGAGGGGGATTACCGGCTGGTGCAAACCATTTCGGCCCGTGATTACAATGAAAATAAGCTGCCGGTCTGGCGCGGGGTGTACAAAAACGGGAGGCTGCTGGTAGCTGCGCATAACCCGTGGGCAACAACAGATAATGAAGAAGTTACGCTTACTATAAATTACGGGAGCCTGAAAGAAAACATCACCCTGAAGGGCTATGAGGTTTTCCTGTGCGAATACGCGGCTGACCCGGTTGCCGGTAATGAACCGGAAGATACCGGCCTGGTCGTATACCCCAACCCGGCAGAAGGACCCGTGACCTATTCGGTTAAAACGGGGGGAGAATCCCTCCTGACCCTGTCGGTTTCTGATGAATCGGGACGTGTCCTGCATTCGGAAGAATTGAATACCGCAGGGGTGAGCGAATATACGGGGCATCTTGACCTCCGGAAATTTAAACTGTACAAGGTATACCTGCAGGTAAAAGGAAGCACTTTCCGGCATACCCGAAAAATTATTATCAGCCAATGAACCGATTACAATACGAAACCAGCCCTTACCTGCTTCAGCATAAAGACAACCCGGTGCACTGGTATGCCTGGGGAAACGAGGCCCTGGAAGAAGCACGTACGAACGACAAGGTGATCCTGCTGAGCATAGGCTACTCGGCCTGTCACTGGTGCCACGTGATGGAGCACGAATGCTTTGAAGACCGGGAAGTGGCTGATTTTATGAATGCGCATTTTGTCAATATCAAGGTAGACCGGGAGGAGCGCCCCGATATTGACCAGGTGTACATGGAAGCCCTGCAGAACATGGGTATCCGCGGGGGCTGGCCCCTGAATGTATTCCTGCTGCCGGGCGGTGAGCCTTTTTACGGCGGTACGTATTTCCCGAAGGGCCGCTGGATGGAGGTTATGGCCGGGGTGGTCCAGGTATTTCAACACCGGCGCGAAGAGGTGGAAGAGTCAGGTAGAAGCTTTGTTAATAGTCTAAATACACGGGACTCTGATAAGTATTTATTCGGTAAAACATCAGATAGTTCATTATATACGAAAGAAGAGCTGAGCATTATCAGCGAAAAGCTGGCCAAAGATTTTGATGCGGAAGACGGGGGCATGCAGCGCGCACCGAAATTCCCGATGCCGGCACTGTGGAATATGATCCGGCGCCTGGCCGGGCTTACCGGTGATCCGTACCTGCAGGAGCACCTGGAATTTACGCTGGGGCGCATGGTGCTGGGTGGCCTGTTTGATCATGTGGGCGGCGGGTGGACGCGCTATTCGGTAGACAGCTACTGGAAAGTGCCTCATTTTGAAAAAATGCTGTACGATAACGCACAGCTGATGAGCCTTTACGCCGCCGCCGCGGCCCGTTCAGACCCGCAGGGCCTGTACCGGTGGGCGGTTGACCTGACATACGCCTGGCTGCTTCGGGAGATGAACCGGCCCAAAGGGGGCTTTTTCTCGGCCCTGGATGCAGATTCGGAAGGAGAAGAAGGGAAATTTTATGTATGGACCCTGGATGAGACAGAGAAAGCGCTGGGAGCTGATGCCGCCCTGTTTACCGGTGAATACGGTATAGTAAAAGAGGGGAACTGGGAAAACGGGAACAACATCCTGCACCTGGAGCATCTGCCTGCACAATGGGATAAAATAAGGGAATCGCACGAAAAATTGCTGGAAGCAAGGCAGAAAAGAGTGTCTCCCGGCCTGGATAATAAAGTGCTGACCTCCTGGAATGCCCTGATGATCTCGGGGTTGGCAGAGCGCAGCAGAACGTGGGGCGGCGACTATACCCTTGCCAGTGAAAAGCTGGCCTATCTCAACCGGAACCTCACTTTCTCCTGCCGGAACGAAGACGGCGATACTGCCCTGGGGGTTTTCCACCAGGCGGGTGAAAGAAAGATACCGGGTTTTCTCGACGATTATGCTGCATTGATACAGGCCAATACCGATATGTATTCGCTCAGCCTGGAAGAGCATTACCTGGAAACGGCAGAACAGCTGTGCTGGTATGTGCTGGCCAATTTTTACGACCCGGATGAGGGGCTTTTTTACTATACCGATGTAGAGGCCGAGAAGCTGATCTCGCGCAAAAAAGAGCTGTTTGACAACGTGATCCCTTCTTCGAACTCCATGATGGCCAAAAGCCTGTATTTTGCGGGCAGGTACACCGGCCGGACCAGCTATACCGAAATTGCCCGGCAGATGTTTGCCCGCCTGAAACCCCTGACCCTGCAGGACCCGCAATGGCTGGGCAATTGGGTAGACCTGGGCCTCCTGCTGAGTGCCAAGCAGGTAGAGGTGGTGGTCACCGGGCCCGATTACCGGGAGTGGGTCCGGGCATTGCAGAAGCAGGGAACCTCAGCGGCCACCCTGTACTTTGGTGCTGATAATGCAAGCTCCCTGCCCGTATTTGAGAACCGGTTTACCGGGAAAAACACGGTGTATATCTGTGAAGATTATAGCTGCAGGAGGCCTGTTTTCACCCTGGAAGAAGCCCTGGCCGGTGAATAAGGAATACGATGTGCCGGGGCGGCAGATCTGTTCTTGGAACAGTCGATTGCTTCGCAAATAAAAATCAATCCGGTAATAATGCGAATATATTTGTAGACTTATACAATTATCTATTTATTGAAATTCCAATAAAAAAGAAGCTATTGAATTTTAATTTACGGATAATAACAATTTGAGTCTCTTAAGCCAATATAAATATTTTTCTTTTCTACTTTTTTGAAAAAGTAGAGCAAAAACATAGGTTTTAGAATAACCTCTTTCGCCGACTCCGTCAGGCTCAAACGGTCTCTAAAACCTGAATAAGGAACAATTCAGTATGTAACTCGCCCCGATGATATTCATTATATCATGGGTTTAAAAGTTATACCTCTTTTAAGCCCAATATGGTGCCAATTACGCGATAATCTCGTAACTGTGCGTGATTTCGGCAGAAGGCCTGAGCTGGGCCGTGGCCGAGCAGTATTTCTCCATAGAGAGCGCAATGGCCTTTTCTACCCTGGCTGGATCAAGCGCGCCGTACAATTTATAGTGAATATTGATTTTCTTAAACGGCTTCATTTCCGTACCCTCTATCTGCTCTCTATCGCCGGTCACCTCAATTTTAAGGTCGTTGAGGGGCTGACGCTGCTTTTTCAGGATCAGGATCAGGTCAATGGAGGTGCAGCCGCCCAGTCCCATCAGCAGGAGCTCCATGGGGCGTACACCTGCGTTTTTTCCGCCGATATCTTCGGCCGCATCGATGTTCACTACTACAGGCGACATCCCTTTTCCCTGCATATGGAAGGCGTCGTCTACTCTGTCCAGTTCAATTTTCATTGTTTATTTATTTTGTTTGGGTTTTGGTTCTCGACTTCGCTCGAACTGACAGGAAGAACTAGCACTTGCTGACAGGAAGAACTAGCACTTGCTGACAGGAAGAACTAGCACTTGTTGACACAAAGAACTAGCACTTGCTGACAGAGTAAATGGCACTTACCAACAGGAAGAACCAGCACTTGCTGACAGAAGCAAATGGCACTTGTCAGTTCGAGCGAAGTCGAGAACCGAAGCCCAAATTTAATAAATTAATCCTTATGGGCCTTCGCTGTTTTCTGGCAACATCCCGGAAGCGCATCGTGCGCTTTCTGATCGGCCACCATTTCGTCGGCATCGTACCCGATCTTCGTGATTTTTTCTTTCAGCTCGTCCTTGCTTACTTTTTTAGGATTGTAAACCACATTTACCGTATGGCTTTTGAGGTCTACGTTCACTTCCTGCACGCCCTTTTCTTTTCCGAGGTTAGATTCTACCGTTTTTTTGCACATGCCGCATTTAACCGATGAGGCAAAGCTGACCTCTGCTGTCTTTCCTTTCTGGGCAAACGCTCCGAAGCTAAGGCCCAGAACAAGTGTTAAAACGCCGATTACATTTTTCATAGGTATATTTAATTTAAGTTATTTACTTGATTTTATAACGGAAACCGGTGTATACGGTTGCCCCGGTGACCGGTCCCCAGATCTTACCTGCATCAAATTCCGGTCCGAAAGGCTGATCTGCGCTGATCACCGGGTTTTTCATGGTAAAGCCGGTGAGGTTTTCACCGCCCAGGTACACTTCCAGCTTGGGGTAATTCCGCGAAATCTGCCCGTTGATATTCATGTATGTCGGGGCATATTGAGATTGCATTTCTGCATAGCTCATTTTATCGCTTACGGCATGGCCCACGGGTATCCGCTGCCGTCCGTTTACGTGCAGGGTAGCATCAATTTTCCATTTTTCGTACGGGAAGCTGTAGGCTGCATTCACCAGCAGCCGGTCCTGCGGCAGGAACATCTTGTCCATCAGCACCTTTTCGCCCATAGGCTTGCCCACGGTTTGCTTATTGTTGACATACCGGTAACCCATTTTGAATTCCCAGCGGTTTACCGGGCCGTAATTCAGCTCTATCAGTGCGCTGTTGGTACGTGATTTTCCCTGAAGATTATAAAAGTACAGGTATCCGTCGTGTTCCATGTCTACAATCATCTGGTTTTCAAAGCGGGTGTGGTAGAACTCGCCCGACAGCGACAGGTTGGGCAGGAAATCGATCACATAGCTTCCGCCAAATGTCCAGGAAACTTCGGGCCTGAGCTCTTCCAGGATACGGACCGTCCGGCTGCTGACCAGCAATCCGTAGCCTTCGGCAAACGGGTTGGGTACCCGGTAGCCTTTGCCGGCTGAGAGCCTGAGGGTATGACGCGGGGCCAGCTTTTGCATAATATGGATACGGGGAAGAAAGAAATTGCCGTAAAGATTGTGAAAATCATTTCTCAGTCCCACAAGGATGCTGGTCTTATCGGTACTTTTATAGTTATACTCGAAGAAAACACCCGGAACTACTTCATTTCTATCCAGGTAGATGCTGCCGTATTGCTCATCAAATACGTCGTTGACAAAGCTTGCCCCCGTTTTATAGGTATGATTGGTATTTCCGAAAATGTCCTGGTAGATCAGGTTGCTGTAGAGCGTGGTCTGCTTTCCGAGGTAAGGTGTTTTCCCGAATGAAGATTCCGAATCGTGTATCGTTCCGTTCAGGATAAGGCCAAGCCCGCGGTAAGGTGCTTCCGGGAACAGGAGCGCTGTTTTGGAAAATACCTCATAGCGCTGCGTATGGTTCACGAAACCGTACAGGCCGGGTGTTGCGGCATTGCTTTTGAAGCCTGTTTGTCCTCCTGCCCGGTTTTCGGAGAGGAAACGGCCACCGAACTGGGCCATCATGCGCTCGCCGCCGTATTTCCAGCGGTTGAACAGGTTGACCTGGTGGTATTTTGGCAGGTCACGGAAGCCGTCGTCGTTGCGGTCGATCTCCGATTTCAACAGGGAGCCGTGCGTCAGGAGGGCGTAAGACCACTTTTCGTTTTTCAGCTTCCGGGCGATATTGAGGTTGGCCTCTGCCCTGCCGAAGTTGTTAAAATACATGTTGACCAGCATTTTTTCGGGCAGATCCGGTTTTTTCAGCTCTACATTAACCTGTCCTACCATGTTATCGGCACCGGTAACTACCGAGCCCACTCCTTTGCCGATGTCGATCGACTGGATCCAGGTACCGGGAATATAGTTCATGCCGAAGGTCTGGCCCAGTCCGCGGATGGCCGGGATGTTTTCCAGGGTGGTTTGCACATACGAGCCGCTCATGCCCAGCAGCTGGATCTGCCGTGAGCCCGTTACGGCGTCGGTATTGCCCACACTGATGGAGGCATTGGTTTCAAAACTTTCCGAAAGGTTACAGCAGGCGGCTTTTACGAGCTCTTTTGAGCTGATGATCTGCGTATGGATCGGCGACATTTTATCGAGCGTGGTTCCGGAAGTTTTTACCACCACTTCATCGAGATCTGTGCTGCTTTCTTTGAGGAATACGGCATAGAAACGGTCTTCGGTCACATACAGGGTATCGGGTTTAAAGCCGATGAAGCTAAAGGCCAGCCGGTCTTCTGAGGGGATCCGGGCAATGGTAAACATGCCGTTTTCATCGGTCATTACGGCGGTTACCGGTTTGCCTACCCACGAAACCGTGGCGCCGGCAATGGCGGAGTTGGCGTTATCGGCCACTTTGCCCTTTACATCCTGTGAAAAGGCAGCTGATGTATATAATGAGAATAATACTATGATCAGTCGGTTCATATAAATAGAAAATTACGGATAAAAAGAAAATAACTTTTTACCGCAATCTCAGATAATGAACTGCTCATTCAGAAGATACAGGGGAAGTAAACGGGGCGGTGATGAATCACCGTGGGAAAAAGCCGGTTCTTCGGCCAGCGTTTCGGTTACCGGTTCAAAAGTAAATGCAGGAACTACCGGCTCTTCGGCTACCAGGAAAGTATATGCCGGGCCGAAATTCTGCTGAACGGCGGTGTTGGCTTTATTTACTTTCAGGGTGATCTCACAGCAGCTTCCCTTTTTCAGGGTGGCATGCTGCTGCAAAGGCGGGGTTTGGGTAGCTTCACCAAAACAGGACTCTACGTCAAACGACAGCTTTTTGATTTTTGTAATGGTACACAGGTGTTCAAACCAGGCAAAAGAGTGCGAACTTACCAGGACGGTAAGCGCCAGAGAAATTGCCAGTGTTTTTTTGAACATTTTCGCCATTATGACATACTAACGAAATTTCGGGAAAAATAATTCACCGGCTTCATTTTTTATGAGAGAGCAGGTGATCGGGTACCGCTATTCTTTCGTTAATTCGCAGCGCCTGCCGGCTCATAGGCCGTTTCATTTTTAATTTCCCCCATCACAAAAATAGATTGTGTAGAACCGATGTTCTCCAGCCCGGCCAGCTTATTCATGATAAACGACTGGTATTCGCGCATGTCGCCTACCACTACTTTGATCAGGAAGTCGTAATCGCCGGAAATATTGAGGCATTCCACCACCTCGGGCATAGCTATTATTGCTTTTACGAACCGGGCTCCTGCCTCGCGGGCGTGCTCTTTCAGCCGGATGTTACACAATACCATGAGGTCTTTGCCTATTTTCTCACGGTCTACCAGGGCCACGTATTTTTTGATCGCTCCTTCGTTTTCCAGTCGCCGGATGCGTTCATAAACCGGTGTGGCGGAAAGATTGAGCCTTCCGGCCAGTTCTTTGGTGGTCAGCTTGGCATCCTGCTGAAGGTAGCGCAGGATGTCGCGGTCGGTGTCGTCCAGTTTTATCATAATTGTATCGTACAGGATATACCCGTTTGGGCCTGATCAGCGCCGGTTTTAAAAGATATTTTAGCTTTGATCATTATATTGTGTTGCAAAATTAGAAAATAAATCAAAAATATTGTATTTTTTTAGATAAATTATCTGTTTGTTGTTGAAATGACTTATATTTTTATCTTTTCATAGTATATTTGAAGTAAAAATTTACTTAGGGGCAGCTATGTCGACTTTAAAAGAAGAGCTCGGGAAACGCATATTGATCTTAGACGGCGCCATGGGCACCATGATCCAGCGCTATAAACTTACCGATGAAGATTACAGGGGAGAACGCTTTAAAGACTTCCCGCACGATATAAAAGGAAACAACGACCTGCTTTCGCTGACGCGGCCGGATGTCATTCTGGCTATTCACAAAGAATACCTTGAAGCCGGTGCCGATATACTCGAAACCAATACGTTCAGCGGTACCTGGGTGGCTCAGGACGATTATCATATGGCCGGCCTGGTCTATGAAATTAACCTTGAAGGGGCCCGGCTGGCCCGGCAGGCCGCTGATGAATATACCCGTGCGCACCCGGAGAAGCCGCGGTTTGTGGCAGGTTCTATCGGACCCACGACTAAAATGGCGTCTCTTTCTCCTGATGTCAATAACCCGGGCTTCCGCGCCATTAGTTTTGATCAGCTTACCGATGCCTTCTCCACGCAGATCAATGCCCTGGTAGACGGCGGTGTAGATTGCCTGCTTATTGAGACCGTTACCGATACGCTGAACTGTAAGGCGGCTCTTTTTGCCGCCAATACCATCATTGAGGAAAGAAAAGCGGCCAACCCGGACTTTGAAATGCCGGTGATGGTCTCCGGTACCATCACCGATCAGTCGGGCCGTACGCTTACAGGCCAGACTTCCGAGGCCTTTTATAACTCGGTTGCACATGGGGGGCTGCTTTCTATAGGCCTGAATTGTGCCCTGGGTGCAAAGGCCATGAAGCCTTACCTGGCCGAGCTGAGCCGGGTGGCGGATTGTTTTGTGAGCGTGTATCCCAATGCGGGCCTTCCCAATGAGATGGGGCAATACGACGAGTCGCCGGAGTATATGGCCGACCAGGTAAAAGAATTCCTGGAAGAAGGCTATGTGAATATCCTGGGCGGGTGCTGCGGTACCACGCCTGACCACATCCGGGCATTTGCTGAGCTGGCCAAAGGCTATGCACCGCGTAAACGCCCTGAAATAACTCCTTTCCTGCGGTTGAGCGGCCTTGAGCCCATGACACTGACCCCTGAGCTGGGTTTTGTGAACGTGGGAGAAAGAACCAACGTGACCGGTTCGAAAAAGTTCCTGAGGCTGATCAAAAGCAGGAAATTCGATGACGCGCTCAGCGTGGCCCTTGACCAGGTGGAAGGCGGCGCCAACGTGATCGACGTTAACATGGATGAAGGCATGCTGGATGGCGTAGAAGCCATGACCACTTTCCTGAACCTGATGGCCTCCGAGCCGGAAATATCGCGGATCCCGGTGATGGTTGACTCCTCCAAATGGGAGATCATCGAAGCCGGCCTCAAATGTGTGCAGGGGAAAGGCATTGTGAACTCTATTTCGCTGAAATCAGGCGAAGAAGAGTTTATCCGCCAGGCCAAAACCGTGCGGAAGTACGGTGCAGCGGTGATTGTAATGGCCTTTGACGAAGACGGGCAGGCCGACAATACCGCAAGGAGAATAGAAATAGCGAAGCGTTCGTACGATGTCCTGGTCAATAAGGTGGGTTTCCCACCCCAGGATATCATCTTTGACCTGAATATCTTCCCGGTGGCTACCGGTATTGAAGAGCACCGGATCAACGCGGTGTCTTTCTTTGAAGCCACGAAATGGGTGCGCGGGAACCTGCCGCACACCCACGTCAGCGGCGGGGTGAGCAACGTGTCTTTTTCTTTCCGGGGAAATGACCGGGTGCGGGAGGCCATACATTCGGCCTTTTTATACCACGGCCGGCAGGCGGGTATGGATATGGGCATTGTGAACCCGGCCATGCTGGAAGTATACGATGATATCCCGCAGGATCTCCTGAAAGCCGTGGAAGATGTGCTGCTAAACCGTACGGATGATGCCACCGAGGTGCTCCTGGAGATGGCAGAAGGCCTGAAAGGAGAAGGAAAGACCGATGAAAAAGCCGTTCAGGAATGGCGGACCCTCCCGGTGGCTAAGCGTATTGAACATGCCCTGGTGAAGGGAATTGTGGAGTATATTGATGAGGATATCGAAGAGATCCGTCATCTTTTCCCCAGTCCGCTGCAGGTGATTGAAGGGCCGCTGATGGATGGAATGAATGTGGTGGGCGACCTGTTCGGCTCCGGGAAGATGTTTCTGCCCCAGGTGGTGAAGTCGGCCCGGGTAATGAAGAAGGCGGTGGCTTACCTCCTGCCCTTCCTGGAAGAAGAAAAGCTGAAGTCGGGGAATACCGCCCAAAATAACGGTAAGGTACTGATGGCCACGGTAAAAGGCGATGTGCACGATATCGGGAAGAACATTGTGGGCGTGGTGCTGGCCTGTAACAACTACGAGATCATTGACCTGGGTGTGATGGTTCCGGCCGAGAAGATCCTGGAAGAGGCCGAGAAGCATCGGGTAGATGCCATAGGCCTGAGCGGGCTCATTACGCCCTCGCTTGATGAAATGGTTTATGTGGCCAAAGAAATGCAGAAAAGAGGCATGGATATGCCCCTGCTTATTGGTGGAGCCACCACATCACGGGCGCATACGGCCGTGAAAATTGATACCTGCTTTGACGGTCCCGTGATCCATGTGCTGGATGCCTCCAAATCGGTGCCGGTGGTGTCTAACCTGCTGAGTAAGGACCAGAGAGATCACTATATCCAGTCGGTGAAGCTGGACTACGCCAGGTTCAGGGAAGATTACCAGAAACGCCAGACCATTAAGACGTATATCCCGCTGAAAGAAGCACGGGAAAACAAGCTGAAAATCGACTGGGACAACTATGAGATACCGGTGCCAAAGTTCTTGGGAACAAAGTCTTATGAGAACTATAATTTAAAGGAGATAGTCAATTATTTTGACTGGACGCCCTTCTTCCAGGCCTGGGACCTGCACGGGCATTACCCGAAGATCCTGAACGATGAAGTAGTAGGCACAGAGGCGCAGAGGCTCTTTGAAGACGGGAAGAAAATGCTGGAAACGGTGCTGGAGAAAAACTGGTTTGACGCGCGGGCGGTTATCGGGTTCTGGCCGAGCAATGTAGAAAACGACGATACCCAGCTGGTATATGATTTTACGGAAACCACCGTGCGGTGCGACTGCAAGCTGCCGGGGCATGAGCACCGGGTTTTTCAGCCGGATCGCAGCCGGGTGCTTGCCCGTATCCAGCATTTGCGCCAGCAGGGGAAAAAGGGCGGCGGGATTCCCAACCTGTCGCTGGCCGACTTTGTTGCCCCCCTGGAAACAGGGAAACAGGATTATTTCGGTGCGTTTGCTGTGGGGATCTTTGGTGCAGAGAAGATTGCCAAGGAAATGGAGGCCCAGTTTGACGACTACAACGCCATTATGGTGAAAGTGCTGGCTGACCGTTTTGCCGAGGCTTTTACCGAATTGCTGCACGAAAAGGTCAGGAAAGAGCTTTGGGCTTACCAAACGAATGAGGAGCTGAGCAATGAAGAGCTCATCAAGGAAAAATATGTGGGTATCCGGCCGGCACCGGGTTATCCGGCCTGTCCCGACCACAATCCGAAGCGTGATATTTTCCGCCTGCTGAATGTGGAGCAGAAAATCGGGCTGCGGCTGACCGAAAGCCTGGCTATGTGGCCGGCATCGGCGGTTTCAGGCTTTTATTATGCGCATCCGCAGTCGCGCTACTTCGGCCTGGGGAAAATTGAAAAAGACCAGATCGAAGCGTATGTGCGGGTACGGGAGGTATCGGTTGAAGAGGCGGAGCGGTGGCTGAGCCCGGTACTGAATTATTGATGGGGGATATAAGAAGTACGGTGTAAGGAACGCAGATGATTATGATTTTTCCCGGGCTTTGCTTCGTGTTCTTTGAGCATTTTACCTGGTGGGCTTTGTGAAAATATAGTTTATTTTACACAGAGTGCGCAAAGGACACAAAGGCGAAATACTGTGGTTCAATTTATTCCTGTTATTATAAATATTTAGTAAAATAGCGAAATATACAATTAGATTATCGGCTAAATCTGCTGGATGAAACGGCTTATTGATTCTTACAGCAAGCTGTGCAGGGCAAAAAAAATTAGCCGTTTTTCTCACAAGACGGGGGTGCTTCTGCCATTGGGTTCTATTTGCCGGAAGTGTCTCACCTTAATATTTCCTATGGTATTCTGTGCCTTCCATAAATCATAATCGAGTTGAAGCTTCAGCCAGAATTCAGGTTTAGAACCGAATGCCCTGGATAATCGAATGGCCATTTCCGAACTTATTCCCTGGTGTTCATTCAGGATATTCGATAAGGTTTTGGGGGTTATCCCCAGGCCTTCCGCTATTTCTTTGTTTGTAAAGTTCTCTCCGGTTTCTTCTTTAATCCCTTCAATGACATCGCGTATCATAGAGCCCGGATGTGGTGGGCGCATACCTCTTTTTAACATATTACTTTCTCTTTAATGATAATCTAAATAATCCACATCGTGGGCTAATCCGTTAATAAACCGAAATATAATTCTCCAGTTTCCATTGACTTTGACAGACCAGAACCCTCTGTAATTTCCGGATAAAGCGTGCAGGGACCATCCTGCAACGTTCATATCTTCTAAATCTTCTGCCACATCCAGCCGATATAAAATTCTTCGTATCTTTTCAACGTGGTTATTATTTAATTTTGAAGGGTCGTTTCTTTCAAAGAAAAACTTCAATCCTTTGTGATGGAAATTACAGATCATGTGAATTATTAACGCATAACGTTATGTGTTATCCTGATAACAAGAGGGTGTTACATTAAGTTCTGTTATTGCAATTAAAAACCGGGTAAAGGCTAAAGCAGACTGCAGACGGCTACAGAAATTGTAAGTTGAAGAGGAAGTTGAGGATGAGGTAAATTTTATAATTTTTCAGGAACACGCCCCAGGGCGTGTTCCTATTATTTTATTTGACTTTTACGTACGTTTCCCGGATAACCTGGTTGATGCCGAGCTCGGGAATGGCTTCTTCACCGGACTGGATAAGGGTATCGCCCCTGAATTCGACCGTGAAGTGAAATTGTTTGCCTTCCCATGCGCGGTAATTGCAGTAGTCGAGGTTTTCCGTATAGTTATTTCCTTCCAGAACAAAGGTACCGGCACCGCTGACATAGAGATTGTTGAGGCTGTCGGCTCCTTTGGCTTTGTCGTGGTTGAAGAAAGAGAAATGAGTGCCGTTGAACATCTTCAGCATTTCGGTACGCGAGTCATCCACGGCTACGCGGGTGGTATCCGGGCCTTTGATGGTTACGGAGTTCAGAAGCCGGTAAGTACCTGACAGCGAGTGATCTTTGCCTGTTGTTGCCCCGTTCTGGCAGGCGCATAAGCCCATTATCAGGGCCGGGAGTAAGATTTTTTTCATATATAAGGTTGTTTTGCAATTGCAAATTTACATATCTTCCCCATATTTTTTTAACCTTCTCAGCGCCATCCACCGCCCAGGGCCCGGTACAGCTCCACTCCTGCATTCAGCTTCTGCAGTTTCGTGGTAATAATACTTAACCGGGTATTCAGGGCATTTTGCTTGGCAGTGATCACCTCCAGGTAGTTGGCCATCCCGTTTTCCAGCAGCTCTTCCGAATAGTCTATCGACTGGTTGTACAAAGCGTATTCTTCTTCTTTCAATGCAATCTTACGGTCGGCGGTAGTGTAATTGTACAGGGCGTCAGATACTTCCCGGCTGGCCGTGATGACCGCTTTCTGGTAGGCCAGGTAGGCCTGCTCCTGCCCTGCGTCAGCCACTTCTTTCTGGGTTTTGAGTGCCCGGCGGTTGTATACCGGCTGGGCAAGACCGGCTACGGCATTGGTAAACAAGGATTTCGGGTTGAACAGTTGGGGAAAATCAATGCTCTGGAAGCCTCCTGTGGCGGTGATCCTTAAGGTAGGGTAAAAGCTGCTCCGGGCTACATTCACATTTTCGAAGGCTTTGACCAGTGCCATTTCAGCGGCTTTCACATCCGGGCGGTTTTCCAGCAATTGGGCCGGGAAACCGGTTTTTACGTCCATGAGCGGTGCCTGTGCGTCAAATGAATTCCGTTCGGTTGCAGCAGGTGCTTCTCCCAGCAGCACGCTCAGGATATTTTCGTTCAGCTTGATGGCATTTTCGGTATCCAGCAGCAGGGCGCGGGCATTGACCAAAAGCGCTTCATTCTGTTTGACGGCTACCTCGCTCACAATACCGGCTGTTTTCAGCGACCGGTTGGTCTCCACTCCTTCCTCGCGGGTACGGATGGTCTCTTCCAGCACTTTTTTCTGCTCGTCGAGCGCTGCCAGGTTGTAATAGGTATTGGCTACCGAAGCAATAATCTGGGTAGACACCGCCTGATGCGCATTGATGCTGCGCAGGTAGTCGGCAATAAACCCTCTTTTGGTGCTCCGTATTTTTCCCCAGATATCTGCCTCCCAGGCAAAGTTTCCGGTGATATCAAACTGGGCCAGCGTCTGGCTGCCCGTGATACGGCCAAATTGCGTGTTGGCCGAGGTTTTGGTAAAGGTAAAGTTGGGCCCTATGTTCAGGGTAGGAAAATACCCCGCTTTTCCCTGCTTCATGTACGACTCTGCAATGGATACATTCTGCAGGGCTGTACGGATGTCCAGGTTATTCTGAAGCGCTTTTTCAATGTAACGGCCCAGCATTTCATCGCGGAAGAAGGTTCGCCACGATACCGATGCCAGGCTGGCGCTGTCTGCCGCCGCTGCTTCGGCTTTAAAGCCATCTGCTACCGGCAGTTCGGGTCTTTTATAGTCTTTTGCCACAAAACACGATTGTAGTAAAAGAGCAGTGATTATGAGTGAGTAATATTTCATTTTGTTAGTTCCGAGTTCCGAGTATGTTAGTTCCGAGTTCCGAGTGCGTTAGTTCCGAGTTCCGAGTACATTTGTGCCGAGTGGGTACCGGGACGACCGTTGTCAATTGTCAACTGTCAATTGTCCATTATTATTCGTTTCCACTTGCTTTACCGGTTTGATCTTTTCCTGCAGGGTCTGGAAGATCACAAACAGTACCGGGATGATAAATACCCCGATCACGGTTCCTACCAGCAGACCGAAGGCTGCTCCCGTACCTACCGAACGGTTACCGATATACCCCACCCCTGATGCAAATACCAGCGGCATCAGTCCCAGGATGAAGGCAAACGAGGTCATCAGGATAGGGCGCAAACGGGAGATGGCCCCGTTAATGGCTGCCTGGGGAATAGATTCCCCGTGCTGCCGGCGCTGAATGGCAAACTCGACGATGAGGATGGCATTTTTTGCGAGGAGTCCCACGAGCATTACCAGGGCTATCTGGAAATAGATGTTGTTTTCGAGGCCGGCCAGCTTTTGCGACATGTAAGCCCCCATAATACCGGCCGGTAAAGAAAGGATAACCGATAGCGGCAGGATATAGCTTTCGTATTGTGCCGACAGGATGAAGTATACAAACACCACACACAGGATGAAGATCAGCAGGGTTTGGGAGCCGGCTTTGAGCTCTTCGCGGGTAAGACCGGTAAAGTCTACGCCGAAGTCCTGGCTGAGCTGTGTAGCGGCCACCTCGTTGATGGCTTTGATGGCGTCTCCGCTGGAATACCCCGGGTTGGTGGCGCCTGAAATGTTGGCCGACGTAAACAGGTTAAAACGGTTGACCGACTGCGGGCCATATACCTTCTGAAGGGTGACAAACTGCGTGATAGGCGCCATTTGCCCGGTAGAAGTGCTCACATAGATGCTGTTCAGGCTCGATTCGTCCCTGCGGTCTTCCGGCAGCGACTGGATCATCACCCGGTATTGCTTACCGAACCGTACAAAATCTGCTGCATAAATACCGCCGATATAGCCCTGGAGCGCAGACAGGATGCTGCTTACGGTAACGCCTGAACGTTTGGCCCGCTCCACGTCCAGCTTGATCTCGTACTGGGCATAGTTGGTATTCAGTGACGACTGGGCGTATTGTATTTCCGGTCTTTTGGTGAGCTCGGCCAGGTAGCCCTGGGTTACTTCATCCAGCCTTTTCAGCTCGCCTCCCGAACGGTCAAGCAGCTTCAGCTCAAAACCGGCCGAAGCTCCGAAGCCAGGTATGCTGGGCGGCTGGAAGAAGGCCATTTTGGCGTCTTTGAAATCCTTACCCGCCAGGGCAAACAGCTTCCCGATGATGGAAGTAATCGAAGTTTCAGCTGTGGTTCTGTCTTTGAAGCCGTCAAGCTTGATCAGGAACATACCGTGGTTAGCGCCTGCTCCCGAAATAAAGTTGTTCCCGGTGATGGCCGTCACGTTATTGATTCCTTTGATCTTCATGGCTTTCCCTTCAAATTCTTTGAGCAGGTAATAAACCCGGTCAGTAGATGCTCCCGGAGGAAGCTCCACGTTACCGAAAAGGAAGCCCCGGTCTTCGTTGGGTACAAAGCCTGAAGGCATGGTTTTGTTCGCCAGGTAAACACCCCCCAGGCAAAGCACCAGGATCAGGGCCGTTACCCATTTGTTCCGGAAAAGGAAGGTGAACGCCCGGGCGTATTTCCGGGTCATGGTGTTAAAGGCCGAGTTAAAAGCGGTAAAGAAACGCTGCATAAACCCTTTCCTATGGCCTTCTTCGTGCGGTTTCAGGAACAGCGCACACAGGGCCGGGCTGAGCGTTAGGGCATTGACGGCCGATATAAAGATGGCTACAATAAGGGTTATCCCGAATTGTTTGTAGAATACGCCTGTAGGACCGGTGATAAAAGTAACCGGGATAAACACGGCAGCCATCACCAGGGTAATGGAGACAATGGCCGTGGAGATCTCTCCCATGGCACTGATCGAGGCCGGCCGGGCCTCCATCCGGGTGCTTTCCATCTTGGCATGGATAGCTTCTACCACCACAATGGCGTCATCTACCACAATACCGATCGCCAGCACCAGGGCAAAGAGCGTGAGCAGGTTCAGCGAGAACCCGAAAAGGGTCAGGAAGAAGAAGGTACCGATGATAGATACCGGAACGGCTATCAGGGGTACGAGGGTGGAACGGATGTCCTGCAGGAAAATAAATACGACTATAAACACCAGCAAAAATGCCTCTATCAGCGTGCTGACCACTTTTGAAATGGAGGCATCCAGGAATTCGTTGGTATCAAAGTTAATGATGTATTTTACGCCGTCAGGCAATTGCTTCCCTATTTTTTCCAGCTCTGTTTTCAGGTCGTTATTGATCTGCTGGGCGTTGGAGCCGGGAGTCTGGTATACGGCAATGGTTACCGATGGTTTCCCGTTCAGCTCGCCGTTCCCGGAGTAAGACAGGGAGCCCAGCTCTATTTTGGCGACGTCTTTGAGGTAAAGCACCTGTCCGCCGGGCAATGCTTTCACCACTATATTTTCGTATTGGTCTTCCGTACGGTATTTGCCGCCGTATTTCAGGATATACTGGAAAGAAGCCCCGTTATTTTCACCCAGTTGCCCTGCGGCTGCCTCCAGGCTCTGTTCGTTGATGGCCTGCGAGATCTGGGCCGGTACGAGTCCGTAGGTGGCCATTTTTACCGGGTCGAGCCATATCCGCATGGAGTAAATTTTCTGCCCGAAGGCGGTGGCATCTCCTACCCCATTTACCCGTTTCAGTACGGGTATCACATTTATGTTCAGGTAATTCTGGATATAGGTGGCATCGTATTCGGTGCTGGAAGAATAAAACGAAAGAAACATCAGCGCGCTGGTCTGCTGCTTCTGGGTAGTTACTCCAGAGCGGGTTACTTCGGCCGGCAGCAAGGGCGTGGCCCTTGAAACCCGGTTCTGCACGTTTACGGTAGCAATATCCGGGTCAATGCCTTGCTTAAAGATCACCTGGATGGTGGCCGAGCCGTTATTGGAGGCAGTAGAGGCAATATAGTCCATGCCTTCCACCCCGTTGATCTGCTCTTCAATGGGTACGATTACACTTTCCAGTACGGTCTGGGCGTTGGCGCCCGGGTAGTTGGCCATAACCTGCACGGTAGGCGGGGCTATTTCGGGGTATTGCGAAACGGGCAGGGTATACAGGCCCAGCACCCCCAATATGACGATCAAAACAGAAATAACCGATGAAAAGACCGGCCTTTCTATAAATGTTTTTAACATAGCTTAAAATACGGGTTTGAGGGTGCTCAATATCTGGTCTAAATCCTGCTTAAGCGGCTTTACGGGCGCCTTGTCGCGCAGGTTGGCGGTACCCTGGGTAACCACGAGGTCGCCCGGTTTTACGCCATCTGCGGCTACCACCAGGTTTTGGGTCCTGTCGGTAATGTTCACCCGGGTCATGTTGGCCGTGTCTTTTACCACGGTATAGACGTAGAAGCTACCCTGACGTTCGAAAACCGACATTTCAGGAAAAATTACGGCGTTTTCGTAGGTTTTCGGTATGCGTATTTTACCCGAATTGCCGTTGCTCAGCAGCCCGGTCGAATTGGCAAAGGTAACCCGGAACTGGATGCTCCCCGTGGCTGCATCGATCTGCCCGGTCACGGCCCGTACATTTCCTTTTTCAGGATAGGTTTGTCCGTTGGCCAGCACCAGCTCTACCGGCGGAATGTTCTTCAGCTTTTCTTTTACGGAAGCTCCGGGCGTTCTTTCGAGGAAATCGAGGTATTCTTTTTCATTCATGGAAAAATAGGCATACACCGAGCTGGTTTCGGATACGGTGGTCAGCGGGGTGGGATCAGACGGCCCTACGAGGCTGCCTTCGCGCAGGGGCAAAGCGCCTACAATACCTTTGATCGGGCTGCGTACAATTGAGAAATTGATGTTCTCCCGGATACCCTTCAGCGTGGAAGTGGCCTGTCCTTTTGCCGCTACGGCCTGGGCATAGGCAGCCTGTGCCCGGGTAAGATTGGCTTTGGCGGTTTCAAGCTGAACTCCGCCTATAATGTTCTTTTCTACCAGGGGCGTGAGCTTGGTCACTTCTACTTCAGCAGCCTTTACAGCGGCTTCAGCAGCATCAATACCGGCCTGGCTGGCCGTAACGGCTGCCTGGGCGGCATCGGCATTCTGGGTGAGGATGTTGGTCTCCAGCTGGAACAGGGGCGCGCCTGCTGCCACGGTCTGCCCTTCGTCGACATAGACCTTTTTAACATAGCCCTGAATTTTGGCCCGTACTTCGTTATTGTTGATGCCTTTAATGGTTACGGGAAATTCATCGTAGCCCGTAACGGTTTTCTGAGTCACTTCCACCACCGGAAATTCGGAAACGGGAGGAGCTTGCTGTTGGCTTTTCGGTTGGCAGGAACAGAGTGCACAAAGTGCAATTAATGGAATAGTTTTTTTCATTATCTATATAAAGTTTCAAGTAGGAAGCTATGCGCATGGAGTAGTGAGCCGCACGGCGGACCGCTTCATTTTTAATTTAATCGGGTAATGATTTTACTAACTGATGTTACGCATTTCGTGAAATAGATATAACCACATAGATTTTATATAGAAAAGGAGAAATTATGGAAATTAATTTCCACCACATAGCTATGTGAAACATGTTTACATGTTCTGATAAAACCTCTTTAATCTATGTATCTATTGTGGTTTGGAAATAGTGCGTAACATGAATTACTAATAAAGCAAACGCAAATTGCGGCGTAAAAATTCGCCTGTATTCCGGGTGTAATCGTCTGTACCCCTTATTCAGCCGATCTGCCGCGTTTTTTTATCGATTTTTTTTACCGTAAACTAAATTTTATTTTCAAAATATCCCGATACGGATTAAGTTGCGATTATAATTTAGTTCCGGGTGATTAGTTCTGAGTGAGTAAAAAAGCAGGTTTACAACCCATGAGGTAGAATCTGCTTTCTATACCCGGCACCGGGAATTACTATAAAATTTACTTTTATGAAATAGCCATGAGCAGTCAGCTATCAGAAGTCGGGCACACCGGGTGACGTATCACCAACCGGCCCATGAATAAGCGGTCCGCCGCTGCGGCTGATAGCTGAAGGCTGAAAGCTAAAATTTTATACACATGAAAAAACTGCTGAAAAACCCGGTTTACCTGTTACTGGTGGCTTTGTCGGTGTCGTGCAGCACTGATGAGCCTGAAGAAAAGAAAGAGACGGTTGACCCTGTCAACGGTGTTTCAGATTACCTGCTGGAAAAAGCGGTGGTAAGCACTGCCGGCGGGTCCAGTACCACTACTTATGCATATGACGAAAACGGTGTGGTTATTTCAGATGCCCTCCGGGTTTTCCCTGCCAACCTGAACAGCTCGTCGGAGCCGTACGTGATCAAAGAAGGAAATCAGAAATTATTCTGTGACAGCAAAAAGCGTGTGGTTAAAGAAGAGATAGAAGGTTATCGGACGTTCTATGAATACGACGGTCAGGACAGGATCTCCCGTAAGATACTGCTGAACCTGGCAGCTAACCGGAGAGATACCACGGAATATACCTACTTTGTCCCGGGTGAAAATAATTTTGAGGGAGTCTCTTTCCAGGCAAAAACGCCCGTTTATACCACCAATACGACCCATTTTGAACGGTATAAATACGAAAACTACTATTTCTCGCCGGCCATTAAGCTGAAGTCGTGGGTCACCTATCCTTACAATTACGGTAAGATACAGGATGCTCCCCTGGTGCGTTATACCTATACCACGGTCAACGGGTCTCTGCGCCAGGAAAGTTTCACGCCTGAACTGAATGAGCAGGGTCTGATCGTCAAAACCGTACACAATTACCTGGGCGGGTCTTCCGAATATACGTATTCGTATATCAAAAGGTAGGTCGTTTGTCAGAAATATCCGTTATTTTTGTGCTTTAATTCCCAGTAGAATGGCATACGCTACCACCGAGATCACCAGTGCAGAGATTCCGTCAGACAACCCCGTTCATCAGCGGCTGTATTTTCCATACGAAGAAGCGGCCAAAATTATTCATGGCCGGGTGCTGGAGCTGGGTTGCGGCTGGGGACGCGGTGTGGAAAAGCTGATCGGCGCTTGTGATCATTTTACCGGGCTGGACAAAAATGAGCCGCTGATCCGTGCTTTACAGGAAAAATACCCGGATCATTATTTTAATACGGTTGACCTCCCCTACCTTAACGAGTTGGGTGACAATACTTTTGATTTTGTGGTAACGTTCCAGGTGATTGAGCACATCCGCGACGATCATACGTTTCTGCAGGAAGCGCACCGGGTGCTGAAACCCGGCGGGAAAATCCTGCTGACCACGGTCAATAAAGACTTTTCGCTCAGCCGGAACCCCTGGCATATCCGGGAATACCGTACCGAAGAGCTGAAAAACCTGATGAAGAAGTATTTCAGGGAGCTTGACGCCAAAGGAGTCGGCGGAAATGAGAAAGTATGGGCCTACTATGAGCAAAACAAGGCCTCGGTAAGAAAGATCATGCGTTGGGACATCCTGGACCTTCAGCACCGGCTTCCCGCCTGGATGCTCAGGGTTCCCTACGAGCTGCTGAACCGTTTCAACCGCAACAAGCTCCTGGCCGAGCCGGGCAGCCTGGCCGCCGCCATCAACTGGGATGACCATTACCTGAGTAAGGAGCCGGAGAAGTGTATAGATTATTTTTTTGTGGCTACGAAATGATTTTAGTTCCGAGTGATTAGTTTCGAGTACTTAGTTCCGAGTATTTAGTTTCGAGTATTTGGAGCGGGTTCTACCTTTTGGGTATAAACTTGCTTTTATTTATCCGGAACTAACCTATTTTAATTATTTTCCAGGAACCGCCTCTTGCAGAGCCTATTCGTTCAATTATACCTTTTTCCTGCATTTGCCTGAGATATCTTTGTACCGTACGCTGATTAAGCTGGAGTAGTATAGCTATTTGTATGGCTGTATACTTTGGGTTACTATGGATGAGTTCCACGATTTTCCTTTCATTTTCTACGACATTTTCTACGACACTTTCACTTGTTTTCTGTTGATCATAAGAAAGCTTTGTTATAAACCCGTTAGGTGCGTTTTCAAAAGAAAATACCATAGTAGGATAGGTTCTTATTTCGTTACGGATACGAATAAAGCCGCTACCGTATTTTTCAATATCTCCTGTCAGGTAAAAAGCTTCTGCTATAAGCTTATTTCGAGTATTTGAGCTTCTATACGACAAACAGCTCGGCAGCTACCCGGTCTGATAAAATTCTTGCTTCAGCCGGAATGGTGATCGCATCGCCCTCCTGCACAATCAACTGCTGTGATTTGAGTTTTTCGAGTGAGTCCCGGAAAGTGGCCGGAATATCGGGCCATATCCGGAATATTTTATGGAGAGAAACACCCCAGATGGTTCTCAGGCCCGTAAGCAGGTAATCGTTTACCTTCTCGGAAGGACTCAGCAGCTCTCTTTCTAATTCAGGCCTCCCCGACTCTATTCCCTGCATATACCGGTGATTATGCGCCACGTTCCATTGACGGGAATCGCCGTCATAGGAATGGGCCGAGGGGCCTACGCCCAGGTATTCGTCTCCTGACCAGTAGGAGGTGTTGTGTACTGCATAGGCTTTATTTCGTGCAAAATTGGAAATCTCGTATTGCTCAAAACCCAGCTGACCCAGCTCTTCGATCACTATGCGGTACTGATCTGCGGCATAGTCGTCTGAAACCGCGGCCAGCTTTTCCTTTGCCGCCCAGCGACCGAACACCGTATCTTCTTCGATGGTCAGGTTATAGGCCGAAATGTGCTGAAGGTCAAAACCGCTGAGTATTTCAAGGTCTTTACGCAAAATTTCTGCCTGTCGTTTCTCATCCAGGTGAAAACCGGTCTTGGCATAGATCAGGTCTGCTGAAGAGGTTTCAAAACCTTTGTTCAAGATCAGCTCCAGGGCTTTTAACGCCTCACCCGAGGTGTGTGCCCGGTTCATAAATTTTAAAAATACTTCGTTAAATGTCTGGATTCCTAAACTTATGCGATTTATTCCTAAAGAATACCAGAAGTCAAGCCTCTCTTGTGTAATATCATCGGGGTTTGCTTCCAGGGTGACTTCCTTCAAATTATCCACCGTATAAACATCTGAAACGGCTTTGAATAACTTCTCCAGCTCGGAATTTGTCAAAATAGACGGCGATCCACCACCAAAATACAGTGTTTCGAGCTTTTTTTCTCCTAAATAGTCGCTTTTTAACGCTATCTCTTTTGCAATGGCTTCTACCATTCGCTGTTTGTAGGACAGGTTGGTGCTAAAATGAAAATCGCAGTAATGGCAGGCTTGTTTGCAGAAGGGAATGTGGAGGTAGAGGTGCATGGTAGTTCCGAGTTCCGAGTTTGTTAGTTCCGAGTGATTAGTTCCGAGTTTCGAGTGATTAGTTCCGAGTTCCGAGTTTGTTAGTTCCGAGTGATTAGTTCCGGATAATGATTGACTGGATTAATCCCCGGATCATTTTAGATATTTCATCACATAAGCCAGTCACTTTCTCAAAACTATCTTTATTCGTATATCCGAGCCTGTGAGCAAGATACATCATTGATTTTACCTCCGAGCAGGAACCTTTTGAAATAAAGAGAAATCTGACAAATTCTTTGCTGGTATTCCTGTCAAATCCCTCAGCTATATTATTAGAAATTGAAATTGCTGCTCTACAAACCTGATCTTTAAAGCCATAATCTTTTAACTCCCTGAATTCGCAATAAACCAAAACGGTTAAATCCTGCGCTTTTCTCCAGGCAATCAGATCTTCAAATCTCAGAATCTTCATAAAATTATCAGGTTGTGTGAAATAATACTCAAACGGCACTCTTACCCGAAACTAATCACTCGAAACTCGGAACTAATCACTCGGAACTAACAACTAAACATACTAATTAACTACACACACTTCATCATATACGGCTGCTAAGTGCGTACCAATGACCTGTGCGGAACGGCCTTCTATGTGATGTCTTTCCACAAAATGCACCAGCTCGCCATCTTTGAACAGGGCGATAGACGGAGAAGACGGAGGCAGCGGGATGTACTCGCGTACGCGTTGGGTGGCATCGGTATCAAACCCGGCAAAAACCGTATAGAGCTGATCGGGCTTATTCTCCGTCAGATCCAGCGACATCTTCACTCCCGGACGCATGGTGCCGGCAGCACATCCGCAAACTGAATTGATCACTACTACTGCAGTGCCTTTCTGGTTCGCAAAAAATTCATCGACTTCTTCGGGGGTGGTCAGTTCTTTAAACCCGACAGAAGTCAGCTCTTCTTTCATGGGAGCTACTAAATGAGGAGGATACATATTTGTTAAATCTGATTTTGGCCCCTTACCCTTCGGGGTGTATAACTATCAACAACCTGGGTGGGGTTGTCTCACATAAATCCTAATTCCAGCTTGGCTACTTCGCTCATCATTTCCGTAGAATAAGGCGGATCGAAGGTCAGCTCAATACTCACATCGTTTACTCCTTCTATGGCCCGGATCTCGGCTTCCATTTCCACAGGGATGCTCTCGGCCGACGGGCACGAGGGAGATGTCAGCGTCATCAGCACATAGACGTTATGAATAGGGAATATCTTAATATCATAAATAAGTCCCAGCTCATATACATCCACAGGAATTTCCGGGTCATATACTTTTTTTATAGCTTCAATGACCTTTTCCTTTAATTCGGCTTCGCTTTGTTCCATTTAAAATGATGCTTTCTGGTATTAATAACGAAATAGGTCAATGAATGGTTCGGTTTTAAGAGGATAGAGATTATTTGAGTCTTGCTGACATCCAGATAAAAATTTTCGATAATTATATTACCTTTTTTAATCCGGGGAAATTGCATCCCGCCAACCGATTGAATGAGGGTGCAAATGAGGGTATAAATGAGGGTGTAAATGAGGGTGTAAATAGATTGTTAAAACTAATAGAAGAAAACCCAGGCAACAGAAAACCCTATTTTGTGTCTTCTATGAATGTACCGGAGAAAACCATGGAACGATGGTTAAAGTACTTAAGGGAATCGCAAAAGATTGAATTTAGAGGTGCAGCAAAAACCGGCGGATACTATAGTAAACAGTAAGTAATTTTACACACTACCCGAAGCCGGATAGCCACTATTATCTGGTCTAACCCCAAAGGGGATATATGCGGTAAGCATGTACATTTCAAATAAAGTCAAAAGTAAAACAGGAATATTACGGGGAAAAATGGAGTAAAAATTATAGAATTATTTTAATAAATAATTGTGTTTTTTGAAAACCATTTCTATTTTAGCCCCACAGTAGAACCATATACCTCTATAAATAAACCCGATTATGATTATAAAAGACAATTATTCCCATCATGCTTTTAATAAAAACATCGCTATAGAGATTCAGAACTACCAGTACCATCATCACCCTTTAGATGGCTCCAACCATGATCGATATATTGGTCGAGAAAGAATTGAAATGCAATTTCTGCAATATTTGGAGAGTGATTCACCCCACGGCTCCTATCTGGTGACGGGTTACAGAGGGATGGGTAAAACCAGCTTTGTTAATAAGGTAATTAATGAACATACCGAAAACCGTAAAAATAAAACTCATGAAGGTAAGAGAAAGGTAAAGAAAATCAACCTGAGTTTCAGTCAGAAGAATCTCAACAAAGAAGATATCTTGAAGCAGATTCTGGACTCTCTTATTTTTTACTTGGAATCCTGCGATGACACAATTAAGATGAAGAAAGAAATTTCCTACAGCAGGCTTTTTCGATTATTTATATGGGCTCTTTCAGGAATATTGTTGGTTGTTTTATCCCCTGTTCTGCTCGAAATAGGCAGAAAATGGCCCGATGCCTATACCTTTTCCTGGAATACGTTTATAAGCAGCGCCCTTTTTAGTACTTTGGCCTGGGTGAGTCTGGCAGCATCTTTACTGACTTTGTTCCTTACCTTTCTTTTCCGCCTTTTGCGGTTAGGGAAAAAACTTTATCTTGAAAAGAAAGCAAAGGCTCCCTCCCTACCTAATGAACCTTTAGCTGAAGATATCTATTTGCGTTTGCAGGGGCTCAAAATGAGAAGTAATGCTGTGCTTACAGAAGAGGATAATCTCAACAGCTCTACTTTTTTTCCTAACTTTCCTCTTTCAATCTTTTCCAGGAAAAGCCGGAATTACCCGATGATGCGAGGGAAAGACATTGAGAGTGATCTGATCAAAATTATAGATGATTTTGAAAAAACTGAGCTCATTTTTGTTTTTGACGAATTGGATAAGGTAGACGTGAGCATAGACTGGAATGAATCCAACCCGGAGATTTCGTCTTCTCAATCGTATAACCGTTCCCGGGAACAGAAAGAAACCATAGTCAGCATTCTGGCCTCTTTAAAATTCTTTATGAGCCAGGCCAGGGCCAAATTTGTCTTTATTGCCGGGAGGGAAATGTTTGATGCAGCATTGGCTGATATTGCAGACAGACAGAATTACCTGGGTAGTATATTCCATCATGTGATTTACGTAGACTCTTTTTTGAAAGATACTCCTTTAGCACACAATACCGGGCTCACACAAAGAGTAGAAGACTACCTGGAGCGGGTTCTCTTTAATGATTATCCTGCCGATATTTTAAGCCGCTACAGTGTACCGACGGATGATGGCGTTTTTTTACGACGCTACTTTTTCTTTTTAAAGGAAAATTACCTGGAAGAGAAACTTCTTGATATGGAAGAAATCCTGAAAGTGATCTTCAGTCTCCAGATGTTTATCATTTATGTGACCTATCGGTCTAACGGCTCTCCCAAGAAAATGACCAAGATCATTGAGGAACATATTGTTAAAAGAGATGATGCAGAGAGATATAATTTTAAGACATTGGTAGTCAGTTGTATAGAGCCCTACAAAAAGAAAAATGATAGCGCTTATCAATGCCTGGAGCTCACTTACGATGAACAATACCGGAACGCCTACATTTCCTATCTTTTCAGGCCTTTCCTTATGAATTATTCCACTTATGCCAAGCGGCTGAGCGACAAAATTCTGGTGGCTATCCCGTTTATGATAGACCACATTCTGAAGTTTCATGCCTTTGCTTTTTCCCGGCAAAACCTGGAATTATTACCGGAGGTGATATCTCCGAACCGTACTCACCTTGTAAGAAACCTTATTTTTGACCTGATCAGTTACTTCAGTGAAAACCACATCAAGAATATTGAAATGGGTTTGTTTGAGTACCGGTTTAACCGCAAGACGTCAGACGAACTGAAATTTATATCGAAAACTTTTGAAGAAGATTCAGCTGCATTTAATTTCTCTCTTGATGAGATGCAATCTGTGAAAACCTATTTGCAAGGCAGGATAGAGAACCTGAGGGCTATTCATTCAGGTAGTATTCGGGAAGCAGGGAAAGAAAGAACCATCTATTCCTTATCCTTCCTGGAATCGCTGATGGGCGACGCCTATTACTTTGACAAAGAATATGACCTGGCTATTTTATCGTACCTGGATAGTATTCAGAACCTCCGTTATGAAGAGAATGCTGTCGGGACATTCGAAAACAGGATTTCTGTACTGCGCCTTTTGTTAAAGATAGGCCTGATGTATGAGCTAATGAAAAAATTTGACATGGCTTTGGGCTATTTTTATGATGCTTTGAGCTATTATAAAGATAATTTTAGCAGGAATGAAAAAAAATATCAGCCAATTCAGGAGTCGATAAACGCGGTGCCGATGCAGTTGTTTTTTAAAGCACTTCTAAGCGTAAAAAGTCTTACTGAAAAGAAGATCAACAACGGACTCACCCTGGGTAACCTGGAAGAGTTCAGCAATTTGGTCAATACTACGATTAAACCAGGCAGCAATGCCTATCTTTATTCGCAAAATGATGATAAGAATCCCCGGATAAATCTTGAACTGGCTCATTATTATACCGAGCTCGGTACTATACTTTTCCATAAAAATATCATCCCGATAAAAAGCCGGAACCAGATCGCTGCTTCTTCTAATGAACCTGATACTATTCGGAGCGGGGACCTGGTTTCCAGGATCATTTTTTCCAACCTTCCGCCAGACGCCATGCTAGGGTTTAAGATTTATTACGAATCAAAAGATTACCGGCCTACTCTTGCCTCTCTCGGAGAGTATAAGCGGGCATTGCTTAGTATGTTGTCGAGTTCAGAAGAGGAGAAAATCAGGAAAAAAGACCCCCATTTTAGTCCTAAGTCCGGAAGGCCCTTTCGAAAAGCCGATGAACTGGAATGTGCCAGGCTCTCGACTTTACTTTATTTTGCTGCCAGGAAGATCAAAAGCTATAAAAACGTATACGTTTCCAGTTACCTGCATATTTGTGCCAATACTTTTTCCAGTATAGGTGATTCATTGTTTAGTCTAACCGTCAAGGAGTTTAGTACTCCGGACTATCTATTGGCTTATGCGAAACATTATGAGTTCAAAGTACAGGTACACAACAAAGTAAAAAGAGCTTTATCAGAATACAAAAAAGATGGAAGTAGCACAAAGCTGAAAAAGTTTTTGAAAGATCTTCTAGAGGAATCAGGACCTCCTTACGAGAAGGGTATTCATTTCAGTATACTGATTATAAAAGAGCGCGTAAGGATAATACGTATTTTAAGATCGGGAGAGCCAGACAAGCTTGAAGAATTGCTGGAAAATTACGAACCGAGGCCTATGAAGTACTGGGATGATATCACTTACGATTACTTCGGACTCATTGATAACCCTGATTCCAAAGTTCCTGGTTCCTTTAAAACTCCATTCTGCGAAACTCAATTTATCGTCTTTGTTTATTATTTATCGGCAAGGTTTTTTTCCAAGGGTGGGTTAAATCATAATTTTTCGCACCTTATCAAGAAAATATTCCAGATAGTCCGGAATAACTTAGACCGGAAGGATAAGCAACCGGTTATCTCTGAGGATATGGAAAAGGTGGTTTCTTTTTTTGAAAATACACTGTTGAAACTAGTGCTGGAGTCGGCCAGTCGAAGCAGTTATTCTACAGACCGGCCCCAAATGCAAAAATACAAGTATTTTGAAGGACTGAACCAGATAGGAAACTATCAGGGTAATTTTGTGCATCACCCGAAAGCTTTCCGGCGTTACAATTACTTTAATTTGTCTAACGGGCCTGAAGTCAAAGAAGCTATTCTTTATTTTGCCCTTTTAAAGCTAAAGACGACGCAATATCCTGAACTGAATTTGAGTCCACACTTGTCTGCTAAAGAGCTCTCAAATCCCTTGAAAGTTTTTAGAAGAGCTAAGAGGGATCATGATATTCTATACCGTTACCTCAATCATGAAATGCCGGAGCTGAAGCTTATTAATCCCTATAACGTGCCTAGTAGTCAATATTCCAGGTTATTGGAAGTGGACTTACATACCCGGATAAATTATATCATTATGAAGAAAATAGCTAATCAATATAAGGATATCCATTCCTGGGAGAGCGATCTGTATTTTCAGCTTAAGCGTACTCCTGAGCAGGCTAATATTTCGACTCGTGTACGAGAAAGCAGGATTCACAGAGGTATTTATAACTTTTTATGCGAATTGGTCTCTTCTTCCATTTATTTGTTTGTGCAGCAAATAAAAGTGTACAGTATTTTCCAGGTAAATCCTTTATTAAATAATACACACCTGGCCAAATACCATATGCGCCTGGGCCGATGGCTAAAATATTACCTGATCCTGAACTGTATGAACAAGGTATTTTATCCGGAAAAAAAAGAATCATTGATTGATTCTAAAATTGATGCTCTGTTTGGCAATACATTTTCAAAAATCTCCCTGGACACCACTTCCCAGTTTCAAATCGCGTTACAGCTTTTACACAAAACCAAGCAATACCACAGTAATGGGGTGGCCTTCAAGCGCGATATGGAGAATAAGGTTTACCTGGAAGGCGATTATAGCGATATCACCTATAATTTTGGCCTGGCAGTAGAAAGACATAAAGTCAATGCCGGGAAAATAAGAAAGGAAATCCGGGAACTGGAGAAAGAGCTGGCAGACTCTCCCCTATTAACGTATGAAAGTTTTACCAATTCAGAGATGTATCCGGAATATGACAAATAATACATTAAGATGTTAATCGGGAAAACAGGTTCAACAGTAGAAGACGAGCCGGGCTACGCATGTTTGGTTCCCGCAGCTACGCTTGCAAACGGCACCCCACCCGGAACTAACAACCCGGAACTCGTCACTGACTTACCCGGCACTAATAACTTTAAACGCCAGCGCATACGCCTTCATCTGTTTCACCATAGACGCCAGGCCGTTAGAGCGTGTCTGGGCCAGGTGCGATGAGAGGCCGGTTTTCTCGATAAAGTAGAGGTCGGCGTCCAGGATCTCGTTTGGGGTGTGGTCTGAGAGCACCTGCAGCAGCATGCTTACCAGTCCTTTGACAATGATGGCCTGGCTGTCGGCTTCAAAGATCACTTTGCCGTTTTCCATGCGGGCGTGCAACCACACCACCGACTGGCAGCCTTTGATGATGTTGTCTTCCGTTTTGTGCTTGTCATCCAGCCCGGGCAGCTTTTTGCCCAGGTCAATGATATATTCGTATTTTTCCTCCCAATCGTCAAATAAGGCGAAGGTTTCGATGAGGTCGTCCTGTATTTCGTTAATGCTCATTTTTTATGCCGGAACATCGTTTCGGGCAGGGTCTGCCGGCGCCCGACCTTGTCGTTATCCTGCAAAAATAAGTGATCCGGCCCTATTCTCATACAGAAGATTGCATAACCAGCGTTTTTTCAACTGTTTTATCTTTTGAAATGACGATTTCGGTACCGGCCGTGTATTTTACGTTGTTGATGGTAATTCTGGCCAATACGTAATATTTTCCTTCTGCCATATTAAACTGGCCGGCTTTGCCCCGGGAGTTTGTCTTCAGCGTATAATTACTGCCTTCGCATACGCCGGCAAGGTACGGCAGCCCGCTGGAGGCTATACAGACATCCACGTTGCCTAAAGGCCGCCCTGAAGTATCGGTCACTTCCAGGATAACGCCGGGTTGTTGTTTGGATACCGTTGCTTCAAAAAGAAGCGAATCTTTAGGAAGCGTAGTGGTAAGGTATTCGGCTTTGAAGATTTTTCCATCCAGGGCCTCACTGTAGATTATTTTGAACGATTTCCCCTGCCGCAAGTTATCGAAGCGAAAATATCCTTCTTCATTGGTCATTGTATTGAGAATAAAATCTCCGTCTCCTTTATCGGCTGCATTAAAAACATAGATGGTTTTTTTGCCCAGGGGCTTATGGATATCGCCTGAGATTTCATCGGTCAGCATCAGCCGCCCATGCAGGTAAGAGCTTTCGTAGAACGGGTCGTTTGCCGTAAGATCCTTATAATTTTCACACGACCATAGCGCCAGGAGTAAAAACAGGTTAACAGGTTTCATAATGGTTTATTTTATTTAAAAAGCCCGATGGCTTTGCCCAGGGTTACCGGTTCTACATTTACAGAAAGAAAGGGACCGGCAAACTCTATTCCGTATGCCATTTCAGCCACCTTGTTATTGACTATCCGGAAGCTCTGGTTCCGGTAATAGTGAAGTGCCGCGATCAGCCTTATGCCCGGCCAGACATCGTAAGAGAGGCCTGCGTAATAGTTATCCAGGGCATTTTGTATGCTCAGCCCGGCATATAATGAAAATCTTTCTTCGGGTTTTCCTAAGAAACGGTCGTTCAGCTTATTCAGGCGGCCTAAAAAGTACCAATGCAGGCCGGCCACAAATTGAACCTGGTTCCCGTTTTCGGTGACCGGCAGGGCGGTACCGTCTGAACGGCTGATTGTATACGGACAAAAATTCATTCCCAGGCCTACACTGAAATCCATTTTAAGCGTTTTGATCACTTTGAGCTCTTTCCGGGTCACCTCTTTCGGTGCTGCTTTTCCTCTTTGTTCCAGCAGGGCATATTTGAAAAGACCCGGCGCCTCCGGAAGTTCCGGATCAAACAATTGGGTATAATGCTGGCAGGCGGTATCGGTGGTGGCCGCCAGGTTTCCCTGGGGAAGCGACCGGTTGTATATTCTCACAAAAGGGGTGATACGGTCTATCCGGGCTTTGGTTTGCGCGAGGAGCGTGTCGACATCGATGAAGTTGGGCACCAGTTCCTGCTTCAGATAATTTACAAACCCTTCCCGGAGCTTGTCCGCCGTTCTTACAAGACTCGCGTCAGTGGTATAATCTAAAAAATAACCCCTGTTTCTCTTTATGAACACCTCTATGGCTTTGTCCAGGAATACGATGGCCGTGTCCCTGGTGCTATCCCGAAGCGCCCCCCACAAAATTCTTCTCTTGTCTTCCTCCAGGTCACTGCCCGTGAGGGGGATCACCTGATCGCCTATTGTAACCCTGTAATTGCAGTAGGGTAATGAATAAGGGGTGAATTGGTCGTAGGTTTTGTAATTGCCTAAAAGTGGCTGTTTATTTTCAGGAGCCTTGTAAAGGGGACTCACCCCATTTTGGGTTCCCTTCACTTCCCTGGTTTGTATACGGTCCAGGGTGGTAGCGTTCAGCATAGCGGTGACCCGGGCAAAAGCCGACTTCTGGGCAAAGCCCAGGTTGGTCACTACTGACAGCGGTTCGGTAACCGAATTCAGTCGGCTTATGGCGCTGCTTTCATAGACCAGCTTGCCTTCTTTGTATTGTGCCGTCACTGTCGTATTGGCAGGGATGTTGTATACGGCGATCTTCAGAGGCTGACCGTTGACCAGGTACACGTCATCCGCCGACTTGCTTTTGTAACTCTGCAGGGCATCGTACTCCATGAACAGGGGCGCCGGGCTTTTTTTCGTACCGGAAGTAACCGGTAACTGAATACGGTTATAGATATGCGCCGATTGCCGGAAACGATCCAGGACGGGCATTTTGTTCAGTGAGTCCTGCAAATACTGCTTTTCAGGTGTAAAAAAGCTGTTTTTCTCGCTGTACGGATACCGGCCGGGCTTTGAAGTAACCAGCAAAGGGTTAATATTGATCACCCCGCCCGTGTACCAAAGCCATTGCCGGATAAACCGGCTGAAGCGTATTTTTTGCACGATACCGTTTTCGGGCAGGTGGTTTGCCGCCGCTTTTTGGCGTAAGCTGTCTATGACATCGCGATTGTACGAGAAAATATCATTTTTAATGGCCCGGGCCTCCCGGTAGATCTGCCGGAGGTTTTCATACCGTTGCTCAATGACTCTCCATTCTTTCAGGTAGCTTATGTCGATCTCTTTTTTCCACAGGTAATTGTCGTTTTGCAGCGAAAAATTATACCTTTCAAGCAAAAAAGCATTAAGGAGGTCTTTTTTGATCACATCAAATTCGATATACCCGTTACCCGGCTTCTTTTTAATGGTCACCACCGGTTGCTGCAGTCGCTCTTCTATGGAACAGGGCGACGGCACGTAACGGAAGAGAGGGCATGCTTCGGCCCGGGCCTCCCCTGCCAGGTATTTGCGCAGCTCTTTTAATTCATGTGTAAAGTCTTTTAAGAAACCCGGGGGCCAGATATACGAATAATCATTGGCCAGCCCGGTGGAGTCGTCCTCCAGGTTAAAAAGGGTTTCGTCTACCCTCTCCAGCAGGCGTTTTTTCAGCTGCTTTTTTTCCTGTTCGGTATACGTGGTGTCCCTGACCAGGTTCCCGCCGGCTGAATCGTACAGCTTTTTAGCTCCTGCAGGTTTAAAAGCCAGGTCACTTGTAAGGTCCTGGGCTGTTCCGTTCCTGACGAGGGTGGACAGGAGGAAAATAATGACCCAACGGGTTTTTGAAATGCACCGGAAGAGAAATCCGGTGCGGGATACGGAAGGTTTCATAAAGGGTTTATTTCAGGGGTTTGTTTTCTTCAGTAAAGTTAGAAGAAGTGTATGGGCTAAAAAATACCGCCTGGGCAGTATTTTTCAGGGTTGGGTGGGGTAATTTACTTATTTGCAGAAGGAGGAACCCAGCGAGGGGTAAATTGGATATTTTTAATGTATGATTCTAAGATTTAGCAGATATCTTCAAATCACGTATTAAAGCATCAATATTTTCATTGAATGCTTTTGAATCATTAGGGTCTTCCGATGTATGCGCATCAGGTCCAAATTTTGAAACGAAGTAATTTTTTAACATTTCAAAATTCTCTCGTCTTTTAGGATCAGAGAGTTCGTAATCATAAGTTTCGAAAATATAATTATCTAACCTGATTGCAATTAATCTGGTGTCGTCATTTTGGAGACGGATTATTTCTCTGCAAGTACTTAATTCTGTATGACATCCATCACTTTTTAACGAATGACGGGAAGCAATAAAAAGTAACTTATCTGCACTGGTTACGCTCTCCTTCATATATCTGTTAAGATGTTTGTGCGGGTTATCTTTCTCAAACAAAGTAACGTTAATACCATTTACTTTTAACTTCTTATAAATATAATTGGCTATAGATGAATCCTTGTAGCTGTAGGAAATAAACATACTATGGTAACCCGGGTCGTTATCTATTTCCAAAATCTTGTGAAGTGAAAACAACAGCTCAAGTTCATTCTCTTTGGTATATTTACGTGATGCGGCAAATTGATAGAAATCAGAATTGCCAGGGAAAATCTTTTTATCTTTATTTATTTGTATATTTGATCCATTCAGAGTGATATCATATTTAGTAAATAAATGTTTCACCCTGTTCAATGTTTGCTCTGAATATAATTTCAAATCCGTACGAATCTGATCTTTTGTTTTTCCTGAAAAAGCCGTGAATAAAGTGTCTTCATTCTTTTCAGGAAATGAATGAAATAATCTCCATATTTGAATCTCAGAGAAAATATTAACCAGGCTATTTAAATCTTCCTCGGAACTATGTAGTTCAGAATGTTTTATAGCTTTATAGAACTGGTAGATTCCTTCCACTATTAAGTTCTTACAACGAACATTGTGATAAAAAGAAGTATCTTCATTATAAATCTGTATAACAGAGTTGCTTCGAAGCCTGTTGCCCGCTAATCTATTGAAAATAATTTTGCAATAGCTTTCTGAAACTACCGTTGCTGTAGAAATTTTACTTGTACTATCTGAAGTTATATTTTCGCTGTATTGATATCTGTCAATTATGACTGGAGTTATGGTTACCCTTGAGGAGCTTGCTTCCCAAAGGCCTGTAAATTTGTTAAATTCTTCTTCTACAAATTCTCTTATACAATGACTGATATGTTTGGGTTTATGGCCAGCAGATTGTACCAGTTCCCCGAAAAGATTACTAAAAGGAGTATAAAGGCAAACACTTATAGTTGTTGCGGTTTTGTAGAATTTTAAGATCTCTTCAAATTGATCAGAATAGACAATCACGGGATAGCTTTTATTTCTCCATTCATCCAGAATCTTCGTCTTTTCTACGCTTGTAAGATTATCATGGAAAACTTTGTAAGAATATTTATTGCCATTTAAATCAAGCAGGAAAGTGTCTGATGTTTCAAACCCGGACCATTTCGGATCAGGGTATACCACCACAGCCAGGCATTTATAATTGTTCAGTTCCGGCAAAATAATTGTCAGGGAGTCTCTATCTAAACCGAAATGCAAATGATGTTCGTAAGCCTGGTTGCTTTGCTGAATAAATTCATTGTCATAGCCTATTATATTGAACCTGTTATAGTAGCCCACATCATGAATTTGTTTCATTTTCTTATTCACACTGGGATGCAGTATGAAATAATCAACAATGGGAGCTCTGTTTTCCAATAATGTATATTCTCCTACCGGTAAGAACATTTGTTTCTGTGTTCCTCCTTCAGAATCCATTACAGTTTGTACGACCCCTACAATTCCAATTCTATAGAGATAGGAAAAAACACTTTGGAAGTTTAGCTCGTTAAATATCTCAGAATCAATCCTTTCAGAATCAGACCGTTTGACAACATTGTATTCTACTTTTTCACAAAATGACTCAAATACCTTATCTTCGAATATAGGAATTATCTCCCTCTTTAACTGATCAAATAGTTCATAACTGACTTCGTTTACAACAGAGCCTACCCGATTTGTATTGCTTCGATCTTGGGGTCTTAATTTCTCAACGATCCTTTTTCCCATCAAAACAATTTCTCTGGGCCTTCCGTATGTGTGCCTGTAAATAAAATCAAAGAAAGACTCCTCTATTTTATTTCCATTCTTGTCTTCCACAAATTTATGGGGAATTTTATCATACCCGGTAAGCCGGTAAATCATATTTTTGTGAGATGCAGAAACCAGATCGTCAGGAGAAGTCAATAGAATATTTTGTTCAAAAATACTTTTAATTTCTTGTTTTGTATATTTAAGATTTACTGTCAGGTCATCTAATTGTAACCTAAGCGGATCCTGATTATTGTTATACGCCTCACTTCTTATAGTCAGAAAAATCTTTATGTGCCTGTTGATTGCACAAATATCTCTTGCAATAAAGAGAATAGATAATTGAGCATTTATCCAGATATTGGGAGAAAGTTGAGCATTATTCTGGGCTGTATAGCCTACATAATTATCGAATGCTTCGTCTATATTATCTATAAATACGGCTGCCTGGTTTGTGGAAGACTCTTCTCTGAGTTTTTTGACGGCAGGTTGTAAATCGGAAGCAACATACTTATGCATTGCGACTATCTTACCCCTCTGCTGAAGTAATGTACTTAATATTCCTGCCAGGCTTCCGGCATTTCCAATAGTAGCTTTTATTTCTTTAGGAATAGTATTTTCATTAAACGACTTAAGAATCAGTGTATATAATGCAATTTCCCAGGTTTTTTTCCAAATACCAATATCATTAAACTTATCAAAGTCAGTTTTGGAAAATGAAAAATCATTATTCGTGAACCTTTCGCATAAAGTATTGGCAGGTATAAATTTAAAACCCGTATTGCTGTCCCTTATTAATTGACTTTTAACTTTTAAAAGATATGTTTTCCCAAGACCTTTAGGGGCTACTATGAACATTTTCTTTGTTTCCGGACTCAGGAAATCCTGAATTTCTCTCGTTATAACCATGTAGTTGTTTATGTGGCCCGTATTTATATCATTTAGATCAATGTTGTTTGCATCTATATTCCAAGCTTTCATTTTTTTGTGTTTTTAATAGGGTGACAAAGGAAACTAACTGAGAGCTTCCGATGATAATATTAATAATATTAGGATTATCCTGATTATGAAGGCAATAGAATTACTTGGGGTAGAGGTAGATCAGCATAGTATAATGGTTTATTTGAGTGCAATGTATAAATATATTATGAAAAAATATTCATTTTCTATTATTTTTTTACATTGACTCGTGGGCTAAATGTGTGAGACAGGAAGAAACGGACGTCGGGTTAAATACACAACGTATAGAGGGGCAAACAGTTTGAAAGATTTAGAAAGCAGGTGGTAGTGTGTAGAGGAGCCCTCTTACACCATCTTTGCCCAGTTCATCGGGGTATTCATTGAAGAGAAGCCTATGACAGGAGAGCTGTGACCCTTACTGCATGTCTTACAATTTAAAGCCCAGCATCACCCCTGCCCGGTACACGGGCCACCATTCACCGGTTTTGTTGAGTGGAGCGCCTTCGGGGCGGTCTATTCGCTGGCCTGTGTTTCCGTTGTAATGCTTCATAAAACCTTGGCCAAACCCCCCCCCTACCGTAAAGTCTAATGTGAGGTTTTCACTCAAATGAAACATATATCCTGCGGTGGCCCCCATTAGAATATTAAAACCTTTCTGGTAAGTATTATGATTTCTATATCCTTTATGTCCTGGTTTCCTGATCTTGAAAGCATCAATTCCTGTTAAATTAGGGCCAATATAAAATCTGCTAAATGCTTCTTTAGGATAATAGCGGAGTTCATTGCTGAACAATGCTGCTTTAACAGGATCACCTCTAAAACTATCCCAGAATGAAGCAGCAACATCGGCCTGGTAGGTCCATTTAGCACTTATCCGTGTCTCCATTCCTATATGTGGTACCAATACCAATGTAGCCGGGACATTCCATTTAAGCTGGGTTTGAGCAGAAAGTGAAAACGAGGCAAATACTAAACTAAAAAAGAGTAATTTTTTCATGGGTCATTGAATAATGCTGCAAAACTAAAGGTTTTACTTCCTCCTTGTTCCGGTTTATAAAGGAAATATTGTTTGTTTGCATTTTTCGGTTAACCGGGGAATAATTTCTTTCTTCTTTTGGCTCCAACCTGAAAAGTCATTAGCTTTGCCGTACAATAGCGAAGTCAGAAAACTTTAAACAGAATAAACCATAATGACAAAAGTTGCTTCAGATGCACGTATTGCCATCATCGGGTTGGGCTACGTGGGTCTGCCTTTAGCCGTAGAATTTGCCAAAAAATACGCTGTAGTTGGTTTCGATATTAACCAATCCAGAATCACTGAATTACGTAATGGCCATGACCGTACCCTGGAAGTCAGCGATGAATTGCTGCAATCGGTATTGGTTTCAGACGAGACCACCGGAGAGCAGGAACCCGGTCTCCGGTTCAGCGCTGACCGGGAATCCATTGCCGGCTGCAATTATTACATCGTTACCGTTCCTACGCCAGTTGATAAATACAACCGCCCGGTACTTACACCGTTGTACAAGGCCAGCGAAACAGTAGGTGCTGTAATGAAACAAGGGGATATCGTAGTGTACGAATCCACCGTTTATCCCGGTGTTACCGAAGAGGAATGTGTGCCCGTGCTGGAAAAAGTATCAGGACTGAAATTCAACACCGATTTCTTTGCCGGCTATTCGCCTGAGCGTATTAACCCCGGCGATAAGGAGCATACCGTAGCCAAAATCCTGAAAATCACTTCGGGTTCCACGCCCGAAGCGGCCGAAAAGATAGATGCCCTGTATCGCTCGGTGATCGTTGCCGGAACCCACAAAGCCGCCAGCTTACGGGTGGCGGAAGCCGCCAAGGTGATTGAAAATGCCCAGCGCGACATCAACATTGCCTTTGTGAATGAGCTGGCCAAAATCTTTAACCGCCTGGATATCGATACCGACGATGTGCTACAGGCCGCAGGTACCAAATGGAATTTCCTGAAATTTAAGCCCGGCCTGGTAGGCGGGCATTGCATTGGGGTAGATCCTTTTTACCTGGCCCAGAAGGCTCAGGAAGTGGGCTATCATCCGGAGATAATCCTGGCCGGCCGACGCCTGAACGACGGCATGGGCGAATACGTAGCTCACGAAGTGGTACGCCTCATGATCAAAAAAGATATCCCCGTCAAAAATGCAAAAATCCTGGTGCTGGGCATAACCTTTAAAGAAAACTGCCCGGACGTACGGAATACCAAAGCGGTGGACATCCTGAGTACCCTAAAAAGCTACGGAACGCAGCTGACCATCTTTGACCCCTGGGCCTCGCCGGAAGAAGTAAAGCACGAATACGGCTGGGACTGCACCAACACCCTGGCTGACGGTGAAAAATACGACGCCATTGTGCTGGCCGTAGCGCATAAAGAATTTGAAGCGCTGAACCTGGCCCTGCTGCAAAAAGCGAGCAGCGTGGTATATGATGTAAAAGGGGTATTGCCGCGCGAAGTGGTGGATGCCCGTTTGTAATTACAAAGTCACGGATTTGCCTATTTACAAGACTGCAACAGAGCAGATCAAACAATACTTAAAGCGGAGAATATGCAAAAGAAAATACTCATTACGGGTGGAGCCGGTTTCATCGGGTCAAACCTGACTGAACATTTTTTAGGGGAAGGCTATGCCGTAGTAGTCCTGGATAACTTTGCCACCGGTCACCGGCATAACATTGCCCAACATGAGGGTAACCCGGCTTTTCAGCTGATCGAAGGGGACATCCGGAATACCAAGGATTGTGAAACTGCTGTGCGAGGAGTTGACTATGTGTTGCATCAAGCCGCATTGGGCTCCGTGCCTCGTTCCATCAAAGACCCGCAGACCTCTAATGAGGTCAATGTATCCGGTTTTCTGAATATGCTGGTAGCAGCACGTGATGCCGGTGTGAAACGTTTTGTCTATGCAGCTTCCTCCTCTACTTATGGTGATTCGGAGAGCTTGCCCAAAGTAGAAGACAAGATCGGTAAGCCCCTGTCGCCTTATGCCATCACTAAGTATGTGAATGAACTCTATGCCGATATTTTCTCTAAAACCTATGGTATTGAAACTATTGGCTTGCGTTATTTCAACGTATTCGGCCGGCGCCAGGATCCCAACGGTGCCTATGCAGCAGTGATTCCCCTGTTTGTGAAAAAGCTGATGAATCATGAAAGCCCGGTGATTAACGGTACAGGTGATTATTCGCGTGATTTTACGTATATCGATAACGTGATTCAGATGAATGAGCTGGCCATGCTGACAGAGAACCCGGAGGCTATAAACACGGTATATAATACAGCAGTGGGTGACAGAACCACGCTTAATCAACTGGTGGGGTATTTGAAAGAATTTTTATCGACTTATGATCCGGCTATCGCTGATGTGGAAGTTATTCACGGACCGAATCGGCAAGGAGATATTCCTCACTCTATGGCATCAGTAGAGAAATCAAAGTTTTTGTTAGGATATCAACCAACGCACACTATTAAAGAGGGGTTGAAAGAAGCAATTAAATGGTATATTATTGAGTGATTTTTGGAATAGAATTATATAATGAATTTAGTTAAGAATATAATCTATAAGTATAAGTAAAAGACATTTTTTGATTTTTATATTTTAATATTTTTATTCTTACAAATACTTTCTAGTTCCTGAATGGTTTCATAGCCACATACATTTCTAGAAAGCAATAATAGATATATTTTATAAAGAACCGGTACTTTTTTCAAAATTATAATTAAGTAATAGCTTCGAATTTCAATGAATAATAATAGTTATGATGAGTTTGGCTGAAAAGAGTACAAAAGGCTCTATGTGGGTAATATTAGGAATTGCAATACAAGGAGGTGCTCAAGTGCTGGTTTTGATGATTTTGGCAAGATTGTTAACTCCATTTGATTTTGGCTTAATTAGTGCTTCACTCGTTGTAGTAAGATTAGCAGAGGTATTTAGTCAGATGGGGGTTGGACCATCAATTACTCAATATAAATTTCTTAAGAAAGAACATGTATCAGCAGGATTTAAAATTACAATGAGTCTTTCTGTTATGGTTGGAGTATTAGTATTTTCCTTAGCAAGTCCTATTGCTAAATGGTTTGGTATGCCAGAGCTTGTGAAAATTGTAAGAGCGTTAAGTATTGTATTTCCAATTATGGGTTCTGGTATTGTTTCTAACGCTTTAATTATAAGAAGCTTAATGTATAAATGGATGTCATTCATTGATGCTATTAGTTATTTGGTTGGGTATTGTGCTGTTGGTGTCATTTTAGCATTCAATGGAATGGGAGTATGGTCATTAGTAATTGCAATAATTGTTCAAACGACAATTACTGCATTTATATCTATTTGGATTAGACCAATAGATATTTTTGTTAAAACAAATAAAGACCATTATAAATATATAGTAAATTATGGTACAGGTTTAACATTAGCAAAAATTGCTAATTATGGATCTGCTCAGATTGATAATATGGTAACGGGGAGATACTTAGGAGCAGAAGCATTAGGAGTTTATGGAAGAGCTTATGAGTTTTTAATGATGCCTACTAATATGATAGGTACAGTTTTAGATAAGACCTTATTTCCTATTATGTCTAAAATTCAAGATGATATAGTGCAACTGCATAAAGTATATCTGAGGTCGATATCTTTAGTGGCTCTGTTAATGTTTCCAATTTCAGCTTTAGTTATATTATTAGCACACCATATTGTCCCTTTGTTTTTGGGAAATCAATGGGGGGCTACTGTTTTACCTTTGCAAGTATTAATCTCTGGATTATTGTTTAGAACAAGTTATAAAATGAGCGATTCATTAGCTAGAGCAACTGGGGCAGTTTATAGAAGGGCATGGAGGCAATGGATATTTGCAATAGCTATTTTAGTGTTTTCATTAATTGGGGCAAAAATATATGGAGTTGTCGGTGTAAGTATTGGTGTAGTGTTAGCAGTGATTGTCAACTTTTCATTAATGATGCAGTTAAGTTTTTCAATTATACCCACCTTAAAATTAAGAGAGGTGATAGGCATTCACGTAAAGTATTTTGCTGTAACTATAATAGCTTTATTATTCACATATTTTTTAAGTATATATATTGGAGAGCAAGGGAGCTCTATTGTACAAGTTCTTTTAATTTCTATAATATTCATAATAATATATTTAATAATATTGTTGATGAATAATAATACTAAAATAGACCTTCTTTGGGGATATAATCTAATTAAAAAGATTCTACAAAAAAAACAAACAATTAAACAGATATAGATTATATTATACAATAATGAAAAATAAATAAATTATGAATATTGATTTTGATAGGAAGTTTAGAATTAAAGATTTGGAGTTATTAAATTTTAATTATTGGTTATTAAGCGTTCGCCCTCAGCAGTTGACAATAGGCTCTTTAGTAATTGCATTAAAAAGATCCTGTTCAAATTTAAGTGATATAACTTCAGAAGAAAGTAAAGAGCTTTCGTTAGTTTTTTCTAAAACGGAAAAGCTACTAAAAATGAGTTTTTCTTATAATAAGATTAACTATTTGTGTTTGATGATGGTTGATAACCAAGTACATTTTCATGTATTTCCGAGATATGATAAACCTATTGCTTTAGATGGAAAAAGTTATGAAGATTCTTCTTGGCCCAAACCTCTTGATCTTACAAATGTTATTGAAGAAGATAATATAGAACTTAAAGTTTTAAAATTACTGAAAGAACAATCAGTAAAGGAAAAAATTGTTGTTGGTTATACTACTGGAGTGTATGATTTATTTCATATTGGTCATCTTAATATATTAAGGAAGGCTAAATATGAATGTGATCGTCTTATAGTAGGTGTAACAACTGATGAGTTATCACTGAGTAGAAAAAAGAAGACACCTGTAATTCCATTAGCTGAACGTATAGAGATTGTAAAGAATATTTCATTTGTTGACGAAGTTGTTCATCAAGATACTATGGATAAATTTATTGCTTGGGAAAAGTATAAATTTGATAAAATGTTTGTTGGAAGTGATTGGAAAGGGACAGAAAAGTGGAATCAAATGGAGAAGGATTTTGCTAAGATAGGTGTTGAAATTGTTTATTTTCCTTATACCGAATCTACTTCTAGTACTTTATTAAGATCTGTTTTATATGATATTGTAAAATAAATAAAAATTATAATACACGTGATGTGAAAAAGTTTATCTTAATAATTATTTGCATATATTTAATATTATGCCCATTCTATCTTTTTCCAAGTGGCCAACCTCAAATAGCTGACATCTTTATTGCTATTGCTAGTATTGCTTTTTTACTGTCAGGTAATGGTAAATATTTCTTCAAACTGAAAGCGGTAAAATATCTGCTTTTGTTTTTATCAGTAGTAATTATTATAAATTCATTTTATTCCTTCTACCTTTTTGCAATTAAGGGTATTCCTAATATAATGTTTGTAGTACCTTTTTTTTATATATTTAATTCGTTATTTTTTATAATAGTAACATATACTTTATATAGTTCTGAAGGTAGCTACTTTTTCAATTGGATTTCTTTGTTTATAATCATTTCCCTATCTCTACAATCTATTTTGGGATTTCTAGGTATTCAAGGTGGCTCAAGAGATATGGAAATGAGGCGTGTTATTTTTTTTAATAACCCTAACCAACTAGGATATTATGCTCTTTTGATGCTATCTATTTTTGCTGTCCTACCTACTGTTTTTCGGAAAAAGAAGTTTATAATGCTATTAACTGTATTATTATCCGGATACTTAGTTTTTTTGTCAGGATCACGGGCCGCTTTATCTGGTATTGCGTTGTTAGGAATTATCATGCTGATAAAAGAAGGATTTAGATACAAATTTAACACATTCATATTAGCCAGTATTTTGATCTTTGCTTATCCTGTCATAATGCAAAGTAATTTTATTAAAGATAGATTAGATTTAATAGAACAACGCAATGAACGAAATGCAGCTTCTGCAACACAAGCACAAATTAGAGCGTATGATCGTTTTTGGATACATCCGGAATATATCTTCTATGGTTCAGGAGAAGGAGAGTATCAGAGATTTGAATCATATCAAAAACTAGAAATGCACTCAGGATTTGGTACAGTTTTATTTAGTTATGGTTTATTAGGCTTCTTTTTCTTTCTTTCTTTTATATATACATGTATTAGAAGAAATTTTTTGTATGGTATAATTATATTATTACCAGTTTTAGCATATAATGTGACACATCAGGGTCTAAGAAATTCATTATTTTGGGTTTTTTTAGCCTGTCTGTATGTAATATTTAATAATGAAATTATTATGAAACTTAAACAACAAATCTAAAGAAATGCTTAAAGAGAAAATAAACAATTTCCTAAGTATGGCTTCACATATACTGGCTTCTATTTTGTCATATTTGATACCGAAGAAAAAGAACTATTGGGTTTTTATCTCATTTCAATATTATGGAAAATATTCAGGAAATAATAAAGCATTATTTGAGTATATACACAAGCACCGTAATCGTTTAAAAATTAATAGTGATATTATATATATAACTAATAATAGGAAAACAGAAGAGCATATAAGGAATTTAAAATTACCTGTTATATATAATCGTTTCTTTTGGTTATATCCATTATTAAGAGCTGAGTATATTTTTACAGATGGCACACGTAGTTTTATGGGTTTTGGATTATTCAAGTTTATTCAAATTTGGCATGGTACCGGATATAAAAATATAGGTCTGTCATATAAAGGTAAAAAATATAGTGGTATTCGGCATTATTTTTTACAGCAATTCTTTAAGAAAATGATATTAGTGTGTGCGACTTCAGAAGAGGATAAATTGCGTAAGGAAATAGCATTTCAAAACTCTAATGTTAGAATTACAGGTTCTCCGAGAAATGATATTTTTTTTGAAGGCATTCAGAATAATAATGATTTGAAGAAAAGGATACTTTACGCCCCAACTTTTAGAGATACAGGCGGTAAGTTTAGTGCTATGAGGCTTGATGATTGGGAATCTCTTGATGCATTAATGAAGGAAAAAGATGCTATTTTCTTTGTAAAAAAGCATCCATCAGATTATAAATTACAAGTACCTACTAGTTTTGAACGAATAATTGATATAACTCAACAGACTGAAGACATTCAAACTCTATTAGCATCAGTAGATGTTTTAATTACGGATTATAGCGGGATAGCTTCAGATTTTGTAATTACAGGAAAACCTATTATTTTCTATACTTATGATTTTGAACAATATATACAAACAAATAGGTCATTTTATTATGATATAGAAAAAGTACTGCCGGGGCCTTTTGTTAAAAAGTCAACCGATTTAATGAATTATTTAAATGATTTTTCGTGGTTTGAAAATGAAGACTATCAGGCAAAATACGATAAATTTAGAAATACTTTTCATACTTATTTAGATGGTAACTCTAGTAAACGTTTTCTTGACGAGGTAATAAAAATAATAGTAAATTAATTTCTTTGAAACACCATATTAATATTTGAGTTTTATGCGAATATTGTTAATATTCTAAATATAATAGCGATATTAATATTTTTAGAAATATTTATTTTGGAATAAAAATATAGCTATAAATTTTGATGGAGAAATTAAATTATAAGTATATTTCTTCTTTGATCTACTAATTATTTTATTAAGTAAAAATGATATTCTCAATGAGTGTTTGAATTTTATGTAAATATTAAAGAAGTTGAAATACAAAATGTAAAATAAGATCAACTTTAACCAGTAGACAATTGAAGAGACAATCCTTAACAAATACTAATTTATAACCTTATTTTTTTCAGAGCTTAGATTTTGAAGGTAAAGAAGTACTTAAAAAATGATAAGTTGAATATAGGTAATTACATCATTTATTCAAAATTATATTTAAAAGATGACACAAACCCCCCCAATAAAGATATTATTTTCATCTAATATTTCTTGGAGTATATATAACTTCCGATTTAGCTTGTTAAAATATTTTCAGTCTAAAGGGTATATTATTTATACTATTGCACATAAAGATAAATATGCTAAATATTTAGATGACGAAGGATTTCATTTTCATCATATAGACATAAATAATAATTCAACAAACCCTATTGGAGATTTTAAACTAATTTTAGACTATATTAAATTATATAAACAAATATCCCCAAATATTATTTTACATAATGCTATAAAACCCAATATTTATGGAACAATTGCTGCACAGTATTTAGGTATCCCTGTTATAAATAATATTTCTGGCTTGGGGACTCTTTTTATTAAAAATTCTTTTTTTACAAAAATTGCAAAATATTTATACAAATTCTCTCAGAATAAAGCAAGTAAAGTCTTATTTCAGAATCATGAAGATCTGGATTTATTTATAGAAAATGGCTTAGTCAAAAAGGAGTTAACGGAACTGGTTCCTGGGTCGGGTGTAGACACTAATTTTTTTTCTCCAATCGATAACAAAAGAAAAAATTCTTTATTTGAATTTATTTTTGTTGCAAGACTAATTGCAGACAAAGGAATTAGAGAATTTATCGAAGCAATCAGGATTATTCGTTCTAAAAATTATAGAGTTAAATTTACAATTTTAGGGTCAATATATGAAGCTAACTCTACAGCCATAACTCAACAAGAGTTGAAAGACTGGATAAATGAGTTGCATATTAATTATATACCACATTCTGATAATGTAAGGGATATAATGAAATATGCGGATTGTTTAGTATTACCGTCTTATAGAGAAGGATTATCTAGAGTTTTAATTGAAGCCTCAAGCTTAGCAATTCCTATGATAACTACAAAAGTACCTGGCTGTAAAGATGTGGTTATAAACAATGTTAATGGCCTTTTGTGTGAAGTCAAGAATAGTAAAGATTTAGCAGAGAAAATGGAGTTGATGCTAAACATGGATGAGGGAGAATTGCTTAGAATGGGATTAAATGCTAGAAAAAGAGCTGTTGATGTTTTTGACATAAAAAAAATTGTAGCTGTATATGAAAATTGTGTTAAAGAGATTTTAAGTATATAACAGATCATGGTAATTTGTTGTGAAACAAAAAATCATTAGACATTTATATTATGCAATTCATGAAATTTCTTATTTAATATAATAAATACAATTATTAAAAAATATATGGATATCCATATGAATTTTCGATTATGTCTTCTCTAGATTCAAAGAATTAAAAAATAAAATTTATTGCTAAAAATTTTTAAAACATACTTTCTAATTATTTAAAGCTATATATATATAATTAATTTACAAATAATTATGATACCATTCTCACCGCCATTTATCAATGATAAAGTAATAGATGAAGTTGTTGACTCTTTGAAATCGGGCTGGATAACAACCGGTCCTAAAGTGAAAGAGCTGGAACAGGAAATAAAGAAATTTTCAGGGGCAAAAGAAGTTCTATGTGTAAATTCCTGGACCTCCGGAGCCATATTGATGTTACGTTGGTTAGGACTTAAAGAAGGTGATGAGGTAGTGGTTCCCGCTTATACCTATAGTGCGACAGCTTTGGCCGTTTATCATGCCGGCGGTACACCTGTAATGGTTGATGTAACAGAAGATTTCAACATCTCTATTGATAGTATTCGTAAAGCGATAACAACAAAGACGAAGGCGATACTTCCTGTTGATATTGCTGGCTTTCCTTGTGATTATGAGGAAATAATGAAGTTGGTTAATGAAGAAGGGGTACGAAGACTTTATAAGGCGGAGTCAGAAGTACAGGAAAAGATAGGAAGAATAATGGTTATTAATGATGCAGCTCATTCATTAGGAGCCACCTATTCGGAGGGTGTGCGTACAGGAAACGAAACCGATATAGCTATTTTTTCGCTGCATGCGGTCAAAAATGTAACGACTGCAGAGGGTGGTGCAATCTGTCTGAATTTGCCGGAGCCATTTAAAAATGAGAAATTATATAAGCAATTACGCCAAATGAGCCTGAATTGTCAAACAAAAGATGCTTTCTCAAAGTCTAAGGCAGGAGGCTGGCGATATGATATTACAGGTTTAGGAATGAAAATTAATATGGCCGATATTAATGCTGCCATAGGTCTCGCACAAATGAGAATATATCCGGAACTATTGAAAGAGAGAAAAAGAATTTTTGATAAGTATAATGCTGCATTTTCAAACGAACAATGGGCTATAGTTCCGCCATCCGTTGTTAAGGGGAAAGAAAGTTCTTACCATATATATGCATTAAGAATTAAAGACATAAATGAAGAACAAAGAGACAAAATCATAGAAGAGATTGCCAAAGCCGGAGTTGCAGTGAATGTCCATTTTATCCCTATGCCCATGCTTACATTTTTCAAAGAGAAAGGTTATAAAATTGACGATTATCCGCAGGCGTATAATAATTATAAGGGTGAAATCTCATTGCCAATATATCCTCAGCTTACTGACTCTCAAGTTGATTATATTATTGAGGTTGTAAAAAAATCATACGAAGTAATCATAAGCCAGGAGTGAAAAGAATATTTGATATCGTCATGAGCTTTATAGGGCTTTTACTCTTAAGCCCCGTATTCCTTTTTCTTGCAGTCTGGATTAAGTTAGGTTCTAAAGGTCCTGTTTTTTATAGACAAACCAGGGTGGGAAAAAACAATAAAGATTTTCAGATATATAAATTCAGATCAATGTATATTGATTCGGATAAAGGCGGATTAATAACAATTGGAGGACGTGATCCCAGGGTAACAAGGTCAGGTTATTATATAAGAAAGTATAAATTGGATGAATTTCCTCAACTTATTAACGTTATTAAGGGAGAAATGAGTATTGTAGGCCCAAGGCCTGAAGTAAGAAAATATGTAAACTTGTATACCAAGGAGCAATTAAGAGTAATAGAAGTTAGGCCGGGAATAACCGATATTGCATCTATCAAATATAGAAATGAAAATGAACTTTTAGAAAAAGCTGAAAATCCTGAAAAATATTATATTGAGGTTGTAATGCAAGATAAATTGAAGTATAATTTGGAATATATAGGTCAACAGTCGTTTTTTTTTGACATCAAGCTGATTCTAAATACTTTAAAATTAATAGTATTTAGATAAAAATTTTAATCTATATGCTCAGAGACTAGTTTTAGAGATATAACACATCAAATTTCTTACTTTACTCAAATAATATGGTAGATATATTAAAGGGCGGGATAGCTAGTGACCAAAGAGGAAATATCCGTTTTGTAAATGATTTCGATATGTCAGGCATTAAGAGATTTTATATTATTAAAAATGTTGATACAGAGACTGTTCGGGGTTGGCGTGCACATCGTATAGAGCAGCGATGGTTTTATGTTTTGTCAGGCTCATTTATATTGGATTTAGTGGTAGTTGATAATTGGAACTCTGCCTCTCGAAATCTTCCTGTAGAAAGAAAAATATTGACAGCATCTGACCTATCAGTTATTCATATCCCGCAAGGATATGGAACTGCTATTCAATCATTAGAAGAAGAATCAGAGCTCTTGGTTTTTGCTGATCATGATATTAAACACGCTACTTTAGATGATTATACCTGGCCAAAAGATTATTTTCTACAGAGAGGGAGATAAATATTTTTGGAGAACAAGAAAATTAGTAAGGCCTTTTGTGCTCTTGGGGTATCGTTCCCAAAGCCTTTTCAAACACTCTTCTGGCATGTGCCCAGCACGCCAGATGCGTTACCTGTGCCTTTGGTGAGTATTTTTCGTAAACCACGTAACCGCCCGTCTGCAGGTACCCTTTGAAGTTCTCCGGCATAGGAAAGACGTATCCGCCCGGTGAAGTACATATTTCGGTCTTTGGCAAGAGTCAGTAAGTTTGCTGCATGAATATGGACGATAAACGGGAACGAATGCTATCGTAAGTAACGGCCTATCCCCCTCTTTTTTTAGAATTGGTTAGGATTGAACTTTGCGATCATGAAAGAAGAGCAGATAAGAAAAAGGGCATACTACCAAGACCTTTCTGGGAGTGGAAGTCAAGCGGAGATCCGGTGGGTTTATTTTATGAGCGGGTTTCGGTGAAGTATTGTACGTTTCGTTACTCTCACCGGTTCTACCTCTATGATGGTCACTGCGATATGCGAAAGTCATTCGATGGTCTTTGCGGGTTGGTAATTTCCAGGATGCAGCGTCAGCCCACCAGCGGAGAGGTGTTAGTGTATCTGAACCGTAGCCGCACACATATTAAGGTTTTGCATTGGGTGCGAGGCGGTTTTGTGTTGTATTATAAACGGCTGGTGACGTCAATCTAAGAAAGTCTGATATTTCGGATCATAAATTATTCGCGTGTAAATATCTATTTGTGATGTAAGCAAAAAACTTCACTAAAATTATCTTCTATTTCTAGTGTGGATACCCACTCTGTACTATCTTTGTAACCGAATAAACCCATCCTTTACAATAATGAAACATGAAAACAAGATTCCGGTTTTCCTCTCCACCGTTAATGGAGGAGGAATGAGATGCGTTCTGCCAGCCCTAGCTGAGGGTATTTTATTTTTGTTAAGGTCTCTCCGCAGTCTATTATTTTGTATCTGAAGGAGAATAGTTGTATTTAGTACTATATTTTATAAAATCCTCAGGGAATTGTTGATGCTGACCGGGTCAAACCGGGACATTCCTTCTATACGCACAACACCAGATAAAAGACTGATATTTACCTGTATGTATATGAAGAACCGACTTGAACACTTGGTAAACCGCTACAAAAACAAATTTGTTTCCCATTGGTTGATCCTGGCAATGGATATAACCATTGTAGTATTTTCGTTCTTTTGGGCTACTTATATCCGGTTCAATTTTGAATTGGAATATCCTGACCCCGGGCTGTATAAGTACCACTTGGCCCTGGTCATGGGAGTAAACCTGCTGGCTTTCCTGTTCTGGCAAACACACCGGGGGATTATCCGGCACAGCAGTTTAGAAGAATCCAGAAATGTTTTGTACGCGTGTCTTACTGCCTTTTTCCTTCTGTTGACTATCGGGTACTTTCGAAAAGCAGGTTTGGGGACTTATTTGCACGTACCCGCCTCTATTTTGTTGATCAACTTTTTTATATCTGTTTTTGCGTTGTTGGGTAGCCGGATGCTGATCAAATTTCTATTCCGGAGACTAACATCTGCCCACAAAAACGAGCAAAAAGTAATAATTTATGGAGCCGGGACCCTTGGCCGGGCTACTAAAAAAGCTTTGGGCCATAACCAGGCTAAACGATACCATGTTTTGTTTTTTGTGGATGATGATTCGGGTAAAATTGGCAAAACATTGGAAGGAATCAGGATATACAATCATGAGGAGGCACTGAATCTTCTTAAAAAGGATGGTTCGGATCATAAAGATATAGAACTCATCTTTGCTATTCATACCAATGGTACTTCTATCAAGGCTTCATTAACCGAGGACTTTTTGGAGATGGGGTTACGATTGAAAGTAGTGCCTCCTATTGAGAAATGGCTGGACAATAAATTGAGCAGCAAACAGATTGCCAATGTAAGCATTGAAGATTTGCTGGAGCGCCCCAGCATACAGATGGATAATGCGCAGGTAGCAGGTATCATTCAGGAACGGTGTGTGATGATTACCGGGGCAGCCGGCTCGATCGGCAGCGAAATTGTACGGCAGGTGTTGTTGCTGAAGCCGGCTTGCGTGGTGCTGGTAGACCAGGCGGAATCGGCCCTGTATGACCTGGAAAGTGAACTGCTCCGGATGGGAGAAGCTCATATTGATAATACACGGTTCGTAATCAAGGTAGAGAATATCATCAACCGGGTGGAGATGAAACGGATCTTTGAGCAGTACCGGCCTCACCTGGTTTTTCATGCGGCTGCCTACAAGCACGTACCGCTCATGGAGGCCAACCCGGCCAAGGCTATCGAGGTCAACGTACTGGGGACCCGCAACCTGGCCGACCTGGCTGTAAGGTATGGGGTGGAGAAATTTGTGTTTATCTCTACCGATAAGGCGGTGAACCCTACCAACGTGATGGGGGCCAGCAAGCGCCTGGCAGAAATGTATGTGCAGAGCCGGAATTCGCAGGCTACCCGCTTTATCACTACCCGTTTCGGGAATGTGCTGGGCAGTAACGGTTCGGTGATTCCGCTGTTCCGGAAACAGATCGAGGCCGGCGGGCCGGTAACAGTGACCCACCCGGATATTATCCGTTATTTTATGACTATCCCGGAAGCCTGCCAGCTGGTGCTGGAGGCGGGTACCATGGGTAAGGGCGGCGAGATTTTTGTATTTGATATGGGAGTACCGGTACGGATTGCCGACCTGGCGGTGAAGATGATCCGCCTTTCGGGCCTGGAGCCTCATACGGGCATACCGATTGTGTACAGCGGGCTGCGACCGGGCGAAAAGCTGTACGAAGAGTTGCTGAATAACGGGGAGTCGGTATTGCCCACCTATCACCCCAAGATCATGATTGCCCAGGTGATGCCGCATGATGATGGGTTGATCGGCCACGAGCTGGAGCACCTGGAGACTGTTTACCGGGAAAGCCCGGCCCTGGAACTGGTGCGTTTCCTAAAGAAAATGGTGCCGGAATACATCTCCAACAATTCACCCTACGAAAAACTGGATCAAACTGCGGGCAGCGAAGTGGAAATCCGGTAAATATTCCTTATTTTTGCGTATTATTCTATGTATAGCATGCAAACAAGAACTTTGTTCCCGATCCTGGTAACGGTATTTTTCGGAATGTTGGTATTCCAGTCCTGCAGAAGCCCGCGGGAATTATCCTACTTCCAGGCGGCCGATTCCCTGACCTACAAACAGATTCCCGGTATACAGCCGGAAGTTTCCCGGATTCAGCCCAACGACATCCTGGCCATTACCATTACCTCTATGGACAAGGAATCGAACGAGATCCTTAATTTTGCCAATATTAATCCTATTCCCATGAGTATTTTCCCAGGAACACAAGGAGGAACCGGAATGAGAAGCCAACCTTTAGGCTATCTAGTGGATGCGTTGGGTTTTGTGGAACTGCCTTTTGTGGGTAAGGTAAGAGTGAACGGCTTTACGCTCTCAGAAGCAGCGGGAACTATCCGTTCTCTGGTGGACTCCAGCCTGGTGGTAGAACCAGCCGTAAATGTACGTTTTTTGAACCGGAAATTTTCGGTATTGGGGGAAGTGGGGAAAACAGGTACTTTTAACCTCCTTGATGACCGGACTACTCTACCGGAAGCCTTGGCGATAGCGGGCGACATCGGGGTATACGGTAACCGGGAGCGGGTGATGGTTATCCGGGAGAGTGAGGGGATACGGGAAATAGCCCGGGTCAACCTGCGTACGGAAGAGATCTTTGACTCGCCCTATTACTATATCCGCCACGGTGACCTGATTTACGTGGAACCCCTGAGAGAAAAAGCTACGAATACCGACCGACAGGTGCAGCTGGCCCCTATAGTATTAAGCGCCATCAGCACCACCATTGTCTTGTTTACCTTTATTATCAACGTATTCAAATAACCCTACATGAAAGAAATGGATTTCCGACAACAGGAAGAGGTCACTTTTAGTCTGAAAGCTAATATATTGCAGTATGCCAGGCATTGGCTGTGGTTCGTGATATCTTTATTTTTGTGCTTTGGTGCTGCCTGGCTGTACCTGAAGCGGGCTACGCCCATGTATCGGGTATCGGCCTCCATATTGATCAAGGATGAAAAGAAAGGGGCCAGCAACGAGATGCTGAAAGACCTGGACCTCTTTGCCGGTAGCAAGCTGGTGGATAACGAGGCGGAGGTGCTGAAGTCACGAATGCTGATGGAGAAGGTGGTCGACGAACTGAATCTGACCGTGAGCTATTACCAAGAAGGTCGGTTCAGAGATTATGAATTATATAGCAAAAGCTCTATACGGGTTACGGCCAATCAGCTGCAAAGTTTTGCCTACGAAAACCCGGTATACATTCGTCCGCTAAGTGAGCAGAAATTTGAACTTTTGGATGAAAATCACCGGTTGATGGGTACTTTTTTATACACTCAGTCGGTGAAAAGCAAATACGGGACGTTTAGGGTATTTAAGCAGCCGGATACAGGCGAAGACCTGGTGAAAGTACGGTTTATTTCCCGTGATCAGATAATTGATCGACTTCTACGAGATATAAATGTAAGTCTTTTGAACAAGAATAGCACAGTACTTTCTATTACGTACCAGAGTGCTGTACCGGAGAAGGGGAAAGCTATTCTGTCTAAACTGCTGGATGTGTATACCTTCACCTCCCTGGAGGATAAAAACCGGGAAGCCACCAATACCCTCCGGTTCATTGAGGAGCGGCTCAAGCTGGTGACCGGGGAGCTCTCTGATGTGGAAAAAGACGTGGAGCGGTACAAGACCTCGGCCGGTATTACGGATTTGAGCGCGGAGTCGAACCTGTTCCTGGAAAAAGTGAAGGATAACGACAGCAAGCTGAGCGAAGTGGATATCCAGATCAAGGTATTGGAGGGCGTGGAGCGCTATGTGAACAGTGAAGGAGCTACCTCTAATGTAGCCCCGGCCACATTGATGGTGACCGACCCGGTATTGACCTCTTACATTGAAGGCCTCAGCCAGCTGGAGCTGCAGAAGGAAAAGATATCAAAGGGAGCGCGAAGCAGCAACCCTTTCCTGGAAACCATCAACACCCAGATTGCCAACACCAAGCAGGCGATACGGGAGAACCTGGCTAACCAGAAGCGTAGCCTGACCATTACCCGTACAGCGCTGCAGGGCAACAATAACCGGCTGGAGGGGGCTATCCGCAGCATTCCCCGGAAAGAGCGGGAATACGTGGGTGTACAGCGACAGCAGAACATCAAGGAAAATCTTTACCTGATCCTGCTGCAAAAGCGGGAAGAAACTGCTCTCTCCTATGCGTCTACCGTAACCGATAGTCGGATAGTGGATATACCAAATAGTACTTCTGTTCCTATTAGTCCTAAAAAAAATGTAATTTATCTTGCCACTTTATTCTTGGGTATTTTATTACCAGTTGGTTACATCTATGGTAGGGAGATGCTGATTGACACCGTTCAGTCAAAAAAAGAAATTGAGGCAAAAACCAATCTAGCTGTATTTGGAGAAATTGCCCTCCGCGACCGGAAAGACAAAAGTAACTTTATTGATGCCAAAGGCCGGGATTTTATAGCCGAGCAGTTCCGGACCATCCGGACCAACCTGCAATACCTTAATAAGGAGGATAACGGAAAGGCAACAACCATCCTGCTGACCTCATCAATGTCAGGAGAAGGGAAAACTTTTGTGGCGCTCAACCTGGCCGCCAGCATAGGGATGCTGGGCAAAAAAGTGCTGATCATGGAGCTGGACTTGCGGAAGCCCAAGCTTTCGGAATATATGAATATCAAACCGAAAAAAGGAATTACCCATTACCTGACGGGGCAGGCTGAAGAAGATGAGCTGATCACGGCTACGGTGATTGAGAGCATGTACCTGATTTCAAGCGGCCCCATACCGCCTAACCCGTCTGAGCTGTTGGCCGGTGATAAAATTCAAAAGCTGATCGAGGTGTACCAGCGCTCTTTTGATTACATTATCCTGGATATGCCGCCTATCGGCTTGGTGTCGGATGCTTCGTTGCTGGCGCCGCTGGCCGATACCTGCTTCTACCTGATCCGGCATGAGGTAACGCCACGAAATCACCTGAATTTCCTGAAAGATTTGTCGAAAAGCAAGCGGTTTAAGTCAATTAACGTTATCTTTAACGGGGTTAATTACAAAAACAGCAGGGAATACGGCTATGGGTACGGCAGCTATTACGGCTACGGTATGTATGGGTATGGGGATGAGAAGAAGAGGAAGGGGTTGTTTTCGAGGAGATAGTAGATATTAGTTCCGAGTTCCGAGTGGAGAGTATCCAAAGCGATATTTAACCACCCGGAACTAGGTACTCGGAACTCTCCACTCGGAACTAAAGTAATCTATCCATGAAACTATTACTCATTATAGGCCTGTTAACAGGCTCACCGGATACGGTGAAGGCTGAATCCGTGCAACTGAACATAAGCACGCTGGGCGGTGGATTGGAAAGTTCTTTCCGGTTTACCGCCCGGCCTGTTTCTATACGGGCCGGGGTAAATTATGTGTGGTTCAGGAAACCGCTTCGCTTTGAAACCGCCACTGACAGCTATCTGAATGCACAACCCGATATTTACAGCGGCCATGTATATGTGCTGGCCGATTATCACTTTCTGAAGAAACGCTGGCTGCGGGCTACCGCCGGACTGGCCTATGCCCCTTTCCAACGTTATGCAGCCTTTTTTGATACCGACGGCGACCTGAAGCTGGGTGAAATGACCATACCGAAAAATGAATTCGGCCATACTGACCTGGAGATACGGTGGAACCGGCTGAAGCCTTACCTGGGCATAGGTATCGGCAGGCAGGTGATGCAGAAACGGGTGGGCTTGTGCCTCGACCTGGGCATGTTTCACCTGGGAAGCCCGAAGCTCCGGCTGAACTACGAAGGTTTCCTGGAAACCACCACCATTGACGAAGAGGTGTTGAAAATCCAGCAGAATATGAGGGGGTACAGGTTTTATCCGTACCTCTCGATACAGGTTAAGTACCGGGTGTATTAGTTCCGGGTACCGAGTAGTTAGTTCCGAGTACTTCAACTCGGTACCCGGAACTGACCCACCCGTAAAACCAGCACACTCATAGTTAAAATTAACATTTATGAAAAAATTGCTTTTCCTTCTCCTAACTATTACCGCTTGTAAAAATCCGGTGGAAGATTTTGTGCTGGGCTTTAAGGAGCCTATTGAGACCGGTACTTTGCGGATACAGTTTAACCTGCCGGAAGAAGGTAAGGTGCCCGCTGACCTGAAATTTTCAGTTACCGGGCCGGATGCCGCCCAGATAGTAAGCCACCTGAATACTCCCAAATACCGCATCAATGCAGAAGGGGTGGTGGTACTGGCCCTGGCGCCGGAGCTCGAGCCTACTCCCGAGCAACCGGTTGATTTTACGGTAGTAGCCGAAGCCGCCGGCTACCTGAAGGTGATCAGAAGATTCAAGTATACGGCGCGGACCAACCGGAGCTTCAGTGCCCGGCTGATCAAAGCCGGGCAGACCGGGGCAATGGCTACCCGCCAGCTGGAAATAGATGAGCAGGCAGCCGTAGAGGTGGCTAACGGAGCCGAAAAGCTGGAGCTGCGCCTGCCGGCAGGGAACCGTTTCTTTGACGAAAACGGGCAGGCCCTCAGCGGCACCCGCGAGCTGAGCCTGATCACTTATTCTGCAGCCGGCGCACAGAGCCGCCTACCCGACGGCGGAACGGCCGCAAAACCCCAGAATGCAGAAGGAAAACCGCTGGTCAACCCGTTTACGGTGAGCCGGGTGGCCGGCATGGTATCTATAGAGATGAGCACGAAAAACCAGGAGGTGATCCGCTCTTTTAAGGAGCCCTTGCAGGCGGTGATGCAGCTCAACCCCAACACGCTTCACCCGGTGACCGGCAAGCCCATTAAAGCAGGCGACCGACTGGATATCATCAGCTACGATACCGATGAAGGCGTATGGAAGCTGGAAGGAGAAACAGCCGTCAGCAAAAATGCCGGCGGGGCGCTGGTGGCGGAGTTCCCTATCCCCCACCTCAGCTACTGGATAGCCGGCTGGATACAGGAGATTTGTGCCAAAGGGCCGTCGTTCCGGGTTTCGAGCGACTATACCAACCTCGACATCAGCCATCTCGCCCGGCTGGTCAACGCCAGGGACGGCAGCGTGATCAAAGAATATTACCTGTCGCTGAATAAGGGAAAAACACTTAACGTAAGCCTGCTTCCGGCCCAGGACGACCCGGTTAAATTGGTAGTGCTGGATTACAACAATTACCACGGCGGGAACAAAGCCAAAGTACTGGCGACTTCTGCAGCCGTACCGCTGTGCGAAAGCAGGACAGTGGACCTGCCGGCCGTTCGGGCCACGCTGCCGAAGCCGCTGACCATTGAGATGAACAATACATGCCCGAACGGCTCGACCATCCCTGACAGCAAGCTGCCGGCCCAGCTGCGGATACAGTTCAGCGAGGTGGGAAAAAATGCCTGGAAAGACGCCGGGGTAATTACACGGGGAGCCAAAACCGCCGTTACTTACCGTTTACTGATCGGTAGGCGCTACGACCTGCGGGGCAGCACCGACGGGGGCGTCAGCTGGCCATACCAGACGCTGAATGCACATATTGATAAGGCGTACTGGCTGGCGGATCTGAAGGATCTGGGGTATTGTAAGTAATTTTCATTATTTGAAAATACTTAAATCGATGGCTTTTATAAGGCCGTTCTCGGGTAACTCTGCCAGAGGTGTTTCATCTATATCTGAAACGGCACGATCAAAAGCTATTTGCAGTTTTTCAAACTGTTCTATCATTTCAATTTTAACTCTGATGTTAGCCCCTTGTATTTCGCTTTCCATTTCACTTTGTCTTTTAAGGAATTTGATATTACTTAAGAGAAGCCTGTTGAATAATAATTCGGGGTGCTCAATTTTGGAATAGTTTTGTTTGACGTGATAGAAACAGAAAATTTTCTTAAAATGCTCCAGCCAGTTTTTATGATTATTTTTTTGAAGTTCATCTTTTATATGGTAGAGCGCTTCAATATGGCTTTGGGCCAAATCTAGAAGGAACATAATGTATAATTTTAATTTTGGAGTAGTAATTGGCTCAAGATCATTTTCATAAAGCTCAATTGATTTGTTTGCTGATTTCCTTTTGACTTCTTCTTTTAAATCGGCAAAAACACTATAGAATTTTGTACTTGAAAATGAAAGTAAATTACAGGATCTTGGTGTCAGAGATACCTGGATACCGGTTTTCCGGGTCATTCTGTCATGCTCATTGTAGAATTCCAGTAAGCCTTTATGGATACCGTTTTTCTCTTTATGCAAAAAATGTATCCTTTCAAGAACCAGATCACTATTATAGCCTATTTCAGACATTACGCTGATTACTTCTTTAAGCTGGGCCTTTTTCCCATAGCTGAAGTTCCTATATTCCTGTTTACTCAAATTAAAGATTACGCAGAAAATAAGATGGTCTATGTTGCAGTTAATTACCGGCTCTTTTCTTCGCTTCCACGAATCCACATCTTTTGGAAGATTGTATATTTCATCCTCATAGTATTTCTTCGCATACTTTATCCAGCTGTAAAAGAAAGTTTGTAATATAATGCTAAGGCGATATTTATTTAAAGTCAATATTGATAAAGAGTATCTTCTGTCAAAAACAATATACTCAATGAAGTTTGAAATATCTACCAGCATTTGTCTTCTATTAAAATTGCAAAGTTCAAAGAAGTCGCTGGCCAGCCAATCGTCATTATGGATCAATTCATAAAACGCTTCCATTTCTTCTATTGACTCATCTAAAATAGCGATGTTGTTTTTAAAGAAATTGAGCCTTTTGTTGTAAATTTTTTTGGCAAACAAATCCTTCGCCTGATTTGCATTTGTAATTTTCAGGATTTGTCTTATCCGTTCCGGATCAGGACTTTCAGTAATGGCAGCCGTTTCTGTCTCTAAATACTCACCAGGGATCAGGTCTTCATAATTTAAATTTATTTCATTTACAATCTGTGATCCAAAATCAGAATAATCGACAATATTTTTTTCACGGATAACACATACTATATTTGCAATGCCACGATATATATTAAGTTCATTCCTGACTACTTTCTGAAACGTACCTCTGATCTCAGTATCCAGTATACTATCGATATTATCAAAAGCTAACACACAATTTCTCTCAATGTTATCTTTGTTAATTAGAAATGAAAGATAATTATGAGGTTTTAACTCATGGAATATTTCCCAGCAAATGTCTTGTAGCACTGTGGAGAAGCTGTTGAAAAGCGAATACTCAAGCCATTCAAGATAAGTTTTTTCTTTTTTGGCGTTTAAGTCAAAGTCATATACCGTTCTTAGGTTTGAAAGTAGTCTGGTCAATTTGGGATTATGAGGTGCTTGTGCGAGTTCTCTTTTTTGCTCCAGGAAATAAATAATCTCCCGTGTGCTGATATCCGGATAATCAAGTTTAATTTTCTCTTGAATACAGTCAGTAATAAATTGGGACATATTTTCGAATGACTGGTTGACCTCATTGTTAATTCCGGGGATCTTTTTGAAGTCGAAATACAATATCAAACCATTATCCTCTTTGAGTTTTGACAACACTTTACGAACTACCGTTGTCTTCCCTGTACCGGGTTGGCCTATAAAATAGAGGGGTGCACGATCTGTTCTGAGTGAATATTCCAGCTCTTCTTCCTTTTTCTCCCTGGTTACATAAACCTGCTCAAAAAAAACTTTTTCATTCAGGGGAAAGCTAGCAGAATTTGTGTTAGCTTCATAATACTCATCTATTGCAAATGTTAAGATGGACTCGAAAAATTTAAAATTTTTCTGTTTATTTTTCATCATGGATTTCTTTATCAACTAATGTCAGGATATGTTCTTTTTTAGCTTTTGCTTGTGCGACTATACTTTGATCCACATCTTTATATTTCCCCTCTTCCATCGAATAATATTGTAATAAAGTAGTGAGCGATAACAGCCTGTTATTTTTTTGTGCCAGATTAATTTCATTGGCAATGCTCTTTTGCTGTACACCAATCGTATAAATCAGAGCAACAAAGCCCAAACCTGAGAATAGGGAGTTTATAACCGCATAAGTATCAGCAAACTTACTTCTGTGCTCCAACTCGGGAAATAAGCAAGCCAAGATAACAGGGGAAATAATCCATAAAATCACAACGAAGCATAGAGATGAGAGGAAAAGTCTTTTTGGGGACATATTATAGGCGGTTTTAAGGTTATTACACTGCCAATTTAATAAAATATATAGCGGCATTCCTATAATATCTGAAAATAATTACATTTTATGTTGATAATTTGATAATGGTTTATTACATTCGTAGTGATAAATCATTGTTAAACAACCTTCTACGGTAAACCTTAGAACCCCTAAACCCTATTTACATGAAAATCGTATACCTCCTGGCGGTTTTATCCTGCCTTGTGCTGGCCGGTTGCAGAACCAGCATTCGTGAGCATCACTATTTTAAAGATAATGCGAAGGAACTACCTAATTATTACCGGGTTGACATTACTGCGCATACCTGGCTATTTTCAAAAACCAGGTATTGGTCAGGTTATTTTAAAACAGATGCCATTGATGTCTATTTTAATGAATTCAGCCAGCCGGATAACGGAAAACTGCAGGACTCCAGCGGGGGCATGCAGGCCTTAGCCGCTGATCCTGACAGGCAGTTAGTAGTAATTCTATCTTCCAATGCAGATGATATAGCCAACCAGATCGGGAATATTACCCAGTCAAAAAACGCACTTCAACATCTTTTAAGCCTTGCAAATGTCAATAATGCTGAAAGGTTGACCGCTACAACAGATGAAATAGATTTTCAACTTCACAAAAATAAAGTATTTGTGGCGTTGGGAGATGCGTTGCTAAATGACCTGGAAAATAAGGATTCTACCATTATACATTCTGCCTTGCTCCAGCTGATGAATCATATTGTTTTGGAGAATAATGTGGAAAATAAGATGCTTGACTCTATTGGTGAGGCCAGGCTCAGAAAAGTTATAAAAAGAAAATAAACCCGGTACTATAAATCAGATAAAAGATGAAAACAAAGTTACTCGTTACGTTAATGCCTGTGGCGCTTGCTTTGTGGAGCTGCAACGCCCGGCTGACCATAGATATGAAAATCCTGGACAAGACTTATTTATTAAATAACCCGGCTTATTGGCTGGAAAGAGTGAAGCCATTGGAGCAGAAGATCCGGCAAAATTTATTGAATAACCGTTACAAAGAACTGGAGAAATCAATTCTTGCTGAAACTTCGAAAAGCATGAATTCTATTACTGCAAAACGGGAACAACAGCGCAGGGAACGCATAGATCAATTGGGAAAAGAAAGCAAAGAATATTCTCTTAAGATAGATAAGCTGAAAATAAACCTGAGAACCCAGGATTCCCTGATTACGGCCCAGTCCAAGGATACGAAAAAAGTGGCCGGTCTGAAAAATGAGAAAGAAATACTGCAATACCAAATGGATACTCTTACGCAGAGCTGGCTGACAAAAGCTCAATTAATTAAAGACGGAAAGGACGCTATTCAAATGGAAAAACAAACATTCCGGAGGATACATGAAAATGCTAAATCAACCATTAATGCACAGATAGATTCAATTATTCAAATTCATACAAGAGCACTAGCTGCTTTTGACAGGGCATGGACTGCACCATCCTGTCCCGATACTAAAACGGGCAAGCTTGATTCGTGCCAAAGACAATCAGCAGCTATACAGGATTATAGTTTGAGCTTTGAATTGGCTACAAACGGATTTATTGAGCTTAACAAGCTTGGAAATACTGTGAAGAAAGACCTTATGGCACTTAGTGATTTACTATCTGCAGATGAAACTTTTGATTTTAAAACATTGGATGACATAATAAGACAGGTAGTAACCTTCATAGAAGAAGAAGTGCAGCCGCTCACAGAAATAAAAGAAAAGAGATCAGTACAGAATGACCCTCTTGCCTCTTTTGTGGCAGGGGCTGGCGATCAATACTGGAAAGCAAAAATGAATGAAGCATCAGCTTATACCCGTATAGGCAATTCTGATATAGCTATTGTCACCCAGCCCAATGGCGAGTACACGGTAAAAGGAGTCAGAAATGATGCATCTAATGCCACAAAGGCTACATTTAGTTTTATGAGCAGTACAATAGAAGTATTATCGAATTATGCGGGCTTTGGTTTCAGCTCTTCTCCCGATTCTTCAGAATCTGAGCAGGCGGCTGTTAGTATGTCAGGCAGTATGATTCAAGCCGGGTCCAACCTGAACAGACTTAAAAAAAACAGTGAGTATGCCAGGGAATTAATCTATTATACGATTCTCAATGAAGAATCTAATCTTAATGATTCTTTAAAAAGGAAAGAGGCCATTGAAAATATCCGGAATATCTTTAATGCAAATAAAAAACTACTATTAAACGAATAAATCATGTTCCAGGTTAATGATGAAGTAAGATGCATATGTCCGTATAACGGACCGACATCAGTTACAGGTGTTGTGGTTAAGGGCCCTACAGCCGTGTTTGGAGCCAATTATTATACAGTAGCTTTTTTAGGTTATGGTAACTTATTATTGGCAGAATCCTGTCTGAAGCATAGTGAAGGGCTGTTTGCGGATACAGATACTGTAGTGGGTGAGCTGGTTACGGTCAATAGTAAAAAGGTACCGGAAGGAACAACGGGTATTGTAGCTTCTGCGCCCTATCAGATGTTTGGCAAGACCTATTATAAGGTACTTCTGGATGACCAGGAAGAACCGATCAGTATGCTGGAATCAAGTATAACTTTCCATAGCTCCTGATACATATATTTTTACATTTCTCAGGCAGGGCAAAGGGATGTACAGTACCGGGCTTATTTTGAATTACCGGTATAGAACAAGGGAATAACGAGAGTGTATATAGGCAAAAACAACGCCCCTAAAAACTGGATGGTGTATCCGCCTATGTCTTCACCGTCCAAAGGTCCACCTAAAGAAAAAGCCCATACCACAAATGAAATTGTAGAAAAGACGATTTGCCGGGTGCTTATTACACCGGCAACCTTCTTAAGATAAAAAGGAGTGATGAGAAGTATCAGGCCAAAAACGATCCATTGAAGCGTACGGTTATTGCCCTGATTTTCACTACTTGATTTTATAATATTAAATACTCCTAAATAAACCCCTATAATATCGGCAGGAATAAGCTTGATAATTTTAGAGGTATAAGGGTCAGTTTCCTGGTTCACCGATTGGGTATTTAATGATATAGTGCGACGAATGTTATTTTCGTCGATCACTTCACCCGTGCTTAGATCAACAGAGCGTTGGTTATCTCTTATATCCACAAAGAAACCCCCTTCTTGTACTGATGGGGTTGGGAATGGGGAAGATAATTTGCTGGTAATGATATTTCTTGACATAGGGTTAAAGGTTTATTTGTCATAAAGTTTACAATTAATGGACTGATTTCCAAATGTTTTTGTATTTTTCATAACAAATACTCCCTAATATCCGGCATTGCCGCACGCAATTCAAAGCAATTGCTCATTCAGAAATGTGGTGCTACCCAAAACGGTAGTAAGCTTTCTGTTGACCAGCCTGTAGTTTATTAATGCATTCACATGCCGCTGATGATGGGCATCTGTACCCAGAAAATCTGCCAGGCCCGACTGTACCAGCCCCTCTCCTGCTTTCATAACGTCTTTACCGTAATAACCGGTAAGTGAGAGCAGGTTAACCTGCAGTTTACACCCCATCTGGGCTATCCGTTCAAAAATTTCCGGGTGATGGTGCCAGTAAGTATAACGTTCGGGGTGGGCCAGGATAGGTGTGTATCCTTTATTAAAAAGAGAAAACAGGATATTTTCGTAGTTGGGTGAAGGCGCCATAAACGACATTTCCACCAGAACATATTTTTCTTTTCCAAAATACAGCAGGTCGTCAGCCTCCACCAGATTTTCGAAATGAAGATCCATGAAATATTCAGCTGCTGCCTCTATTTCTATGGACAGGTCTGTATGGTTTTGCAATTCTGCTTTCAGATGGTCCAGGCCCTCACGAATAATTCCGCTTGTATTGGGGTAAACTCCCTGCATTATATGCGGCGTGGTAATGACCTTCCGGTAGCCCATTCCGGCCAGTCCACGGATCAGCCGGATGCTGGTTTCCGTATCTGGGGCGCCATCGTCTATTCCGGGGATAAGATGAGAGTGCATGTCGACTTTCAGGGCAGCTCCGGGTGTAAAATCATTTTCTTTTTTTCGGAAAAAAGGGAACATGGACTAAACGGTTATTAATGCCTCTGGCCTTTGCCCGACACATCCGGAACTAGCTCAGAAATTTCTTCACCTTATGCAAACCCGCTACAAGGGCATCGATTTCCTCCCGGGTATTGTACGGCGCAAAAGAGGCCCGTACCGTACCCGGAACGCCCAGGCACTGCATCAGCGGCTGGGTGCAGTGGTGGCCGGTTCGCACGGCAATGCCCTGCTGATCGAGAATAATACCGATATCCTGCGGGTGAATATTTTCAATCGCAAAAGAAACCACGCTTATCTTTTTCCGAGCTTTCCCGATGATCCGCAGGCCTTCTATGGTTTCCAGCTGCGCTGTGGCGTATTCCAGCAGCTCATGCTCGTGCCGGGCCAGTCCTTCTTTGTCCAGCGTACCCAAGTAATCCAGGGCTGCTTTAAAGGCTATCACATCGGCAATATTGGGTGTTCCTGCCTCGAATTTATAGGGCAGATCGGCATAGGTGGTTTTCTCAAACGTAACTTCTTTGATCATTTCGCCGCCGCCCCGGAAAGGAGGCATGGCCAGCAGAAGTTCTTTTTTACCGTAGAGGATACCCGTACCCGTAGGCCCGAAAAGCTTATGGGCCGAAAGCACATAAAAGTCAGCATCCAGCTCCTGCACATTCACCGGGATATGGCTGCAGGCCTGGGCACCGTCTATTAACACCTTGGCCCCGGCTGCATGTGCCTTGCCGATGATGTATTCAACCGGGTTAATGGTACCCAGCGCATTGGAAACGTGCACTACAGAAACCAGCTTTGTTTTTTCAGAGAGCAGGCGGTCGAATTCTTCGAGGATAAGGTCTCCCCTATCGTCTATCGGGATCACCTTCAGCACGCATCCTTTTTCCTCGCACAAGAGCTGCCAAGGCACAATATTGGAGTGGTGCTCAAGGGCAGAAATCAGGATTTCATCTCCGGCCTGCAGGAATTTTCGGCCGTAGGTATTGGCCACCAGGTTAATGCCATCTGTGGTACCGTAAGTAAAGATGATCTCTTCGGTACTTCCGGCATGGAGAAAGTCACGGACCGCTTTCCGGGTTTCTTCAAAGGCAGCTGTTGCCTTTTCAGCCAGGTAATGGATGCCCCGGTGGATGTTGGCATTGTACGAACGGTAATACGCATCCAGCGCATCCAGCACGGCGGCCGGCTTCTGGGTGGTAGCGGCATTGTCTAAATACACCAGCGGCTTGCCGGCTACCTGTGTATCCAGGAGCGGAAAGTCTTTCCTTATCCGGTTAACCTCAAAACTCATGATTGAAGCTTCTTCAGAATGAGTATATCCAGCTGATCTCTCAGGGCTTCCCATTTGATCTGGGAAACCACGTCTTCGGCAAAGGCCGCCAGCTGCAGCTTAATGGCTTCAGCGCGGGGAATACCGCGCGACTGCATATAAAACACGGCGTCGTCGTCGAGCTTACCCGTAGTGGTACCGTGCGAACATTTCACGTCATCGGCCCAGATCTCCAGCTGGGGCTTGGTATTCATGCCGGCAGATTCCGACAGGATCACGTTCCGGCAATTCTGGTAGGCATTGGTTTTCTGCGCATCCTGGCGCACATAGATCTTCCCGTTGAATACGCCTTTCGAGCGTCCGTCGAGAATCCCCTTATAAAGCTCATTGCTTTCCGAATTGGGCTTTTGGTGGTCTACCAGCGTGTGGTTATCCACGTGCTGGCTGCCGTTAGGGATATAGAGGCCGTACATATGGCTTTCAATGTATTCGCCGTCGAGCACCAGGTTCAGGTTATTGCGCACAAAGCCCCCGTTTACGGTAAACGTGGCCGCATAGAAGTATGAGCGGTCTTTCTGCAGCACCTGGGTGGTGCCTACATGGAAACCGGCGTCGTTATCGTCCTGGATCTTGTAGTAATCTACCCGGGCCTCTTCGGCAACAAAAATCTCGGTGACCATATTGGCAAAAGAAGAATTATCGCCGATGGTCTGGAAGATCTCCACTACCTTAGCTTCTGCATTTTTGCCCGCTACCACCAGGTGGTGCGCCGAACTGCTGATATGTCCCTGCCCTACTGCATGGATATGCCGGATCACTACCGGTTTTTCAAGCACGGCATGGTCGGGTACATAAATAACCGCTCCGTCGCGCGAAATGGCCATATTCAACGCAGTCATTCCCTCTTTCTCGATGTCAAGCCCTTTGCCGTAGTATTCGTTCAGCACCTCGGGTATTGCATTTTCCGCCTCCCGGAAGCTGAGCACCCTGATCTTCTCATTAAGCAGAGGAGAAGACAGGTCTGCAGCGAAGCTTCCGTTCACAAATACGAGCTGCAATCCTTCGAGTGCAGCAAAAGGAAGCGCTGCCAGCTCTTCAGCGGCAACGGATGAAGCAGAGGAGAGCTGGTAGTCGTACTTGTCGAGACCTTTCAGGCTGGAATACTTCCAGTCTTCGTTTTTTACGGTCGGAATACCCAGCTTTTTAAAGTTATCAAAGGCCTGCTCCCGAAGCCGGTTCCATGCAAGGCCGGATTTTCCGTTTAAATGGTGGAGCAGGGAGTCAAATTCACCTTCTATTTTCGTCAGAATAGACATTACATCATGTTTTAACTTAAGCGGAAACAGAGTCTGCTTCTGCTTTTATCCAATCATATCCTTTTTCTTCCAGTTCCAGGGCGAGCTCTTTGGTACCGGATTTAACAATACGTCCTTTGTACAGCACGTGCACATAATCAGGAACGATATATTCCAGCAGACGCTGATAGTGGGTTACCACGATAAATGAGCGGTCTTTGGAACGGAGCTGGTTTACGCCGTCAGCCACAATACGCAGGGCGTCGATATCCAGTCCCGAGTCGGTTTCATCCAGGATAGCCAGTGAAGGTTCCAGCATGGCCATCTGGAAAATCTCGTTCCGTTTTTTCTCCCCACCGGAGAAGCCTTCGTTCAATGAACGGCGCAGGAGCTGATCATCTATCTTAACGGTTTTGGCCTTCTCTTTCATCAGCTTCAGGAACTGGGCTGCATCAAGGGGGGCTTTGCCGTGGTACTTCCGGATCTCGTTGAGAGCCGTTTTCAAAAAGTTAATGGTAGTAACACCCGGTATCTCGATCGGGTATTGAAAAGCCAGGAAAATACCTTCAGCGGCACGTTCTTCGGGAGCCAGCTCCAGCAGGTCTTTGCCGTTGAACTCCACGCTTCCGCCGGTCACTTCAAATGTGTCGCGCCCGGCCAGTACAGAAGCCAGGGTACTTTTTCCGGAGCCGTTAGGACCCATGATGGCATGCACCTCACCGGGCTTCACTTCCAGATTAATACCTTTTAGTATTTCCTTACTTTCTACTCTTGCCTGTAAATTACTGATACTCAGCATATATAAATAAAGTTCTTATTTCCGGTTACAAAGATAAATTATATTCACCGAAAGGGTTACATATAGTTAACTAATTCTACCCGAAGTGGGTTCAAAATGGAGGGCACTTTTCGCCGGAAAAAGGCGTTTTATAAATAGTTCCGAGTAGAGAGTTCCGAGTGGAGAGTATTCAAAGCGATGTCAAATCACTCGGAACTAAGTACTCGTTACTCGGAACTAAGTACTCGTCACCCGGAACTAAGTACTCGTTACTCGGAACTAAGTACTCGTCACCCGGAACTAAGTACTCGTCACCCGGAACTAAGTACTCGTTACTCGGAACTAAGTACTCGTCACTCGAAACTAAGTACTCGTTACTCGGAACTAAGTACTCGTCACTCGAAACTAAGTACTCGTCACTCGGAACTAAGTACTCGTTACTCGGAACTAAGTACTCGTCACTCGAAACTAAGTACTCGTTACTCGGAACTAAGTACTCGTCACCCGAAACTAAAAATATACTTATGCGCTATTTACTTTTCATAGTATTGTTTAACCTGTCCTGTACTACCATGGCACAAAAAGAAGAACTGGCCCGGAAGAAAGAAGAGGCCCCGGAAATTGTCAAAACCGAAGCGGAGTGGCGGAAGCAGCTGTCGCCCATGCAATATTATGTGGTACGTGAGAAGGGAACCGAGCGGCCCTTCACCGGTGAATTCTGGGATCATCATGAGAAAGGCACGTATAAATGCATTGGCTGCGGCGAGGAGCTGTTTACCTCGGAAACCAAGTTTGATGCGGGTTGCGGCTGGCCCAGTTTTTACGATGCCATTGACAAAAGCAAGGTCCGGGTGAACCGGGACACATCGCACGGCATGATCCGGGAAGAGATCGTCTGCAAAAAATGCGGCGCTCACCTGGGACATGTTTTCGACGACGGCCCGAAGCCCACCGGACTGCGGTATTGTGTAAATTCTGCCAGCCTGGGTTTTGAAAAAAAGAATTAACTTTGAGAAGAAGGAAAAAACAGCCATTTTTGGAGCTGATTAACCAAACCATCTGAATGAAGCTGATTCTCCTTTCCGGATTTGCATTTCTGCTGTACAGTTGCGGTTCTGCCGGTACCTCTGACCGGCAAGGCCCCCCGGCACCAGATCCTATCGAAGAGGTAAAAGAGATCTTCACCGGCCGGATGTCGGGCTACGACAGCGTATCTGTGGCCGAGACCGACAGCACCTACGCCTACTTTGTTTTACCAAAGACTGAAGAGTTTTCTACGGAAAAGGAGCTTTTCGGTGAGTTCAGCATTGACAAGAAGACCGTGCAAACGGGTGATCTCAACGGCGACGGACTGGATGATGCGGTGGTGCAGTATTCGTTCACCCCGCACCTGGAAAACAATACCCTTATCTACTTCAAGATTTTGCTGCAAAACGGCGGAAAGCTGGAGGAATCAGGAGAAATTTACGGGGGCGGAAGATGCGAAGGACCTATCCTGGAGATCCGGGAAATCAAAAAAGGAGTGATATATTTCGCGGGCAGCGAATACGCCGCCGGTGACCCCTGCTGCTGTCCTTCGGTGAAGAAAGAATACAGGTTCAGGGTGGAGAATGGGAGAATAGTTACGAGTGCCGAGTAGAGAGTTACGAGTTACGAGTGCCGAGTAGAGAGTTCCGAGTTCCGAGTAGTGAGTGTCGAGTGAGGGGTTACGAGTTCCGGGTGGGGAGTTGATGAATCCCCGCAATCAGGGTGTCCCGTAGGGACATAACCTAATCAGCCACCGGACGAAGTCCGTGGATTCTGTAGATCGCCAGAATTATAAAACCCAAAACATTGTAAGTATTTGATAACATTTAAATATATGTCAAAAAACATCGATTTTTTATACCAATACCTGAATAATGCCTCTCCTACCGGCTTTGAATCGGCCGGTCAGCAGATCTGGCTTGATTACCTGAAACCCTATATCGACGAGCACATCATTGATGTGTACGGTACGGCCGTGGGCGTAATTAATCCCGGACAGGACTACAAGGTGGCCATTGAAGCCCACTCGGATGAGATCTCCTGGTTTGTGAATTACATTACCGACAGCGGCTATATTTATGTAAGGAGAAACGGCGGTTCTGACCACCAGATCGCCCCTTCCATGCGGGTGAACCTTCATACCCGTAAGAAAGGTGTAGTAAAAGGTATTTTCGGCTGGCCGGCCATCCACGTACGTGAGGCGGGCAAGGAAGAAGCTCCTTCATTGAAAAATATTTTTATCGACGTAGGCGCCTCATCAAAAGCGGAAGTGCTGGAAATGGGCATTACCGTGGGTACCGTGGCTACCTTTGAAGACGGATTGACCGAGCTGAACGGGAAATACTACGTAGGCCGGGCGCTGGATAACCGTATGGGCGGATACATTATTGCCGAAGTGGCCCGGAAGCTCCATGAAAACAAGGTCAAGCTGCCGTTTACGCTGTATGTGGTAAATGCCGTGCAGGAGGAGATCGGCTTGCGGGGATCAGAGATGATCTCGCGCCGTTTAAAGCCCGATGTGGCGGTTTGTGTAGACGTTACCCACGATACCCAAAGCCCTATGTACGATAAGAAAAAAGACGGCGATATTGCTTGCGGGAAGGGCCCTACCCTCTCCTATGGCCCGGCGGTACAGCACAACCTGCTGCACCAGATCATTGACCTGGCAGAAGAAAAGAAGATACCGTACCAGCTGGCTGCAGCGAGCCGCTCTACGGGCACCGATACCGACTCGTTTGCGTATTCGGCAGAAGGAGTAGCCTCGGCGCTGATCTCCTTGCCGCAGAAATACATGCACACTACGGTAGAAATGTGCCACAAAGACGATATACAGGCCTGCATTGATTTGTATTATGCGTTTCTGACGAACCTGGAGGCGGGGACGGATTTCAGGTATATACGGTAGTGGCGAGTTCCGAGTGGTTAGTTCCGAGTGGTTAGTGACGAGTGACGAGTGACGAGTGTCGGGTAGATAGTTCGGAGTTCCGAGTAGGTAATTATGGGTGGGGCATTTTAGCCCCACTTTTAGTTACGGCTCAACCATAAATCCCTTCGTGGTCAAATTGTATAGCCCTAGGGCACGAAAATGCCTATTCCGACCCTGAAGGGGTCAAATATTTATAGACGAAAATGCCTATTCCGACCCTGAAGGGGTCAAATATTTATAGACGAAAATGCCTATTCCGACCCTGAAAGGGTCAAATATTTATAGACGAAAATGCCCTATTCCGACCCTGAAAGGGTCAAATATTAAAGCACCCTATACGACCCCGACAGGGTCGTATTTAAACGTGTGTTTCTTTTCCTGTAAATATCCGAATCCTCCGGATTCTTAAGGGGCGTGAAATAAGATATTTCATCCCATTTTAGCCCGGTTTGATCACTTCCCGCTGTATATTTCCTGCAGGAGCCGTAATATTGCCGGAGGAAGAAAAACCGATGGAAGAAAAGAAATTACGATCGTGGGAAAACTGGGTGGTACTGGCCGGCATTGCATTTTATGCCAGGAGCTACCTTCTGGCGGCCGCTGCCCGGTTTAATTCCTGCCTGGATATCCTGGCCGGGAACGGTATACCGGCAGAAATGATCAATCAAAGCCTGGGCGACTACAGCCCGGTCCGGAATATAATCGTGCCGGTGATCCTCCTGGCCGCTTTTGTGTACCTGGCCTGGTTTACTTTCCATCGTTATGCTTTTCCGCTGCTCCGGAAAAAATCGTTCTCCCCTGCGGGCATACCTTACCTTTTTCTTACCGTTGTCCTGCTCCTGGCCGGTTGTTTTCTTTTCGGGCATTTCCGGATATACCCTGAGCTGACCAGCTATCATGGCGGCTTTGAAGACAGCTTCCGCTTTTTCCAGGTAACCCGCAAAATCAGCCTGCTGGGCTATAGCCTCACCCTTTTGTGGGCGATATTCTTATTCGAAGCCTTCTCCCAGGGCTTTTATGCGCTCTGTGGGCGGTTACGGCGCGAAGGGCCCATGTTTGACCTGGTGATCAATTTCCTCTTTGCTATCTGCTCCCTCGTTTTCCTGGTTTTCCTGGGTGTACTGGGAAATATACAGCATTTTGAATTACGGGAGCTGCCGGGTCATACATCTGTGCCGTTTGTGCTGGTCATGGCTGTGGCGGTTATTTACGGGCAGGATTATTTCTACCTCGACCTGCAGGCCAAACGCAGCAGAAAGGGATATTTATCGGGCGTTTTCGGGGTAATTACACTCTGTTTTCTCTCGGCTTTGCTGGTTGAAGTATTGCAGGTAATTTACCGGATCACCGATGGCCAGAAAGGAGGTGACCAGGATTTCCGGCCTACTTTTGAAGCCCTCCGATACGCCGTAATAAACCATTTGCCCCGGAGCGGCAGCGTAGCGTTGCCGGCTGCCGTGCTGGCCCTGGGGGCGGGCTGGCTCAGGTATCTCTTTTATCGCCAGGAAAACAAGCTACAGGCCCAGGTGACCGTCAAATCGGCTGAGCTGGACCAGCTGAGAGCGCAGGTCAATCCCCATTTTCTGTTTAATGCGCTGAATACTCTCTATTCGGTGGCGTTGAAAGAAAATGCCGAGACTACGGCTTCGGGCATTCAAAAGCTGGGCGATATGATGCGGTTTATGCTGAATGAAAATAACCACGACCAGATCTCCATTTCCAGGGAAGTGGAGCAGCTGGAAAATTATATTGATATCCAGCGCATGCGGATTGATGAAACGCCCGATATCCGCATTACCGTGCACCTTCAGCAGCCGGGTACCGAGATCCGGATAGCCCCCATGCTTTTAAATCCTTTCGTGGAAAATGCCTTTAAGCACGGTATCTCGCTGGTCAATCCTTCCTGGATTCATATTACGCTGACCTTTGATAAGGAGAGCCTGTTTTTTAAAGTGCATAACAGCCTGCATGCGGCGCGGGATGCCGATCCTGAAAAATTTAATAACGGGATAGGCCTGGAAAATGTCAGGCGACGGTTAAATTTACTGTATCCTCAGCGCCACCGGCTGGTCATTGAGCAGAGTGAGCAGGATTTTTTTGTATCATTAACCCTCAGATATTGAATGCATATTGAAGCCATTGCCATAGATGATGAGCCCAAAGCCCTGGAAGTAGTGATGATGCTGGCCGAAAAAGTTCCGTTTTTAACTATAAAAGCTACTTTTACCGATGCTTTCAAGGCTATTCCGTATATGCAGCAAAATAAGGTGGACCTGCTTTTCCTGGATATTAAAATGCCGGATATATCGGGCTTTGAGTTTCTCAGTACACTATCCAGGAAACCGAAAGTGATCTTTACAACCGCTTATTCGGAGTATGCGGTGAATGCTTTTGAAGTAGATGCCGTAGATTACCTGATGAAGCCTTTCTCACTGGCGCGGTTTTCCAGAGCATGCAATAAAGTGCTGGAAGCGCTGGAGCCTGAAACCCCGGAGACGGGAAGCATGTTTCTCAAAACCGGTATGGAAGAGGAAAAAGTTTTTTGGGAAGATATCCTGTTCATCGTTTCGCAGGGGAATTACATGGAATATCACCTGAAAGACCGGAAGCTTCTCTGCCGGCAAACCATCCAGGAGGCCATGCAGCAGCTACCGCCGGAAAAGTTTGTACGGCTTCACCGCTCCTATATTGTCGCTACGGATAAGATCGATAAAGTATCGCGCACGGCGGTATGGGCGGGGCGTACGGAAATCCCGGTGGGGGCATCTTACGAAGGGGCATTCCAGTTGATCAGGGAAAAACTATTGAAGAAATGATGGAAGAATCAGCTCAGTTGGCCGGCCGGTTCCGGGAAGTCATCCTGGACGGGAAATGGATAGCCAATACCAATTATCGTGAACAACTGGCCGGTACCGACCGGCAGTTAGCCGCCCGAAAAGTACTTTCTTTTAATACTTTGGAAGCGCTTACGTTTCATATCCGCTATTATATCTCCGGTCTTTTAAAAGTATTTGAAGGAGGAGAGCTGGAGATCAGAGACCGCTTCAGTTTTGACTTTGAACCGTGCCAATGCCAGGAAGAATGGGAAAGGATGCTTTCCGGCTTCTGGGAGGATGCTGAAAAGCTGGCTGCTCACGTGGAAAGCATGACTCCGGAAAAGCTCGACAGCATATTTGTGGAAGAACGTTACGGAACATACCGCCGGAACATTGAAGCCATGATAGAGCATGTGTATTACCATTTAGGGCAGGTGGTGCTGATAAAAAAGGCCGCTTATGACCTTATCTGCAAATGATCCATTGTTTTTCCGGCCAGCACCTTCTCTCCTGTTTTCCGGAAACCCACCTTTTCATATAGCCGCCGGGCGGCCGGGTTGGTTTTTTCAACCAGCAGACCGAGGGTTAGTCCCTGCTTTTCCACGTATTCTGCAATGAGGTACCGGAGCAGCTGTCCTCCCATTCCCTTTCCCTGCCATTCGGGGTGAACCCCGATAGAATCGATATAGTGTTCACCGGCTTGCGTTTCATCTTCGGGCGCAAAGGGTACGGAGGCATGCGCCTGCATATATTCTGCTACAGGCTTTCTCAGCTCTTCCAGGAGGGCCCCGTCGTAGAGGTTGACGGCAGCCACCATTTTCCCGTCAACATGCAGGGTGTACGCATTTTGGTAGGAATACTGGTTGTTTTCCGTGCTTACCATGCGGTGCATGAAATCAAAGGCTGCCTGCTTATCTTTTTCGCCCAGGAATTCGTAAACGATCTCTTCCATAGCCAGCAACAGCAGGGTGGCTATTCCGGCGGAATCCTGAGGTTCTGCTTTTCGGATTTCGGTATTCATTGCACGGGATAAATGGAACGATACTTTTGTATACCCGCAAAATTAGCCAGGATCTTACCTTTATAAGCAACATTTTCTGTAATTTTGATCATTAACCTAAAACAAGAAGAATGAATAACAAGGCTTTAACAGCGCTTACTTTAGGCTTACTGGTGGCCGGAAGCGCCTCTGCACAAAAGCTGCAGGACCTTCCGGAGTACAGTATCCCGCAAAGTCAGACCACCAAACACATGAATATCCTGGCGGCCGATGAGATGCTGGGAAGAAAGCCCGGCGAGCAGGGTAACCTGATGGCAGGCCGGTACATTGCCGAGCAGTTCCGGGCATTGGGACTGAAACCGGCCAATGGCAGCTACTTCCAGAAAGTACCGCTGGAAACGGTGATCCCGCCCAGAGAAGGCACCATCACCACTACCGAAGGAAGCGCCAAAATAGGAACAGACTTTGTATTGATGCAGGGAAGCGGCCTTGAAGGCTCTTTTGAAACCGTTCATTTGCCTTACGCCTGGATCGATAAAGATAAAGGATACGACGATTATAAAGGAGTGGATGTGAAAGGAAAGGTGATCATTACCAGTGTGGGTGTTCCCGATTCTGAAGCACCCAACCAGCTGTTTGCCTCTATTGAAGACAAGCAGAAGCTGGCCAAAGAGCGGGGCGCCGTGGCCATTATCGAGGTCTTTAACTCGCCGCGCCCGTGGAATATGGTGGTACGCTATTTCGGACGGCCTTCTACCAAAATGAAAACCGCCGCCTCATCAGGAGAGGAGATCACGCACCTCTGGATCAGCTCTACATCAGCCAAAATACTGGTAGCCAATAAGATCAGCAAGGTGAACCTGGAGATCGGGGCGCGGAAGGTCAAAGATGTGCTGACTTACAATGTAGCCGCTGTGCTGGAGGGTTCTGACCCGCAATTAAAAGACGAATACCTGATTCTTTCGGCACATTATGACCATGTAGGCCACGGAGCGGCGGCCGGAAACGTATCGGCCGGCGACACCGTCTTTAACGGTGCCCGTGACAATGCCTTCGGAACAGTAGCGGTTTTAACGGCTGCCGAAGCATTTACTAAGGTAAAGCCCAAAAGGTCGATCCTTTTTATTGCGTATACAGCCGAAGAAATGGGCCTTTTAGGAAGCCGTTACTATGCCGAGCACCCGTTGGTTCCGCTGAACAAAACGGTATTTAACATGAACTGCGACGGAGCGGGCTACAACGATATGACAAAAATTACCATCATCGGCCTGGACCGTACCGGCGTGAAGGAAGAATTTGATACCGCGACCCGCGCTTTCGGACTTACCGCTATGGATGACCCGGCCCCGGAGCAGAACCTTTTTGACCGTTCAGACAACGTGAGCCTGGCGGCCAAGGGAATTCCTGCACCTACCTATTCACCCGGTTTTAATGCTTTTGATGCCGAAATCAATACGTATTATCACCAGGCTGCCGATAACCCGGATAATATTGATCACAGTTACCTGCTGAAATACGCGCAGTCGTATACCTATGCCGCCCGGCTGATTGCCAACCGTGCCCAGGCCCCTGCCTGGATCAGCGGCGATAAGTACGAGCAGGCGTACAATAAGCTGTTTGCAAAATAACCGTAAACCGAAACGACAGAACAGCTGCCCGGGAGGAGATCTTCCGGGCAGCTTCTTTTTTGAAACGGTTACAACCTTTTTGCCTGCCGGCGGGTCTTTACAGCATAGATCATTTCTCAAACCTTTTATGAAATAGCCATGAGCAGTCAGCTATCAGCTATCAGAAGTCGGGCACATCGGGTGACGTATCACCAACCGGCCCATGAATAAGCGATCCGCCGCTGCGGCTGATAGCTGAAGGCTGAAAGCTAAAATTTTACACAGATGAAAAAAATAAAGACATTGATGTTGATTGCAGTCCCGGCCGTGCTTTACTCCTGCCTTACTACAGATGATGAAGTAACAGCCCCCATTATTGACCCTCCGGCGACGATCCTGGTAAAAAAAGACAGCCTGACTGCCGGAAAACATTACGGGATCACCATCGGACAGGCTGCCTCAGACGCTTACCCGGGGGCACAGCTGCTCACCGACAGCCTGGGGGTTACTTACCTGAACCTTGTTTCGAATTTTATCACTGATTTCAGCACATTGGAACAGCAGCTTCCGCTTTATTCGTACATGACATTTGATGAAAAAGCAGGAACAAGTGACGGAGTTCAGCTTTGGTTTGAAAACAGGAAGCTGAAAAGCATTTACCTGAACGGCGGTAAGCGGTTGGGACAATGGCCCGAAAGTATAAGTGCATCGGAGGCGGTTCGCGAGGGAGAAAGTAGTGAAATGACCGCTGAAAAGCTGAAATCCCTGCAGGGCAATAGCCGCTACCGGCCGAGGTTTGAACACAGCATGCTGGGCGTAAAAAACCTGCAGGAAGCGTTTGATCCCACCATGGAACAGGCCCCGGAGTGGTATTTCGGTTATAAGGTAGACGAAAAAGATACCCGTTACGTACACGTGCATTTCATTGAAGGCAAGGTGAGTTATATCCTGGTCAATCATATGAGAACACTTTAATGGAACTATCCGGTGTGATCCGGGGTTACTATAGATAGTAATGGGGACGACCGGTTTTGACGGCATGAAGCCATTGCGAGTATAAGCATGTATGGAGTTGGTGGAAGGTCTCCATTTAAAAAATCTACCGAACAATAACTGGCAATACTTCGTATGCCATGGCTGCCTAATTTCGGAGTAAATTACGCATAAGCCACATCCCTCCCGGGCCAACCTCTGCCGCCAGGGATTCAGGGGTGTCAACCATGCAGAGGCGTTCAGATGCGGGCTTCTGATTTCTGAATAGTATTTGAGAAGATAAGGGTCAGACCAGGTACGCCGGACGGCTTTCTGACCCCGAAAATTAAGACCGGCTAAACATGTAGAAGGCTTGACAGTAGCCGTGTTCGGACCAGGGTTCGAATCCCTGCGTCTCCACTTAGAGGGATTTCATTGCGAAATCCCTCTTTTTTGTAAACTAAATACCGGTTTCATTTCCAGGCAATTAGAAGTGCAGAAAGGCAGCCGGCTGGCGGTGGTACTCAACGTGAATAAAAACCCGTTTTCGGAACTGAATTACGGAACAGGAAAACGGGTAACTACCGAAACCATAAAAGACGCCCACGAGCCCTTGCGTATCCGGTGGTATTCCGATAGTTTTATAAAAATACCTGTATTGAAATAGGTTAGGGTTCTTTACTTAATTTGAGTAATTCGAAATCTTGTTTTCCAGGATAGTATTTTATAGAACGCCATTTATTATCCAGAGTTCAGAAGAAATAATTTTTCTATGCCTAAATTTGTGCATTAATCAGCAGAACTTATGGAAACCAAAGAAAAAAAGACAAGCAAAAGGAGGAACAAAGATTTCGGCTTTAAATCAATGAAGGAAGAGCCAAAGAAGCTCTCAAAAATTGGAGAATGGTTAAAGAGCGGGAAATCCGCATTCGAAATCATTGATCATGAAGCGATTTTGAAATGATGAACAGGTATTTGTTAGATACCAATATCCTTGTGTATATAATATCAGGAGAAGACTATAAAATACAGAGGGATATAATGGCTGTAATTTCTGACGCTTATAATATTTGTGAAGTGAGTTCTGTATCTATGATAGAAGTATCTCAACTTCTTAGGAAAGCTAAAATAAAACCAAGAAGAGACTGGGAAAAAGAAAACGTATTAGAATTGTTAACGAACAATTTAAATATTCGCATACTTCCTTTTACAGAAAGGCATGTAAACACACTCTTAAAATTAGATGCAGGATCCGGCCACAATGATCCTGATGATTTCGCCATCGTTTCACATGCTATAACCGACCGTTATACGCTGGTTTCGTCCGATGAGAAATTCAAGTATTATACCGGTCAGGGCTTAAAGTTTCTTTACAATAAACGCTGATAGAAAGCCTGGGGTTACTTCCCGATAATGAAACCCACCAGCGTAACCAGGAGCAGAACAGCCAGGGAAACGTTCCACCACTTTTTCTTTTGCTCGGCGGGATTCCTGATAATAAGCACCATACACGCAATGCTCAGCAAGGTACAGATCACCTGGATGACCTTCTGGGCCTTGACGCCGGGAATGTTATAAGACCCGTAAAGTGCCATAAAAACAAGCAGGGCCACCGCTATTTTCAGATTAGAAAGTTTCATTTATTTCCCAGTTCTAAGAATTTCTTTTGAAAGATTAAAATTGCTACCACTCCGCAAAATATGCAAGCATCGGCGAAATTAAAAATAGGCGTAAGAAAATAACTCCCGCCGTAACGCGGCACCCACTCGGGCCAGAAGCCGTCAAGCCAGTTGAAGTAGAACATATCAATGACCTCACCGTGGAACCAGGGCGTTTTCACCCATTCAGGGGCATTGCCCGGCAGCAGGGCACCGTAAAAGATACTGTCGATCAGGTTGCCCAGCGCCCCGGCCAGGATAGCCGCCAGCGCCCACAGGATACCGTTATCAGGGTGTTTCCGGGCCTGCCTGAACAGGTAGTAGCCGATCAGTCCCATGGCCAGCACCCGGAAAAGGGTAAGCGCGATCTTCCCGTAATTTCCGCCCAGCTCCATGCCGAAGGCCATACCGGGATTGGTCACATAATGCAATTTAAATACCCCGTGAATGAGGTCGATGCTTCCGTTATGCTGCGGAACCACCACGTAATACATCCAAAGCTTCAGGCCCTGGTCTATTGCTATAAGCAATAAGGTAAACAAAAAATATTTTCCGGCTGATCTCATGCTGACTTTCTTCTTTCCCTCTCTTTTTTGATCAATAAATATTCGCGGCTGCTTTGTCCGGCAATAGACGTATTCTCATCTGCTCTTCTGAAGAGATACGGCATAACCGACTCAATAGGCCCGTAAGGTACATATTTGGCTACATTATAACCGGCGGCGGCCAGGTTGAAGGAAATGTTATCGCTCATTCCCAGAAGCTGGGCAAAAAAGACACGGCTGTCAGACGGCGCAATCCCGTTTTCGTCCAGGAGCGCTACGGCCAGGTTGCAGCTGTCTTCGTTATGGGTGCCCAGGCATACGCTGATATAGTCTATTTCGGAAACGCTTAAAGCAACCGCCTCGTCGTACTCTTCATCAGAAGCCTGCTTGGTGGGGTTGATCGGGTCGGCGTATCCTTTTTCTTCCGCCCTTTTCCGCTCTTTTTCCATATAGGCACCCCGTACCAGCTTGGCGCCAATGGTAAACCCGCCTGCTTTTGCCGTCCGGATGTGCGCCTCCAGGTTTCCGTAAGAAGCGGTGCGGTACATCTGGTATGTATTATAAATAAGCGTTTTACCGGGTGTATTGTATTTCTTCATTTCTTCGAGCGTAAGCTCGTCAATGACATCCTGGATCCAGGTTTCTTCGGCATCAATGAACAAACGAACACCCTTATCGGCGGCGCTCTTGCAAAGGGTCTGGAATCTCTTGACCAGGCGCTGGTATGCACTCAGCTTTTCAGGCGAAAGGCAGTCGATGCCGTCTTCCTGTACCTCTGCCAGGAGCTCCCGTGAGCCGATCCCCGTTACTTTGAACACCGAAAACGGGATCTTTTCAGGATAGAGGCTGGCCATTTCAATGGTTTTCATGAGCTCGGCCTTGGTTTCATCAAAGCTTTTCTCATCGTCTTCCCCTTCCACGCTGTAATCTAAAATGGTGCCTACTTTGTAACGGTGCAGCTTGTCGATGGTCTTTTCACACTCCTGGATATCCTCACCGCCGCAGAATAATTGGAAAATAGTTCGTTTAATTATAAATTTTATGGGTAAACCTATCTTCAGAAACCACTTAATTAAAAAAGTACCTATATTTACCAGCCAATTTTGATTCATGGCCATAAAAATAGAGTAGTTGAGGTTCAGTTGGCTGTTGGATTGGTTTTTGAACGCTGTTTCCGTATCAGAAAAATCAATACGACGTTTAGGTGACATAAAGAATGTTCGATGAATTTGAGGCACAAAGATAATTGGTTTTTAAGATAAAATAGGAATAGGATTAAATAGTTTCACTTAATGAAAGCAAATTTGAACGTGTCGCCACTGGAGTCCTGGGTAAAAACAGATGGCAAACCCCTGATCATTGCAGGACCATGCAGTGCGGAAACAGAAGAGCAGGTATTGGAAACAGCGGAAGGAATAGCCCGGAACGGTTATGCGCACATTTATCGCGCGGGCGTGTGGAAGCCAAGAACCCGGCCGGGTAGTTTTGAAGGGAAAGGCGAAGAAGCGCTGCCCTGGTTACAAAAAGTAAAAGAGCAGACAGGCTTGAAAACCGCTGTAGAGGTAGCTACCCCGCAGCATATTGAGCTTGCATTAAAATATGGTGTAGATGTATTGTGGATCGGTGCCAGAACCACCGTTAACCCGTTTAATGTGCAGGACCTGGCCGACGCCCTGAAGGGTGTGGATGTGCCGGTGCTGATCAAAAACCCGGTAAACCCGGATCTTGCCCTTTGGGTAGGTGCATTTGAGCGTATTGCCGGTGCCGGAATTACCAAGCTGGGTGCCATTCACCGCGGTTTCTCCAACGCCCAGGAAACCAAATACCGGAACTCGCCGATGTGGCAGATTGCTGTGGAATTTAAAACATATTTCCCGGCTATCCCGATGATCGGTGACCCCAGCCACATGGCCGGTAAAAGAGCCTACCTGGCGGAGCTTACCCAGCGAGCCATGGACCTCAACTACGACGGATTGATCATTGAGTCGCACCGTAACCCGGACGAAGCGTGGTCAGATGCCTCTCAGCAGCTTACCCCGGATGCGCTGGGCGAAATGCTGAACAACACGGAATTCCGGAAAGCTACTTACGGAACCGACTTCCAGTCGGAGCTGGACCGGCTGAGAGCGCGGCTCGACAACCTGGACCGGGAGCTGATGGAAGTGCTGGCCAGCCGGATGGCCGTAGTAGAGCAGCTGGGCGAATACAAACGGGATAACAACGTGGCCGTGCTTCAGCTGGATCGCTGGAAACACGTGCACGAAAGCCGTGCGGAATGGGCGAAAAGCCTGAATCTTTACCCGGAAGTAGTGGAAGAGCTGTTTAAGCTGATCCACATGGAGTCTATCCGGAAACAAACCGAAGTAATGAACCGTCAGACTATATAAAGTACGGATCGATAAGGAAAGGCCGGGTCTCCGCAGGGAGGTCCGGCTTTTTTATGCCCTTCATCGTCCTCTAATTATAAATTATTTTCTTATTTTTGTTATAAATATTAAAAATATTAAGAATATGAGAGCTGCGCTGTTGGTAATCGGGCTTGTTGTATTAACGGGATGTACCCGGGAGGCCTCACAAAAAGACTTGTCGGTCTATGTAGACCCGTATATCGGTTCGAAAGGACATGGCCATGTATTTGTAGGGGCCAATGTGCCGTTTGGGGCAGTGCAGCTGGGGCCATCCCAGATCATGAGAAGCTGGGACGAGTTTAACGGCTGGGACTGGTGCTCCGGTTATAATTATATCAGTGAGGAGATCCTGGGCTTTACCCACACCCACCTGAGCGGAACGGGGATTGGCGACCTGAACGATATCCTGGTACTACCGGCCACAGGCCAGCCGCAACTTCAGCCCATGGCGTTTGAAAAGCCTGAAACGGGTTACGGCTCCCTGTTCAAAAAAGAAAATGAAAAAACAGAAGCCGGGTATTACCGGGTGCACCTGGATAAATACGGTATAACAGCCGAGCTTACGGCCTCTGAACGTGTAGGCATGCACCGGTACCGCTTTGAGCAGACAGAAAATGCGCATGTGCTGGTAGATCTGAAATTTGGTATGGGTTGGGACGCAGCCGTAGCCACCCGCTTTGAGCAGGTCAACGATACCCTCTTCACCGGTGAACGCTTTTCTAAGGGCTGGTCAAAAGATCAACGGGTATTTTTTGCCCTGAAAACCTCTGTACCCGTAAAAAGCCTGCAGCTGTTTGAAGATACGGTGGCCGTTCAGGGAAACCGGGCAGAAGGCCGGGCTACCAAAGCCCTGTTGTTCCCCGCCCTGACAGATGGGAAGAAAGAGCTGGTGATAAAGGTGGCTCTTTCACCCGTAAGCACTGAAAACGCCCTGCTGAACATGAATACGGAGGTGCCGCATAACGACTTCGACCGGCTGCGGGAAGAAGCACGGGAAAAGTGGAACACCCATTTGTCACGTATAGCGATTGAAGCTGCCGATTCAGTGAAAACCGTTTTTTATACTGCTTTGTACCACACCCGTTTTGCGCCCTCGCTCTTCAATGACGTCAACGGCGATTATCTCGGCTCGGATAAGCAGGTGTACAGGAAAGCCGGGTTTCAGAATTATACTACCTTTTCTTTGTGGGATACCTACAGGGCGTTACACCCCCTGCTGACCCTCACCGACCCTGAGCGCTCGGAAGATTTTGCGCAGTCGCTCGTAAATATTACTAAACAGCAGGATGCCATGGCTCTGTGGCCGCTTTACGGGAGCGAAACCTTTTGTATGATGGGAAACCCGGCCATGACCGTTATTTCAGATGCCTTCCGGAAAGGCCTGCTCAGGAAGGAAACGGCTCTGCAGGCATTTGATGCGCTCTATAAAGTCTCCAACCACCCTACCGAAGCCGAACTGCCGGTGGGTCAGAAATGGGTAAAAGACCTGAAGTGGATACCGGCAGATTACATTCACGAAACGGTGGCCTGGGGCATGGAATATGCCGTGGCTGACGGGGCGTTTTCAGCCATGGCCGAAGCACTGGGCAAAAATGAGGCGGCCCAGTATTACGGAGAGCGGGCCGGCCTTTACAAGCTCTATTTTGACCCTGAAAAGAAATTCTTTAACGGGCGTTTCGCAGACGGGTCTTTCCGTAAGAATTTTAATCCCTTCAGTGCTGACCACCGCACCAACGACTACGTGGAAGGCAATGCCTGGCAATACCTGTGGATGGTGCCTCACCAGCCTTATGAGCTGATCAGCCTGCTGGGAGGCGACGAGGCCTTTGTAAAAAGGCTGGATGAATTCTTTGCCCTGCCCAGCGAGCTGGACGCCACGGCTTCTAACGATATCAGCGGGTTAATAGGCCAGTATGCGCACGGCAATGAACCCAGCCACCATGTGATTTACCTGTACACCTTTGCCGGCAAGCCCGGTAAAACGGCAGAAAAATTGAGGGAAGTGGCCGATAAATTCTACACTACCCGTCCTGACGGACTGAGCGGTAACGAGGATGTGGGCCAGATGAGCGCCTGGTACGTGCTATCGGCCATGGGTTTTTACCCGGCTAGCCCGCTGAGCGGGGAGTTTGTGTTTGGGTCTCCCCTGGTTAACAAGGCTACCCTGAAAATCGGGAAAGATAAAAGCTTCCGGATCCTTGTCAAAAACAACAGCCGGGAGAATAAATATATTCAGACCGTACGCCTGAACGGTAAAAATTACGAAAAGCTCTCTATTTCTTATGCGGATATCATGAAAGGCGGTGAGCTGGAATTTACCATGGGAGCTCAGCCGGCTGCCGCTATGGAGAAGGCACAACGGCCGCAATAAGCGGGCGGAGATGTGCTCAAAGGAAATGCAGCGGTTATTTTCTGCTACGTGTAAAATCTGATACATAGCAAATTTTACACGTGGTAAGGGGAAAATCCCTAAATTTGCCCCAAAATAAAGATGTGAATGGAATTTATACCCCGGATAGGAATTACAACAGGTGATATCAATGGAATTGGCCCCGAAGTACTGCTGAAGGCCTTAAACACTCACCGTGTGAATAAAATTTGTATTCCTGTGCTCTACGGTTCCGGGAAGCACCTGAGCAAATACAAAAACCTGGTAGGCATGCAGAACTGGCAGTACACGCACATCCAGGATGCATCGCAGGCGCAACAAAAGAACTTTAACCTGGTCAATTGCCTGAAAGGCGAATATTTTGATCTGACACCCGGCAGTCTGGACCCGAAAGCCGGCCAGCTGGCCTATGACAGCCTGGAAAGAGCCACCCAGGACCTGAAAAGCGGTAAAATCGATGCGTTGGTGACCGCACCGATCAGCAAGGAGAACATCCAGAGCGACACGTTCAAATTTCCGGGACATACCGAATACCTGGCCCAGGCTTTTGAAAAGAAAGATGTGCTGATGTTCATGATTAGCGATGGCCTGCGGATAGGGGTAGTAACGGGGCATATCCCGCTGGATAAGGTAAAGAAAGTGCTGAGCCGCGAGGCCATTGCTTCCAAGCTGAACCTCATGCTCCAGTCGCTTAAAACAGACTTCGGCATTGCCAAGCCCAGGATAGCCGTGCTGGGCCTTAATCCGCATGCCGGTGAAAACGGCCTGCTGGGCGATGAAGAAAAACAGGTGATTACCCCGGTGATTGAGCAATATAAGAACAAGGGCCACCTGGTTTTCGGGCCCTTCCCTACCGACGGCTTCTTTGCCTCCGACAACTTCAGGAAATTTGATGCTATCCTGGCCATGTACCACGACCAGGGCCTGACCCCTTTCAAGATGCTGGCTTTTGACACCGGCGTTAATTTTACGGCCGGGATTCCCGGTGTACGCACCTCTCCCGATCACGGTACCGGCTTCGATATTGCGGGAAAGAACGTGGCCGATCCGGGCTCCATGCTTCATGCCATTTATGCGGCAGCCGACATCAGCCGACAGCGGCACGAATACAACGATCTGGAGGCACACGCGTTAAAGCACCAGAAAATTGATATCGAAAACCTGAAGAAGGAGAAGAATTAATTTCACTTTAGTACCAGGCTCACAATGTTCTCCACATGAAAAGTGTGGGGAAACATATCTACCGGTGCTACGGCTTCCACTTCGTATTTTTCGCTTAATATTTCCAGGTCACGGGCCTGGGTGGCCGGGTTACAGCTGACGTATACAATGCGCCGGGGGGCCATGTTGAGCAGCATTTCACAGACGGGCTTATCCATGCCCGCACGGGGCGGATCGGTAATGACCACATCGGGCCGGCCGTTGGCGGCAATAAACTCTTCGTTCAGGATTTTGGCCATGTCTCCTGCAAAGAAACGGGTGTTGTGAATACCGTTGATCTCCGAGTTGATCCTGGCGTCTTGTACGGCCGGTTCTATGTACTCCACCCCTACTACCTGCCGGGCCTGGCGCGCCAGGAAGTTGGCAATGGTTCCGGTACCGGTATACAGGTCGTAAACCAGGTCGTTTTTGCCGATCCCGGCAAATTTCCGCACCAGCTTGTACAGTTCATAGGCCTGTTCGGAATTGGTCTGGTAGAACGATTTTACCCCGATCCTGAATTTCAGCCCCTCCATTTCTTCGGTGATGTAGGGCAGTCCGTGGTAATACACGGGTTCCAGGTCAAAGAAAGTGTCGTTTCCTTTGGTATTAATGACATAGCTTAAAGACGTCACCTGCGGGAATTTTGCCACAAACTGATCCAGCACGGCGTGAATGGCCTCGCGGTCATTTTCGGCAAACTGCACCAGCACCATGAGCTCACCTGTTGAGGTGGTACGGATCATAAGGGTACGGAAGAACCCTTTGTGTACGATATGGTCATAAAAAGGCTTCCCGGATGCGATTGCCGCCTCCCGGAAGAAATTCCGTACTTCGTTGGAGGGATCGCCCTGCAGGTAACAATGGTGAATGGGCAATACTTTATCAAAACGCCGGGGCACGTGAAAGCCCAGGGCATTCCGGTCGAGGTTTTCATCTGAATCCACCTCTTTCTCCGTAAACCAGCGGGAGTTGGAAAAGGTATATTCGAGCTTATTCCTGTAAAAACGGGTCCTGGCAGAGCCCAGGATGGGCGATGTATTCTTTAACGGCACTTTCCCTATCCGCGACAGCTGATCGTACACCTGGCGCTCTTTCTGGGCCAGCTGGGTCTCATAGGGCACATGCTGCCATTTGCAGCCGCCACAGTCGCCGAAATGCGCACAGAAGGGCTCAATCCTGTCTTTGCTGAATTGATTAACGGAGAGAACCCTTCCTTCAGAAAAACGTTTTTTGGATTTGGAAACCAGCAGCCTTACCTCATCGCCCGGAACTACCTTACTACCATCTACAAAGATCACCTCGCCGTCGTTCTTTGCAATGCATTTTCCTTCTGCAGCGAAGTCGAGGATCTGGATGTTTTCAATTTCGTATTTTTTCTTCATGCAAGGTGCTTTATCTTTGCAAAGATGAATGAGAAAATTAAAACAACGGATATAAAAAAAGCGATGAGTTTTTCATCGCTTAGTGATCCCGCTGGGATTCGAACCCAGGACCCATACATTAAAAGTGTATTGCTCTACCAGCTGAGCTACGGAATCGAAACCGATTCTGTTGTTGTTTTTAGTGATCCCGCTGGGATTCGAACCCAGGACCCATACATTAAAAGTGTATTGCTCTACCAGCTGAGCTACGGAATCAAAACTCATTTCAGAAAGTGTCTCTCTCAAATGAGGATGCAAAACTATGCATTTATTGCTACAGTTCAAAAGCCCTTTATTAAAATATTTTTACTTTTTTTTCTCTTCCTGAGCCAACCTTTTGATACTAAAGCACAAAACGATATTGCCAAAAAAGCCGATTCTCTCTTCCTGGCCAGGAATTACACCGAAGCAGCCAAAATGTACGAGGCTATATTCGCAGATCCGAAGGTAAACAACGAGCACGTCAGCCTGAAGCTGGCTTATATCTTCGAGAACGAGGGGAATTTTCCCAAGGCGCTTTTTTACCTGAACAGCTATTATAACCTTAAGCCCACCGACGAAGTTTTTGACAAGATGAACAAAATGGCGCTGATGAATAAGTTTACGGGTTATGAACGGAACAACATCAATTTTGTCTTCGCCATTTACCAGCAGTATTACATTTTTATCCTGTATGCGGTGATTATTTTCGGAATTTTCCTGCTGTGGGTGCTCTTTAATAAGCGAAAGCAGGGAAAACCCATTTACAGGAACAACTGGGCCCTGGTGATCACCTACATGGTGTTGCTGGCTTTGCTGATCAACCTGCCCTCCAGCTATAAATCAGCCATTGTAAAAGAGAAAACCTACCTGCGGAATTTCCCGAGCTCGGCCGCTACGGTTATAGGCGAAATTGAGCCGGGCAATAAGATCAATATTTTCGGCAGTGATGATATCTGGCAAAAGGCATACTGGAACCGCGGCGTGGCGTATGTGAATAAAAGTGATTTGTGGTTATTAGAAAACTGAGTGCAAGGCACCAGGTGTTCTTGCATCATTACTGTGCTCGGTTCTCGACTATGTCTGGTTTTCGACTGCACTCGGTTCTCGTCTACGCTCGAACTGACAAGTGGTGGTCGTTCCTGTCAGTTCGAGCGTAGTCGAGAACCAAATGCAAAAAAGCCGGGGAATTACCCCGGCTTCATTGTATTATCTATACGCTCAAATCGCCTCCAGTATTCTTTGCGGATCTACTGCAAAGCCGATTTTCTCTTTAAGATCAGCAATTTTTACCCGCTCCTGCTCCATGCTGTCGCGGTGACGGATAGTGACGGTATCGTTTTCCATGGTTTCGTAATCTACGGCTACGCAAAACGGTGTTCCGATGAGATCCTGCCGGGTATAGCGTTTACCGATAGCGCCGCCGTCGTCGTAAACGGTACGGAAAGATAAACGGAGCGAATCAGCGATCTGCTGTGCTTTTTCAGCCAGTCCGTCTTTTTTCACCAGGGGCAGGATAGCCGCTTTTACCGGTGCCAGGGCCGGGTGAAGCTTCAGGTAAGTACGTTCTTTTTCGCCTGTTTCCACGGTAAAGGCATTGCAGAAAGCGGCCAGGAAGAGGCGGTCAGCCCCTACCGAGGTTTCTACTACGAATGGAATGTAGTTGCCGATGGCTTTGCCGTCTTCGCCCAGGTCGGGATCAAAGTATTGCAGCTTCTTTTTCGACAGTTCCTGGTGATTTCTCAGGTCGAAATCCGTACGGGAGTGAATTCCTTCGATTTCCCTGAACCCGAACGGAAATTCGTATTCAATATCTACGGCGGCATTGGCGTAGTGCGCCAGCTTCTCGTGATCGTGGTATTTCAGCTTTTCAGCAGGCAGGCCGAGGGCCCTATGGAAACGGAGACGGGTATTTTTCCATTTTTCGTACCATTCCATTTCTGAGCCGGGACGTACAAAGAACTGCATTTCCATTTGCTCAAACTCCCGCATCCGGAAAGTGAACTGGCGGGCCACGATCTCGTTCCGGAAAGCCTTACCGATCTGCGCAATACCGAACGGCACTTTCATACGGCCGCTTTTCTGCACGTTCAGGAAGTTCACAAAGATCCCCTGGGCCGTTTCGGGCCTGAGGTAGATCTGGCTGGCGTCTTCAGCCACAGAACCCACCTGGGTAGAGAACATCAGGTTGAACTGCCGTACTTCTGTCCAGTTAGACGTTTTGGAAATGGGGCATACAATGCCCTCTTCAATGATCAGCTCTCTCACCTCATCGAGCTTCTCGGCACCCAGCAGCGCGCCCATTTTCCGGAGAAGCGCCTGCGCCCGGGCCTCGTCACCGGCCACTGCGTATTCTTCGGCTTTCCCTTCCAGGAGCTGGTCAGCGCGGTAACGTTTTTTGGAGTCTTTGTTGTCGATCATGGGGTCATTGAAGCCGTCAACGTGCCCCGAGGCCTTCCAGGTAAGCGGATGCATGAAAATAGCGGCATCTACCCCCACAATATTGTCGTTCAGCTGGGTCATGGCTTTCCACCATACCTGCTTGATATTATTTTTCAGCTCCACTCCGTTCTGGCCGTAATCGTACACCGCCTGGAGCCCGTCGTAAATCTCAGACGAAGGAAATACAAACCCGTATTCTTTGGCGTGACTGATAATGTCTTGTAAAGTAGCACTCATAGATTAATTGTTTATTCCGGTATACATTGAATTAATGGCTGCGTATTCCCTGATCAGGAATGCCTGCAGCTCTTCGTTAAATATTTTCTTCGACTCGTCGTCGAGCGCCTCATACATATCTTTTAGCTCCCGGTTGATTTCTGCCTTTTCTGCTTCCGTAGCAGCATTCATGGCCCGGACATGGTATTTTTTGAAATCAAATGACAACATTTTCCAGTGTTTTAAGGGTAACTCCGGCCGGGGTAACGTCCAGGTCGTACGTTCTTCCCATAATTACGGGCAAATTTACACTTTCGTGTCCAAATTGAAAACCAAATGCCACGGGATAATCATAGCCAGCCGTGTGCTGCAGAATGATCTCTTCCACAGAAAAGCCGAAAGAAGGCTCGCTGATGGCGGTAAATGAGCCGGCTACCAGCCCGGCCAGGTGCTTTAACTTGCCGGCCCGTTTGAGCTGCACCATCATGCGGTCAATGTTATACAGCTTTTCGCCGATATCTTCCAGGAAAAGGATCTTCCCGTCGTAGGAAATATCGGAAACCGAACCTATGGAATGGGTCAGTAAAACCAGGTTGCCTCCTATGGCAGGACCTGTTGCGTGGCCTTCCCGGTTGGAGGGGCACGCCGGCCAGGTATCGGATGGCACTTTACCGGAAAGCATATCGCGAAGCTTTGCCGAAGAAACCGGATCGCAGGTTAATGTTTTGGCCATAGGGCCGTGAATGGTCTCATACCCCGATGCATTCAGATGCAGGAGCAGGGCGGTGAGGTCAGAAAACCCGATGATCCATTTGGGGTGTTTTTTAAAAGCGGTAAAATCAAGGTGATCGATCAGGTCGGAAACGCCGTATCCGCCCCGTGCCGCCAGGATACAACGTACTTCAGGATCATCCAAAAAACCCTGGAGCTCCTGCAGGCGGTTCTCAAATGTATCGGAAAAATTGTGGAAAGAGCGACCGGCCGTAGCCCCGGTTTCTGTCTTAAAGCCCCATTGCTCAAGAATCTTCACGCCGGACAATACATCCTGGAGGGCTACCCGGCTGGCGGGAGCCGTGATAGCGACGAAGTCGCCGGGACGAAGAAAGGGAGGTGTGATCATCAGACAAAAACCACATCTTTCACAATCTCAGCGCCCATTTCTTTATTTAAGAGGGAAATGATTCCGGACTTGGCCAGAACCAGTTCCTGTCTTAAAGGTGCAGAGGTAATTCTCAGGAAAAGAACGCCTTTGCTGATATAAATCTTCTCTGTCCGCTGTGCAATAGACACACCCATCAGCTTTTCCCAATAGGTCACCAGGTAGGTCTCGTTATAACGCGACCTGAGCTTGTATGCATTCAGGAAAGACTCGAAAGCCTCTCCTATGCTCTGGGCCTGGGTTTTGCGGGCAGTTACAGACATTTAGGCTTTTTTTGAAATGGCAAATTTTTCAAAAGTGAGCTTGGCGCCGCCACCTGCCGAGATGGTTACGGTAGTTTCATCTTTCGATAACACCTTACCGTGAAGTCCACCGGCCGTTACCACGTCGTCGCCGGGCTTCAGCTCTTCTACCATTTTTTGTTGATCTTTTTGTTTTTTCTGCTGAGGGCGGATCATAAAGAAATACATAACGGCAAACATACCTACCATCATGATCAGGAAACTCATGTTTCCACCACCTGCTGCTTGTAAGAATATCATAAAAATTTATAAGTTAATTACGCCTTTGATTTGATCTGTCCCATCAGATCTTCTACGTCTTCCAGCAGCTTTTCTGCTTTCTGACGCGCCTCGTTTACCACTTTCTTTCCTTCTGCTTTTGCATTGTTGTCTCCGCCAACGTATTCCAGCGCCACTTCTTCTCCCCTTTCCCGGAGGTCATTTATAAAGTTTTTCAGCTGATCTCTGTAATCTCCGAGGCTGGAAGATAGTTTCTCGCGGGTAACTTCCCCTTTTTCAGGAGCAAATAAAATACCAATGGCCGAACCGGCTGCTACTCCCGCCAGAAATGCGATTAAAGATTTTGCCTGAGTGTTCATAATTATGTTGTTTTTGGTTTTATAAATATAAGATCAAAACGAAAGATCACCAAGAAAAATTTCAATTCACACCGGCTTCTACCGGTTATCCAGCATTCCGCGACCCGTTTTGCGGATGAGTCCTTTGGTTTGTAAATCCTTGCAAACGGCGTCAAGAATACCGTTAATAAAGATTTTGCTCTTTTCCGAGCTATAATTTTTAGCAATCTCTATGATTTCATTGATGGTGACCTTTACCGGTATGCTCGGGAAAAGCGTGAGTTCGGCAATGGCCATTTTCAGGAGAATGAGGTCGGTTTCAATGATGCGTTCCAGATCCCAGTTTTTCAGGTGCGGCAGGATCCGTTCCAGCAGCTCCTCATCGCGTGAAGCGGTTTCCCGGAACAGGGTGCGGAGAAAATCTTTGGTTTCTTCCCACTGCTCGTCGAGCTTTTCGATCATCACCACCTGGTCATCTGCAAAATCATCAAAGGTATGGAAAACCATAGTGCGGAGGATCTCCTTGTCTTCCGACCAGAAAATATGCAGCTTCTCAAAGAAATCTACACTTACCTCGTGCTTCAGGATGATGTTTTTGACAATATACTTAACAATGGCCAGCTCGTCTTCACGGGTTTTGTTGACAATGGAAAGGTATTCGGCTACATGGGCGTTGCCTTTCACCGCTTCATTGTACAGCTTATTGACGAGAGAAGATTCGTTTTCGAGGCTAACCGAGCGCTTCAGGGAATAAAACTCCAGCTCTTTGGCCGAGGCCAGGGCGGCAATGGCCTTGTTTTTTTCCAGCACAGAATCTGATTTGCTGCCCAGCAGCACCAGGAGGTTCAGGATATACAGGTAGATATCGTAGGTTTTTTCGGCATCGATCAGGGTCTGGGCCGCGTGGTAGTCAAAGTCTTTTTTGTTCTTCAGGCGGTAGTATTCGCGTGCTTTGGCTACGGCTGTTTTGATCTCCCGCGGGTTGGTATCGTCGGTGACCGGGCTATTGCCTTTGATCTCGTCTTCAAATACCGATTGCGCCAGTTTGGCCATGCCGGCAAGCTTGGTACGGTCCTGCTTCTCCATGGAGTTCAGGTCAGGAGCAAAAGCCTCGGAGATCAGTTCCTGGGCTAATAAATAATTGGCTCCCTTCGATATCTCAAGCGCATACAAACCCTGCATTGCCCTTACTCTCGCCAGTCTACGATTCAGCATATATTCAAAGAACTTTTAAAACGGGTGCAAAGATAATAGAAAAGATGCGTAATTTTAAGCGATTTTTCGATTCGGGATGCAAATTTTTCTCAGAGCTGGAGCTTCGTTTCTCCTGCTATTCCTTTTATTTTTTTCAGCAGGTGCACAGGAAAAGCTTTCACCCGGTGAATTCAATGATGACCTGGAGCAGCTGCGCGGGCTACTGAAGAAGTACTATCCCGGCCTGTATTATTACGAAACACCGGAGCAGTTTTCCCGGAGGATAGATTCGTTATACACCGTTGATTCCCTGTCTGTTCCGGAGGCGTACCGGCGGCTCTCGCTGCTGACCAGCGAAATGCAGGATCTTCATCTCTCTACCCGGCTTCCCAAACACTATTTTAATAAAGAATCGGGCGGATTTCCGCTCATTCTACGGAAATTTGGTGATGATTTTTATATCCATTATAATCAATCAGACGACAGCACCCTGGTGCGGGGAACGCGCATTGTATCTATTGACGGTGTGCCGCCCCTTACTGACTTTTACCGGTTCCGTACTCTCTACGGGGCTGATTTCGGGAATCCCTATGGCAAAAACTACTATGCAGACCGGAATTTCCCGGGCCTTTACATGCGCTGGTACGGCAAACGCGACTCCGTACAGCTTCGTTATGCACTTCCCGGCGACACCCTCATCCGTACCGAAACCATGCGGTTTCTGCTCCCCAAAGAAGCCATGAGCAACCTCACCAAAAGGTATAAAAATGTGCTGCGCAAGAACTTTGAGCTGGAGCGGGTAGATTCGCTGAGCCGTACGGTCAAGCTGGATATTACCAGTTTCAAAGGAAAGAAAAGTTTTCTTGAATTTACCGAAAATAAATTCAGAAAACAGTTAAAGCGAAGTTTTAAGCAAATCAGTGAAGACAGTGTACAGAACCTGATCCTGGATCTCCGGAGCAACGGCGGCGGTGCGGTGGTGAATGTTCACCGGATGATCTCCTACCTGGTGAACGAGCCTTTCCGGATATACGACAGCGTTTATATCAGCCGGGCGGGCTTCAGGAAGATCTTTAAGCCCTACCTGGGAGTTACGGCGCTGGCCGGGCGAATGTACCTGAACGGGAAAACGGAAAACGGCTACTACAGGAGCTACATCAACGAAAAGAAGAAGCTCAGGCCGGTGAAGCAATACGGGTATTCGGGGCGGCTTTTTGTGCTGATGGACGGGGGCTCGTATTCAGCCACCACCTTTACCATATCCTTGTTAAAAAACCATGACCGGGTTATCTTTGTGGGTACGCCGCCCGGCGGAGCCAACTGGGGCTCTTTTGCCGGCCGGTTTTATACGACAAAGCTGGCCCGTTCGCACGTACAGGTGAACCTGCCCCTGATGAAGCTGGTGCACAGCACGGAGGGGCTAAAGCACCCCGATTTTTTTGTACAGCCGGATTATTGGGTAGAGCAGAGCTTTAACGATTTTCTACTGCGGAAAGACACCCCTGTAGAATTCATAAAACAGATGATTCGCAATGAAAGAAATTAAGAGCCTGATCTGGAAAGATATAAAGCTGGAGCTGCGGCAGCAGAATACCATCAATACCATGGTACTTTTCATGGTTTCCACCATTTTTCTCTGCTATATCAGCTTTATGCTCCGGACGAACAACCTGGAGGGCCTGACCTGGAACACCCTTTTCTGGATTATCCTCTTATTTTCGGCTGTGAATTCTGCCGGCAACAGCTTCCGGAAAGAGACCGCGGGCCGGCACCTGTATTATTACCAGCTGGCGGGCCCGGGTGCCATCATCCTGGCCAAGATCCTTTTTAACTTCCTGCTGCTGCTGGTGCTGTCGCTCTCGGGCTTTGGCCTTTACCTGGCCCTGCTGGGAAACCATGTAGCCGACTATACCCTATACTTCATTGCGTTGGTGCTGGGCTCACTGGGTTTCAGCTCTTCACTGACCCTGCTGGCCGGTATTGCCTCAAAAACAGACAATTCTTCAGGCGTGCTTGCCGTTTTGAGCCTGCCTGTTTTGCTGCCCCTGATCAACATGCTCATCAAACTTTCCAAAAATGCAATGGACGGCCTCGAATTATCGGCCAGTTATGATGAAATTATGACTATATTTGGAATTGATTTGATTGTTATAGCGTTAAGTTATTTGTTATTTCCCTATTTGTGGAAGAGTTAAAACATGAGAAAATACTGGTGGAAATTCCTGGGAGCGGCCTTGCTCATTTTTAGTGTATTTTTTGGATTTTTAGGAGAAACGCCCCGCCGTGAGATCCTCAATGAGACCATCCGGATGGTTTATTTTCATGTGCCCATGTGGTTCTCCATGATGGCCCTGATGATCAGCTCACTGGTATTTTCGGTAAAATACCTGCGGAAAGGCGATATCCGCGACGACATCTATGCTTCGCAGTTTGCAGCGGTAAGCGTGGTTTTCGGGGTGCTGGGTTTCCTGACCGGCATGCTCTGGGGAAATTTCACCTGGGGCGACTGGTTGCCCAAAGACCCCAAGCTGATAGCGGTAGAAGTGGGTCTCCTGATCTATTCGGCCTATTTTATCCTGCGGGGCTCCTTTGACGACGAACAGCGACGGGCCCGTCTTTCCGGCATCTACAATATCTTTGCTTTTGCCTCTTTTATGCCCCTGGTGTGGATATTGCCCCGACTGACCGACTCGCTGCACCCCGGCAACGGGGGCAACCCGGCGTTCGGTAGCGATATGGACTTAAAAATGCGTATGGTGTTTTACCCGGCCGTGCTGGGGTGGATCATTATCGGGACCTGGATTGCCAGCCTGCGGATACGAATCAAATTAATTAACGAAACGATAAACGGATGAAACTCCTGAGTTTACTTCAAACTGCTGAAATGGCCGACGTCATGCGCTCGGAAGGTAAAATTTATGTAGTGGTGGCAGGCCTTCTTATTGTGGTGACCGGATTTCTGGCCTACCTGTTTTTCCTGGACAGAAAAGTAACGCGGTTAGAAAAAGAAGTAGAAAATCACAAGAAATAAAAGGGCATGAAAAAAAGTCATATTATCGCGTTGGGTGTGATTGCGGTGGCGATAACCATGATCATTTCCACCATTGGAGATGCCAGCACATACCTGAGCTTCAAAGAGGCCAAAGAGCTGGCTGAGCAGGGAAATACCAAAGCGGTGCACGTAGTAGGTGAATTGCCTAAAAATGCAAAGGGTGAGCCTATAGGGATTCGTTATGAGCCCTCGGTCAATCCCAACCAGTTTGAATTCCTGATGATCGATTCCCTGGATAACCAATACCGGGTAGTTCACCATCAGCCCAAACCCCAGGATATGGAGAAGTCGGAGAAAGTAGTGGTAGTGGGCCGGATGAACCTGGAAGGAGGCTATTTTGAGGCCGACAAAATCCTTTTAAAATGCCCTTCCAAATACAATAACGCCGAACTGAAACCGGAAGACGACGGATATGTTAGTTACGGAAAATAGTGTTGACACCTCTGTCCTGATTAACGGCCTGATCGCTTCAGGTGTACCTTTTGCGGCTTACCGGCTACCGCGGCACGACACGTTCCGGCTGCTGGTATCGTATGATCCTTTCCTTCATCTTGAAAAAGTAGATTTTGAGGAATTGCCTTCCGGGTTTGCCTTTGCCCCCTTTAAAACCGGTGGTTCGCCGGTTTTGTTCCTGAAAGCTGATTTTGAAAGGGAAGTGAATTTACGGGAACCCCAGATAGATATTTCTGACCTGAAGTGTACTCCTGACCTGCTTCAGAGCGACACGGGCTTTGCCTTTGAGACCCTGCCCCACCCCAATGACGAAGAAGAGTACCAGGCAAAGGTACAGCAGATTCTGACCCGGATACGACAGGGTGAGGCACGGAAAGTGGTACTTTCACGCCGCAAGCCTTTGGGCAGAATCACGGAAAGCAACTTTTTTTCTGCCTTTACAAGCCTGAGCACTTCGCATCAGGATGCTATGGTCAGCCTGGTGCACCTTCCTGACAATAAGCAGGTCTGGCTGGGGGCTTCACCCGAAGTGCTGGTCTCTCAAAACCGTGACGGGGTCTTCACCACCATGTCGCTGGCCGGTACGCAGTCGGCCTTTGACCGCAACGGAAAAGAAATAAAGCCGGTAGATGCCCTCTGGACCCACAAGGAAATCGAAGAACAGGCCATAGTGGGGCGGTACATCATCAACTGCCTCAAAAAAATACGGGTGCGCGAATATGAAGAAGAAGGCCCCAAAACGGTTAAAGCAGGCAACCTGCTTCACCTGAGAACGTTCTACAGCATAGATAACCGGGAGGTGAATTTTCCGAACCTCAGCTCGGTCATGCTTAACCTGCTCCACCCTACCCCGGCCATCTGCGGCATGCCCAAAGAGAGCTCCGAAAAGATCATTGACGATATTGAAGGCTACGACCGGGAATTTTACAGCGGTTACCTGGGGCCCGTCAATGTAGATGCGGAGAGTCACCTGTTCGTGAACCTCCGTACACTGAAGGTAGAAGACGGCATAGCGTATGTATACGCCGGCGGCGGTATTACGGAAGATTCCCAGCCCGACAGGGAGTGGGTGGAAACCGAAATGAAAATGGGAACCATCAGCCGGGCATTTGACAACTTTCATCGGTTTTAGTAACTTTGGGAATGAATTCCGGCAATCCGTTATAAATGATCTCACCAATGCAAAAACTTATCCTTAACCAATCTCTGCAGCAGAGGCTATCGCCTCAGCAGATCCAGTTCATTAAGCTTCTGCAGATTCCCACTGCAGAACTGGCCCAGAGAATAGAGGAAGAGCTGGAAATCAACCCGGCCCTGGAAGAAGGAAAAAGCATGGAGCAGGAAAAATATTCGGTTAACGGGGAAGATTCCTATTCTGAAGATAACAACGACCACCAGAGCATTGATACCTACAGCCTGGACGACTTCAACCTGAAAGACTACCGGAGTGACGGCGATGAGTACGGCGGCTATAAGATGTCAGACAATTACCACGAAGAGGCCCGGGAAGTCATGCCCGTGGTGTCTGTAGATTCTTTGCAGGAGTCGCTTATGCAGCAGCTGGGCTTTTTACAGCTCAATGACAAGCAAACCATGATCGGGAAGCAGCTGATAGGCTCTATAGAAGATGACGGCTACCTGAGGCGCTCGCTCCGGTCTATCTGCAACGACCTGGCTTTCAGCCAGAACATTTATACCAACGAAGAAGAAGTTGAAGGGGTTTTAAAAAAGATACAGAAATTTGAGCCGGCCGGCATTGGCGCCCGTGACCTCCAGGAATGCCTGATCCTCCAGATTGAAAAAAAGACGAACTCGGCAGAGAGCAACCTGGCCCTGACCATCCTGGAAGACTATTTCGACGAGTTTAGCAAAAAGCACTTCGATAAGATACAGAAGAAGCTGGGAATAGACGATGAAACCCTGAAAAACGTTTTCCAGCTCATCACGCGGCTGAACCCCAAGCCGGGCAATATCATCTCCACATCGCACAATGTGGCCTACCTGATGGCCGATTTTATTGTTACCTATTTAAACGGGAAGATGGAGATCATCCTGAATTCGAAAAATGCCCCGGACCTCCGGATCAGCAAATCGTTTTCAGACATGCTGGATACCTACTCGCGGGGCGACAAGCAAAACAAGCAGATCAGGGAAACCGTTACGTTTGTGAAGCAGAAGCTGGACGCCGCCAAATGGTTTATTGATGCCATCAAGCAACGGCAGCAGACCCTGCTGAAAACCATGGAAGCCATCGTGGATTTCCAGTACAGCTTTTTTGTGGAAGGCGATGAAAATAAGCTGAAGCCCATGATCCTGAAAGATATTGCCGATAAGATCGACATGGATATTTCTACGGTTTCGCGGGTGGCCAACAGCAAATCGGTGCAGACAGATTTCGGAATTTATCCCTTGAAATATTTCTTTTCGGAAGGAATTGCTACGGAATCGGGCGAGGACGCTTCGAGCCGTGAAGTAAAAAATATTCTCAGGGCACTCATTGACGAAGAAGTGAAAACGTCGCCTTACTCTGACGATAAGCTGGAGAAGCTGCTAAAGGCCAAAGGATACAACATAGCCCGGAGAACCGTGGCCAAGTACCGGGAACAACTGGGAATTCCGGTGGCCCGTTTGAGAAAAGAGATTTAACCCGTTTTTATGGTGCTTCAAAAAACAGCAAAAGGAATTTCCTACATACTGCATCCCGTATTCATCCCTTCTTACCTGGTACTGGCGTTGAAGTGGCTGGCTCCCCTGCCGCTTTTTTACCTGTTTATGGGTCCGAAGCTGTTCCTGGCCCTTTTCATGCTGACAGTTACGTATACGGCCATCATCCCGCTGCTTTTTGTATACCTGCAGTACCGGATGAAATTTATCAACGATTTTACCCTCAATAACCGGCGTGAAAGGCCCCGTGTATACCTTTTTACCTCTGCCTTTTTCTTTGCCGTTGCTTATTTCTTAAATGCAAAAGGCAGCGTCTTTATGCCTACAGCCGTTATTTTTGTGTCGATGGCCGTCAATATCACGGGCTTGTTCGTGATGAATTTTTTCGATAAGATCAGCGCGCATGTTTCGGGCATTTCAGGGGCTTTGGGAGTATTTGCGGCACTATTTTATCGGTACGGAGACGTCAGGCTGGTGCCGGCCATCCTCATAATCCTGGTCCTGGTTGGGATAATTTCTTCTGCACGCTTAATTTTGGGCGCGCATAACCTGCGCCAGGTGATCATCGGGGCGCTGTGGGGCTTTGTTACGGGTTTTACCGGCGTATATTACTTTATGAAATTATAGAACATTGAAAATAAAAATAGGAACAAGAGCCAGTCAGCTTGCTTTATGGCAGGCCCGTTATATTCAGCAGCGCCTTGAAGCTGCGGGTGCGGAAACGGAGATCGTGGCCATGGAAACCCGGGGCGATAAAGTGCTGGATGTTGCTTTATCCAAAATCGGCAGCAAGGGTGTATTTACGGAAGAATTGGAAGAAAAACTCCTGAATAATGAGATTCATATTGCCGTTCACTCGGCTAAAGATATGCAATCTGATCTGGGCGATGCCTTTGAAATTATTGCTTTTACCGAGCGGGAAGAACCCAACGACGTGCTGATTTCTGACCGGCCGGTAGATCTATCCCAGCCCCTGATCGTAGGTACCTCATCTGTAAGAAGGATAGCCTTTTTCAAAAAGCATTATCCCCATATTCAACTGGTCAACATGCGGGGCAACCTGCAAACCCGCCTGAAAAAAATGCGGGACGGCCAATGCGACGCGCTGGCCCTGGCCTTTGCCGGCGTTAACCGCATGAACTACAATGAGCTCATTGTTCACCGTTTTCCCCTGAATGAATTTATTCCGCCTGTGGGCCAGGGAACCATAGCGGTTGAAATTGCGGTAAGCCTGGATAGTGAAATTAAAAAAATCGTGAAAGAGGCCTGTAACGACACCCAGACTGAAAAATGCCTGGTAGCGGAAAGGACATTCCTGAAAGAAATGAAGGGCGGATGCTCCATACCGGTTTTCGGATATGCCCGGAATACGGACCAGGGTATCCGGTTTACCGGCGGTATTACCTCGCTAGACGGACAAAGCACCATAACGATAGAACAGACAGGTACTGCGCCGGCTGAGTTGGGCAGGGCAGTGGCCTTACAGGTACTGGAAAACGGTGGCCGCGAAATTCTGGCCCAAATCAAGAGGAACCCATAAGTGTGTTTAATGAATAGTGTGTGAATACCCATGAAAAAAATAGTTGTATTTGTTTCTCTCCTGGTGCTCAGTGCATCTGCCTTTTCGCAAAAGAAAGATTACCTCTATACCCTGGAGAGCGGTAAAGGGAAGCTGCATTTTGTTTTGTATGATGAAACCCCGCTGCACAAAGCCAATTTTCAAAAGCTGGTGAAGTCACATTTTTACAACGGGCTGCTTTTTCACCGGGTGATTGAAAATTTCATGATCCAGGGCGGTGATCCGGCCTCCCGCAATGCAGAGAAAAGAGCCCGGCTGGGCAGCGGCGGTGATGAGCTGGAACGGATACCGTTTGAGTATAACCCGGCCCGTTTTCACAAAAAGGGTGTGCTGGCAGCGGCACGCGACGGAAACCCCGAGAAGAAATCGAGCGCCTGCCAGTTTTATATTGTACAGGGTAAAAAGTTCAGTGATACCGAGCTGAATAATTTTGAAAGCCGCAACGGTGTAAAATATACCGAAGAGCAGCGCACGGTCTATAAAACCCTGGGCGGAACCCCTCACCTGGATAAAAACTATACTGTTTTCGGAGAAGTAGTAGGCAGTACAGCCCTGGTTGACGAGATTGCCGGAGTAAAGACCGATTCGTTCAACCGGCCTGAAGAAGATCAGAAGATGAAGATCTCCATGAAAAAAATGAAAAGAAAGAAAATCACTAAAAAATACGGTTATCACTACTTATAGTAGTACCATTACAGCGTGCTAAGGCAAAGCTGCGGATGGCACCACTAAAATTTAGACATATGAGAATACTGATTACGGGTTCTAACGGCCTTCTCGGCCAAAAGCTGGTTCAGAAGCTGGCTGGCGTTGCCGGTGTGCAGGTGATTGCTACCGCACGCGGGCAAAACCGCTTGCCTTTCACTGCGGGCTACACGTTTGCTTCGCTGGACATTACCGATAAGCAGCAGGTAGACGAGGTATTCGGGCAGCACGTTCCGGAAGTGGTTATCCATACCGCCGCCATGACCAACGTAGACCAATGCGAAACAGAGAAAGAGGAGTGCTGGAAGCTGAACGTAACCGCTACGGAATACCTCCTGGAAGCCGCTGAAAAGACGGGTTCTTTTTTTCTACACCTGTCTACCGACTTCATTTTTGACGGGGCAGACGGTCCGTACACCGAAGAAGCAGAGGCCAGCCCGGTCAGCTTTTACGGGTGGAGCAAATATGCGGCCGAAAAGCTGGTTATGCACAGCAGGCTCAAGTGGGCTATAGCCCGGACCATCCTGGTGTACGGTATAGCGCACGATATGAGCCGCTCCAACATTATTTTATGGGTGAAAAATTCGCTGGAAAGCGGTAAAGCCATCCAGGTGGTCAATGACCAGTGGCGTACGCCTACCCTGGCCGAAGACCTGGCAGACGGTTGCATATTGATTGCCCGGCAACGTGCGGAAGGTATTTTTAATATCAGCGGGAAAGACCTGCTTACTCCTTACCAGATGGCGATAATGACCGCCGATTACTTCGGACTGAACAAGTCGCTTATCAATGAAACAGACGGCTCGCAGTTCAGGCAAACGGCCAGGCGCCCGGCCCGTACCGGGTTTATCCTGGACAAGCCTGTAAAAGTGCTGGGGTACTCGCCCAAATCATTTGCGGAAGGAATTGCTTTCCTGGCGGAGCAGATCACCCAAAAGTAGGGCCTCTGCTCTACCTTTTGTTGTATACAAAGCTCAGGCTCTGGTTTTTATAGTGCCTGAATTTACTGTCGGAAGAAATAAGCGTGTAACGGTCAGAGATCGCATGCGATATAATGGCATGATCAAACGGGTCGTTATGACCATCCGTTACTTCAAGGCACGATAGCGCCCTGATATGCTTTTCCGTAAAGTTAGCCACATAAATGCCGATTGTTTTGCCAAAGCTGTTTAGAACAGTTTCTATGGTCTCCCCTTTCTTCAATTTAATTTTCCCGATCCGGTATAGCTGTACCAACTCAATTAACGAAACAGAGCTGGTCTCAAGACGATTCGTATAGTCCTCTATTATAATCTTAACTTCCCGGCTTAATTGATCCATCTCTCCACCGGCTAAAAAAACGAGGATATTGGTGTCTAAGAGGAATCGTTTCACTACTTCAACACCGCTTTCATATCTATAATCGTAAAAAGAGACTTCCCGCTCCTCATCCATTCGCCCGCTTTAGACAGCTTTTTAGGTTCTTCAGCCGTTTTCTTTCCGGGGGGCTTTTCGTTGATTTTTTTGTTTTCTGGTTTCATAAGTTTTGTCGATTATTTCGCAAACCTACGAAGTTATTTATTAACTCTTCTGAACTCCGGATAAAAAATGGAGGCAATACAGGATTTTTTTGACCGCAGTATAAAAGAAAAAAGCCCGGGTATTACTACCCAGGCCTTACCGGTGACGGGAAAGAGATTCGAACTCTCACAGGCTTACGCCCACTACCCCCTCAAAGTAGCGTGTCTACCAGTTCCACCATCCCGCCTTTGACGGGTGCAAAATTACAACAATTTTTCAAATCCCACAGCAGAATTTTATTTTCCGGACTCTTATTTTTTTGCGTAGTATAATTTCAGGAAAAAATCGAAATATTTTACCATTTTACTGGAATTTTATATCGTATATCACATAAATGCTTATATTTAATTTTTTATCCCAGGCGGCAGTACGTATGAATTTTGCGAATTATAAAACCAACGGCATCTTTGATGAACTGAACGCGCTGGACTCCCAGCCGCGCGAAGGACTTGAAGTGATATACAACTATTTCAACAGCCTTAGCCTCGAAGAACTGAAGATGAGGCAGAAAAACCTGGAAGCCTCCATGATGAATATGGGGATCACTTTTAACGTGTATTCTGAGGAAGGTGGAATGGAGCGGATCATTCCTATCGATATTATCCCGAGGGTGATCCGGGCCAGGGAATGGGCCATGCTGGAACGCGGGCTGAAGCAGCGTATCAAGGCCCTGAACGAGTTTCTCCTTGACATTTATTCCGATCAGAAAATACTAAAAGACAAGGTTATTCCCTCAGATACCATCTTCAGCAGCAAAGGGTTTATCCGCGAGTGTATGAATGTAAGGCCACTGAAAGACATCTACATTCACATTACCGGCACAGACCTTATCCGCAATGCACAGGGTGAGTTTGTGGTGCTCGAAGATAACCTGAGGTGCCCTTCCGGGGTTTCGTATATGCTCCAGGGCCGTGAGCTCTCCAAGCAGGGACTTTCCAAGCTTATTTCCAAAGCAAAAGTGCGGTCTATCAGCGAATACACCGACAAGCTCTTTGAGGTTCTCCAATATATTTCGGGTAAATCAGAACCCACCATTGCCGTTCTTACGCCCGGCATCTACAATTCAGCCTATTACGAGCATTCGTACCTGGCCATGCAGATGGGCGTGGAACTGGTAGACTACCGCGACCTGGTGGTGGAAAACGACCTCCTGAAGCTCAGAACCACCAAAGGCTTTAAGACGGTGGATGTGCTTTACCGCCGCCTGGATGATGTGTATATCGATCCCCTGACGTTTAACCCCAATTCATTGATCGGGGTGCCTAACCTGTTTAATGCCTATAGGAAGGGAAACCTCGGGCTGGCCAATGCCCTGGGCACGGGCGTGGCCGATGACAAGGTGGTGTATGCTTACGTTCCGAAGATCATCAATTACTACCTGGGCGAAGACCCGATTATCCGGAACGTGGAGACGTATCTCTGTGAAGACCCGTCGAGCATGAAATACGTATTGGAAAACATTGAGAAGCTGGTGGTGAAAGAAGCCAATGAAGCCGGTGGATATGGTATGCTCATCGGCCCGAAATCTACGAAAGAAGAGCACGAAATTTTCAGAAACAAGATCAAAAGCAACCCGAGAAATTATATTGCCCAGCCTACTATTTCCCTCTCCACGTCACCCTGCCTGATCGGCGATGATATTGAGCCGCGGCATGTAGACCTCCGGCCGTATATTCTTTTCGGAGAAGATATTCATGTAACGCCCGGCGGACTGACCCGTGTGGCCCTGAAAAAAGGCTCACTGGTGGTCAATTCCTCGCAGGGAGGGGGAAGTAAAGATACCTGGGTACTGAAAGATTGAGAAAACTTCCTTATTTTTGTAAAAAAATCCGGAAAGTAATGAAACCTGATACCCGTAAAAGTCTTTTGGCAGCAGTGCTGGTTTTCCTGGTTGTTGCGTTAAGAGTGGTAGAACACCCGATCAACGCTACACCTATGGTAGCTGTTATGCTATTTTCAGCGGCTATATTTAAAGATTGGAAATGGAAGATCGGGGTGCCCCTGGTGGCGCTTCTGCTCAGCGACCTGCTGATTGAGCTAAAGAACGGCTACGGTTTTCACAGTGCTACCCTGATGGTGTATTCTACCTTTGCGGTCATTTTTGCGGCCGGTTATTACCTGCTCAGAAAAATCAGTGTTTTGCAGGTGGTTATGGCCAGCTTAACGGCTTCTATCCTGTTTTTCCTGATCACTAATTTTGCCTTCTTTTATCCCGAGGCCCCTGTAGCTGATCCTGCGCTCGGGCACTACCCCCATAACCTCTCCGGTATCATTGCTTCTTACCAGGCGGGCCTGCCCTTCTTTAAGAATATGCTGGTGGGTGACCTGCTTTTCAGCGGAATCCTCTTCGGAGCGTATTTCCTGATTGCCAAAGCTTCCTGGTTTGTTAACGAAAGTCGTGCGGTGTGATCATTAAAAACCTGACCTTTGTAGTACCCGTACGGTACGAAAACGATTTCCCGGGACTTGCATTTAAGGCTACTGATACGCTGAATACCTGGGTAGAAGACATCAAAGCCTATAAATTAGTGGAACAGCTGGACCCCGAAACTTTTAATTTTGCTATCCAGCTGAGCTTTACCAACGCGGTAAAGCTGGAGGATTTCAATAAGCTGGCCCTGGAGGATATGATCGGCGAAATCCAGGCCGGTATTGCCGAGCCTGTTCTCTATTTCGAATCTCACCTGGAGAAAATTTTCTGAGCATTAATCAAACAGCGGCCAGTCGATCTTCAGGATCAGCGCTCCCGGCTGCCCCACGTATCCCGGCGTGGTAAATACGCCGTTCCAGCCCAATCCTTTGTTCACAAATTGCCAGTTCAGGGCTATCCGGCCTTTGCTGATCGGGAATTTTATATACAGGTCCATCACCGGTACGCCACCCACCTGCTGGCCCTGCACGGCCACAAAATGATTCACCAGGGGCGAATAGTACTGCCCGCGGTATTTTGACTGCAGGAAGATATCCACACCGCTGTAGATTCTCAATACATGGGCGTAGAGGAAATTGAATTCCAGGTTGGCCGTATGAATAAAATCAGGTACGGGATACACAGAACCGTCACTGGTAGTATTGAAAAAAAGCTTGTAACGCGCCTCAAAAATTCTGCTTTTATAGCCGGCATTCAGGGAAACCGTAAGCAGGTTAAGGTCACGGGCCGACTGGCTTACCTCATCCACATCGCGCAGGAAGGTATAGTTCCTGATGCTTGTCCAGCGGGCTCCCGGAACCAGGGAGAAGGACTTCCACTCTACCGGGAAACGAACGGAAAGATGCTTGGTATTAACCGGGTCAAGCGATTTGTTTCCGTTGTAATCCACCACTCCGTTCGTAAATTTCTGGTAGAAAAGCCCTGCCGGACCGGCCGAATTGTAAAACCCGATTTCAAAGCCCTTATACACCAGGGTGGCGTCGAGAAGGTAATTTTTATAGCTTTCTATTTCTGCTTTTACGTCGAGGGTATTGGTAGAATCGGGGAAAACATACCCCAGCAGGCCGCCGGCATAGAGCTCAGGGTGCCATTTTTCGGCAAAAGACGGATAATAGGCATTCGTGAGCTTGTAAAGGCGGCTCCTGGCATACACCTGGTAGTTAAAACCCCTGTACAGCCCTTTAAAGCCGAATTTATTGGAAATGGTGTGGAAGCGGTAGCTATAGTGCAGCGTATCGGCCTTTTCAGGGGTTGCTACCCGGTAAACCAGCGCACTGGTACTATCGGTAAATGCGGGGTCCTCGAACGAGTAATATTTTCTTTCGTAGTCAAGTGTGTGGAAGGTCTGCAAAGCATTTTTCATCAGGAACTGCTGGTACAGGTGAAAATTATTCCACCGTTCGCGGTTAAAGATGTTGCCTTTCAGCGCGGCATCGTAATTCCGCGAATATTTACTTTCCAGGTTGCTCAGGCTGAGTGTATCTCCGCCCCCTATTCCCCCCTGTTCAAAATGCTTATGGTTAAAATGGTAGAAAGTGGCCAATACACGGTATTTCTCGTTTTTGGACGTATAATTTCCTGAAATGTCGTACCGCCAGTGGTTGACCAGCACTTCTTCACTGCGCAGAAAACCGTATTGCTTGCCCGAATTAAACTTGAAAATATTCAGGGTCAGGTTCAGCCTGGGGTTGATATTCTGGCTGTGGGTTACTTCAAACTGGGTATGTCCGCCTCCCTGCTGGAAGGCCAGGTAAGTATAGGGTGAACGGGTGTTGTAGTATTTAAAATCGGCCGTACGGGGGGCATATAGCCGGTTCACGTCCATTCCCATCTGCTGGCCGGCTTCCGTATTTTTTTCAAATAACAGCGGGCGGGAGGCCGTACCTACATTGCCCAGGTCCTGGTAAAGCCAGCCCGATTTTCGTAAAGGACTGGAAATATGATACGTTTTCAGGGAAGAATCGGGATTGTAGGCCCGGTGAATGTTCCGGAGCACATCGTTCTCATAAAAATACTCCACCGTTTTGTTGCTGTAAATCTGCCGGGTAGAATCATCCAATACCTGAGACCAGGCTCTGAAACCTATAAAAACGCACAAGAAGAGTATCCGGTACTTCAACATCCCTTATTAATTCTGGCACAAAAATACTTTATTTTAAACGAATCTCACCTGACTTCTGATGTAATTTGCGAACGAATCGTCCATTTTTACTTTAATTTCAGGAACATAAAAACGCGGCAGATCTCCTGGGCTCAGCAGCTCCCTGATCTTGACCATGTCTTTTCCCGTAGTGATCACCGGCTTACCGGGCTCAAGGATCTCCCGGATCTTCGCTGCCGGTATTTTGTAATGATCGCGGAAGGTAAAATGCTTTAATACGGTATAGTTTTCGGCCTGCTGGCGGTAGAATTGGGTATTGTTGGCCAGCGCAGAAACCAGTATCACCTCTTCTCCGTACGGAAGTACCTCCTGCTGTGCATTGACCGGAGGCTCAGGAGCATAAGCTGCAAAAAACACGAGTACATCCGGCCGGGAATATGCCCGGATATCGCTGATTATAGCCTCCTGTTCGCCCGGATGGCCGGTGTATTTGGTAACGACAATGACGTCTGCCCTGCGTGCACCGGCCCGTGCTTCGCGTAAACGGCCGTAAGGCAGGACGTGATCGCGGTAGAACGGGCGCTGGTAATCTGACAGCAGGATACGAAGGTGCGGTTGAAGGTAACGGTGCTGAAAAACATCGTCGAAAATAAACGTATCAATTTCCGGGGCCGCAGCATGCGCCAGCCGGTAGCCATTCACCCGGTCTTCAGCAACAAAAAACCGTACACCGGGATTCTGCCGGGCCATCATGCAGGGTTCGTCGCCCACTGTTTCGGGAGGGCTTTCTGCTGTAACCGGCAGAAAACCCTTCGTTTTCCGCCCGTATCCCCTACTGATCACCCCTATGTGCCTGTCCCGGAGCAAACGGCAGAGGTAATTCACCATGGGGGTTTTTCCTGTTCCGCCTACGGTCAGGTTGCCCACACCAATGGTGAAGACCTCCGGTGCATATTCTTTCAAAATTCCTTTGTCGAAAAGATAATTTCTGAAGGAAGTGATACCTTTGTAGACCAGATGCAGGGGATAAGTAATCATGTTACGGGCACATTTCTACAAACATACGCTAAATTTTAGTTTTGACGCAGGAACTTCCCGCGGAGTTTTACGAAAAAAGGACTCCTGCTACATTAAAGTATGGAATCAGGAAACTCCGGAGGTCTTCGGGCTCGGCGAAGCGGGTCCGCTTGCCGGCTTAAGTCCTGATTTCGGTGCGGTAGCTGAAGAGAAGCTCCGGGCCATCTGCGGGGAGATCAACCGCGGAGAATGGAAAGAAGAAGAGCTCAGCGCTTTTCCTTCGGTAAAATTTGCCCTGGAAACCGCCTTCTCCGACCTCGGGAACGGTGGGGTACGGAAGATTTTCGATAATCATTTTTATAAGCGGCATACCCCCGTTCCGATCAACGGCCTCATCTGGATGGGTCCGAAAGATTTTATGCGGAAGCAGATCGTGGAAAAGATCGGGGCAGGGTTTACGACCATTAAGCTGAAGATCGGCGCTATTGATTTTGAGGAAGAGCTGGGGCTGCTGCAATTTATCCGTACCGAGTTTTCGACCGAAAACCTGGTCTTACGGGTCGACGCTAACGGGGCCTTTACGCCTGCAGAAGCCATGGAAAAGCTAAAGCGCCTGTCGGCGTATGACCTGCACTCCATTGAGCAGCCCATAGCGGCCGGCCAGGAAGATGCCCTGGCCGCTTTGTGTGAAGGTACCCCGGTGCCGATTGCCCTCGACGAAGAGCTGATCGGTAATTCACACCGGAAAGAAGCCCTCCTGGCCGCCGTAAAACCGCACTATATTATTCTGAAACCCAGCCTCATGGGTGGGGTTAGCGGCAGCCGGGAATGGATCCGGGCTGCCGGAAAAGCGGGCATCGGCTGGTGGATCACCTCAGCGCTGGAATCGAACATCGGCCTGAATGCCATCTGCCAGCTTACCGGTGAATTTGACAATCCGTTGCCCCAGGGACTGGGCACGGGCAAGCTATATACCAATAACTTTGCCTCGCCCCTGGAAATTCGCCGGGGAAGCATCTTTTATGACCCTGCCGGGCACTGGGACCTCTCTTATTTCAGCTGATCCAGTCGGTTACGGTACGCAGATACTGCAACGTCTCGTATTCGCGGCTGCCTTCTTTGGGCTCATGGTTATACTCCCAGTTGGCCTGGGGCGGCAGGCTCATCAGGATAGATTCGATACGGCCGTTCGACTCCAGCCCGAAGCGGGTACCCCGGTCCCATACCAGGTTAAACTCAGCATACCTGCCCCGTCTCAGCAACTGCCATTTCTTTTCCTCAGAAGTATAGGCTTTGGAGTGGTTATGCTGGATCATTTCGAGGTAAACCGGGGCAAAGGCATTGCCTACGTTCTGCATAAAGCTGAAGAGCTCCTGCCGGCTGTGCCGGGTACCGGTTTGCGGGATAAGCTCATCGGGCTTCAGGTAGTCGTAAAAAATACCGCCTATTCCGCGCGACTCGTGCCGGTGCCGGATATAAAAATACTCGTCGGCCCATTTCTTAAAAGCCGGGTAAAAGGCCGGGTCGGTCTGATCGCATACGGCCTTCAGGCGTTCATGAAATAAGCGGGCCTGCCTGGGGTCTACGTAATGCGGGGTAAGGTCTATTCCCCCGCCAAACCAGCATTGCCCGTCAGAAAGCTCGAAGTACCGCACATTCATATGAATAATGGGTACGTAGGGGTTATCCGGGTGAAGCACAATAGACACGCCGGTGGCCAGGTAATCGGGCTCATCTTTCAGCTTGAGGAGGTTTTTGAGGGATTCTGTCACTTTACCCGTCACCTCTGAAAAGTTCACGCCACCTTTTTCAATGATCCTGCCTTTGGATATTACGCGGGAACGTCCCCCGCCGCCTGTTTCATGCTGCCACAGATCTTCTTTAAATTTCCCCTTATCATCAGCGACTTCCAATTCCCGGCAAATCGTATCCTGAAGTTCCATCAGGTAGTCACGCACAGCTTCTCTCATAAGTACTGGTTTACATGGTACATCTCAGGTGCTAATTAAACAAATATATTCTGCTTACCTGATCTTTGGTTTTAATTTTTTTTACGTATGCCGCCTTCAATGAAAAATTTCGCTTAAATCGTATTTGTCTTTTCTAATTAGAATGTTTTTTTCGAAAAAGGTTAATTTTTTTTTCTAAATTATAACTTTGCAGGCCAATATATCATTAACCATGGAAGTACCTGAATTTATTCGTCCGAATTTTATAAAGCTTACCCCCTATTCTTCTGCCCGCGATGAGTATTCGGGCAGGGAAGGAACATTTCTGGATGCCAACGAAAACCCTTTTCAGTCGGTTACCGGAGAAGATTTCAACCGGTATCCTGATCCTTACCAGTGGGCCTGCAAAGAAAAGCTGGCAGCGATCAAAGGCGTATCGCCGGAAAATATTTTCCTGGGCAACGGCTCGGATGAGGCCATTGATCTCCTGATCAAGATTACCTGCGAACCGAAAAAGGATAATATCCTTATTCTTCCGCCTACTTACGGCATGTACAAAGTGTGTGCGGATATCCAGGAGGTATTTGTGCAGGAAGCGCCGTTAACCGATGATTTTGCCATAGACCTGGATACCGTTTTTGATGCGGTCAATTCTGCTACAAAGATCATCTGGGTATGCTCGCCGAACAATCCCAGCGGCAACCTGGCTGACCGTCATGCCATTCTGCAGATTGTAAAGGCTTTCCCGCACAAGATGGTGGTGGTGGATGAAGCCTACATGGATTTCTCAGACCAGCCTTCTTTTTTGAGCGAGCTGGACAGCTACCCGAACCTGGTGGTGATCCAGACGTTTTCAAAGGCCTGGGGAATGGCCGGCCTGCGTATCGGTTCTGCCTATGCGCACCGGGAGATCATCAAAATTCTGAACAAGGTGAAATATCCTTACAATATCAACCAGCTCACACAGGCCAAGCTGCTGGAATCGCTGCAGAATGAAGCGCGGAAAGATTCGTATGTAAAGGAAATCCTGGCACTGCGCGAGAGCCTGAAAGAAGAGCTGGAAGCCCTGGAAATTACGGAGAAGGTATTTCCGAGTGATTCGAATATGCTGCTGGTAAGGTTTAAAAAGGCGAAAGAGCTGTTCCGGTTTTTGATGAAAAATAAGATTATAGTGCGCGACCGGACCAACGTAATCCTTTGTAAGGACTGCCTGCGCATTACGGTGGGCACTGCACAGGAAAATGAGCGGCTGATGGAGCATATCAAATTGTTTGAGAAAACAAAATGATTAGCAGTGCCGATGAAGGGGGTGTTTTAAGGAGTTGGGTTCTCGTCTTCGCTCGAACTGACAAGTGGCACTCGTACCTGTCAGTTCGAGCCTGCGCGGCCCGGCTTGTCGAGAACTACAAACGTTTGTTATATACACATAACACAAAAAAGCCCCGTTTCCGGGGCTTTTTCATTATAAGCAATGGCTGATTATTTCACTTCTTCGTAGTTAACGTCAGTTACGCCTTCGTCTCCACCGGGTGCTGAACCTGTACCTGCATCAGGCTGACCCTGTGCGCCGGCTGTGGCCTGCTGCGCGTTGTAGATCTCCTGGCTGGCGGCCTGCCATGCGGCATTCAGCTTTTCGGTAGCAGAATCGATGGCCGCGATATCGCGGGTACCGTGGGCTGCTTTCAGCTCGGTAAGTGCCCCTTCAATGGCGGTTTTATTGCCTTCTGAAAGCTTGTCACCAAATTCTTTCAGCTGCTTCTCAGTCTGGAAGATCAGCGAGTCGGCGCTGTTTACTTTCTCCACTACCTCACGCTCTTTCTTATCGGCTTCTTCGTTGGCTTTCGCCTCGTCTTTCATCCGCTGGATCTCAGCATCTGACAGGCCGCTGGAAGCTTCGATACGGATCTTCTGCTCTTTGCCGGTGCCTTTGTCTTTGGCCGTAACGTTAAGGATACCGTTGGCGTCCACGTCAAAGGTCACTTCGATCTGCGGAACTCCTCTCGGAGCAGGCGGGATGCTGTCGAGGTGGAAACGGCCCAGTGTACGGTTCTGAGCGGCCATCGGGCGCTCACCCTGCAGTACGTGCAGCTCTACGGATGGCTGGTTATCTGCAGCCGTAGAGAACACTTCCATCTTATTGGTAGGAATGGTGGTGTTGGCATCGATCATTTTGGTGAACACACCGCCCATGGTTTCGATACCCAGCGAAAGCGGGATCACGTCGAGCAGCAGGATGTCTTTCACCTCACCGGTCAGCACGCCTCCCTGGATGGCAGCACCAATGGCTACGGCTTCATCCGGGTTAACGCCTTTCGACGGTTTTTTACCGAAGAACGCCTCTACTTCTTCCTGTACTTTAGGAATACGGGTAGAACCACCCACCAGGATTACTTCATGGATCTGGCTGGCAGAGATACCGGCATTTTTCAGGGCTCTCTTGCAGGGCTCCATCATTCTTTTCAGCAGGGAGTCGGCCAGCTGCTCGAATTTTGCGCGGGTCAGTGTTCTTACCAGGTGTTTCGGCACGCCGTCTACCGGGAAGATGTAGGGCAGGTTAATTTCTGCCTGGGTAGAGCTGGAAAGCTCGATCTTGGCTCTTTCTGCTGCTTCTTTCAGACGTTGAAGAGCCATGGCATCGTGCCGCAGGTCTACGCCTTCGTCTTTTTTGAATTCGTCGGCCAGCCACTCGATGATCACCTGGTCAAAGTCGTCACCGCCCAGGTGAGTATCACCGTCGGTTGATTTCACTTCAAACACGCCGTCGCCCAGATCCAGGATCGATACGTCAAACGTACCGCCACCCAGGTCAAATACGGCAATGGTGCTGTCTTTCCCCTGCTTGTCGAGGCCATAAGCCAGGGCCGCAGCCGTAGGCTCGTTGATGATCCGTTTTACATCCAGACCGGCAATGATACCGGCTTCTTTGGTGGCCTGACGTTCGGCGTCGTTAAAGTAGGCGGGTACGGTAATAACCGCTTCGGTCACGGTTTGTCCGAGGTAATCTTCTGCAGTAGATTTCATTTTCTGAAGAATGAAGGCAGAGATTTCCTGCGGCGTATACAGGCGGTCACCTATTTTTACTCTTGGCGTATCGTTCGGACCTTTTTCCACGTCATACGCTACGGTTTTCATTTCTCCTCCTACTTCTGAATATTTTTTACCCATGAAGCGTTTGATGGAAGAAATCGTATTTTTCGGGTTGGTAATTGCCTGTCTTTTGGCAGGAGCACCTACTTTTTTCTCCCCATTGTCTAAGAAAGCCACAATGGAGGGAGTGGTTCTGGCCCCTTCGCTGTTAGCAATTACCACCGGCTCATTCCCTTCCATTACGGCAACGCATGAGTTGGTTGTTCCTAAGTCAATTCCTATTATTTTTCCCATAATTATATTTTAAGATTTTTAATTCAGGTTTTGTTTCATTATGAACAATCCTGATGCCACGCGTTTTTTTGGCACTTTTTTATGACAAATTGACAGGGCTGAGGAGGGGTTACTGCCGTAATTTACAGAAATCCATTGAAAGGGGTGTCAAAGGGCGACAATATGGCTCTAAGTAATTGAATAGCTATATATCGGAGCCACAATAAATTTGCGGTTTAAAATGATGTACTCTTTCAACTTCCCTTCGGCGTCTGTAAAGTAAGTATCTATCTCACTCTTCCACAACGCTTTAAGCCCGTAATCAAACATCCGCATAGTAAGATATTTTATATCCCGGTCTCTGTCGCTGTGTGCATATCTGTATACTTTACACTGCACCCAAACACTTTCTTCTCGCGGTTCAAACTCCAACGATCGTAAAAGGGTGTGGTCTTTTGCGTCTACCAAACGTTTTGTACTATCCTTATCCGGGGTATAGTATTTACTGGTAACCCTACTACTATCTACCTTTCCATCTTTATTAATTCTGAATTCAAGAATAGCATATCCGCTGACCCACCGGTATGTAGAATCCTCAAACAGGATATTTCTCAGGCTCTTACCCGATTTGGGCTTAGGAAGATCCTGGCAAAACGCAACATTCATGGTTAGCAAAAAGCCAGCTATAGAAAATACAAACGGGGTCTTCATGTTTTTAAAATATTTAATCACATTATAAGCCTGCATATTTCAAGTAGTAGCTAAACTTAATATTTTCATGCCTTAAAGCCTATAGCTTGTTCCTATTTTCAATAAGTATAATCCCCTCTCCTTAACTATTCTGCATACCCTGCTACATTATCCCTTTACGCACCATATCCGGCCAAAATACGACAGCTGATCAATTCCTCAGCAAATACAAATAATACTGCTCCAATTTTCTACCTCCAGCATTTGCCACATCGTTAAAGTTGTCCAAAGATATATATCGGAGCGACGATAAGCCTGTTATTTAAAATGATGTGTTCTTTCAACTTTCCCGCAGAGTCGATAAAGTAGGTCTCTATTTCATTCTTCCACAGCGCTTTAAATCCGTAATCAAACATCTGCATAGCCTCAAGTCCTTTCAGATCATCTATATTCCAAATACTATCATTGTAAAAATATATATATACTTTACACTGCACCCAAACACTTTCCTGTTGCGGTTCAAACTCCAACGATCGTAAAAGGGTGTGATCCTTGGCGTCTACCCAACGTTTTGTGCTATCCTTATCCGGGGTATAGTATTTACTGGTAACCCTACTACTATCTACTTTTCCATCTTTATTAATTCTGAATTCAAGAATAGCATATCCGCTGACATGCCGGTATATGCAATCTTCAAATAAAGTATTTCTCAGGCTCTTACCCGATTTGAGCTGAGGAAGAGCCTGGCAAAACGCAACATTCATGGTTAGCAAAAAGCCAGCTATAGAAAATACAAACGGGGCGGACTTCTTCATGTTTTTAAAATATTTAATCACATTTTGTATACACTTGAGCTACCCCTGAAATCTATTTTTTCATATAATGTTTTGCCCAAAGCAATATAGAAAATTCCTTTCGCCGCTTTATTAAAAGTAAATGAGCCTAAAGAGTTAAATGGGATCGTTGTTAAAATGATAGAGTCAGCTTTCAATAAAGAAAGCTGGACATAGGAAACCGGTAGGCTCTTCTCGCATTAACTAATGTGCCTTTAAAAACACTCTGACTAAAAGAAATCGGGGGAACTATCATTAAAAGGAGTATAAAATAATTTAACCTCATTGATTTTTCCTTTTTGACCATGGTTTAAATAGCTCTGTTTCTAATGGGCTGCTTCCTGTTCGTTTGTCAATATAAAGACATAAAAATTTAATGGGTACCCTATGGTTATAGTCGGTATACGAAGCCACTTTATAGATATATTCCGGGCTGGCATAATAGAGCATAAAAGTCATCCACTCCTTATTAAACTCCCCTTTTGATTGTAAGTAGCCGCCTAAAGACTTAATTTCAGGAATTGTATTAAAATTTGAAGCCCACCTTTGGAAAGAGGGATCGTTCTCGCTTGGAAATTCATACTTAAAAGATTCAGGTGATACGTAGATTACTTCATTTGAATCTTTGACATTTTGAAAAACTGTAAACTCGGGTGTTCTGAAGCTCACCTTCAAGCCAGCATCACTTAATCTCTTTTCTATTTTGGCGGGGCTGGCCAGGTTTTCCAACGAGTAAATGATGTCATCGAATTGAAGACCCTGGGAAAAAGCACTGAAGTTGGTGAACAACATTAAACTTAAAAAGCTGAATAAATTCCTCATGGTGTTTAAATATTTGGCGTTTTAATTATATTATTCCCAAGAGAATTAATTTTAATCGGTAATTTTATTATTCGCAATTAGAATATTGGGTGAAATAATATATGTGTATTATTACCGATATGCTAATATATAAAAATGCAAACTTTTTTGCTAAAAAATTTAATTAAATTAGCAATCCCATGAAATCTTTTCTTTGGTGTGTAGTTTTTACTTCGTTTTTCATTTTTAAGGGCCTGGGTGTAAAAGGGCAGTCAATTACTACAGTCCGTCTTAGTATTCTCGATTCAATTAATCATACGGAAGTATCTACTGCAGTAATTAAATTATATGATGGCGACATAAAGGCTGTTGATTCTATTTTTGTAGATTCGAAGGGACTGATGACCACTCAATTAATTTCAGAAAAAAACTATCGGTTTGTAATTACTGCGGTGGGATATCAAACATATGTCAAGACTTTTAATATCCCATCTTCCGATACCCTACTAAATTTAGGACATATATACCTGGTTAAAGATTCCAAAATCCTTAATGAAGTGGTAATAAAGGGCAGCAGGCCGTTAATAAAACCAACGATAGAAGGCCTCGAATATAATGTCAGTGATGATCCTGAGAATACTACAAAAAATCTTTTAGATATATTAAAGAAAGTACCATTACTTTCCGTAAATAGTAATGAAAAAGTGCTAATGAAAGGCAGTACCGATTTCAAATTCTACATAAATGGAAGGCCTGCTCAGTCTTTACAGGGGAATCCCGAAAGTGTATTAAAATCAATGCCAGCAAGTAGTATAAAAAAGGTTGAAATCATCTCACATCCTTCTTCAAGATATGATGCTGAAGGGGTAAATGGCATTGTCAATATTATTACGAAGAAAAATTTGAACAATGGGTACAACGGTACAATTGGTGCATCTTACGATTATCCTATAGGACCTGGTTTAAATGGGGCGCTATCCATACGGCACGGGAAGATTGCTATATCTGAAAGCGTAGGTTATAACCGACAACATCAACCTGATCTGAGACAGGGAACAATTCAAGATAACGCCCAGGGCTTTGAAGTAATTAACCAAGAAGGTACAAAAAAATCAAGAGGATACTTTGTGTTCAGCACAACTGAAATAAGTTTCGACATCGACACCTTGAATTTATTGACAGCATCTTTAACTTATTATAACTTTCCCGACCGTACTAACAGTGTTTTTAATAATACTTTAGCCACTCCGGGAAACTTACAACAATTTTATAACGAATTAATTGACAGAACTTTAAAACTTGGAAATAAAAATATTTCCCTAAATTATCAAAATAGATTCAAGAAAAATAAGGATGCGACCTTAACTACTTCCTACAATTATTTACGGCTTGATAATTACCAATCTAACGTAGCTACCTATGGCGGAGAACAAAATACTACGCAGCAAAATTATTCACAGGAAAATATTTTTGGAATGAATGAGCATACGGGCCAAATTGACTTAATCTATCCATTCAAAAAATGGTCGGTAGAAGGTGGCACTAAGGGTGTCTTCAGGTCAAACTTTAGTGAGTCTAATCAGAATGGATTGACAAATTCTACTACTACACCTGTAAATACTAATTCTTATATTCATGATCAAAATATTCTAAGCATATACAACAGCTATTCTTTCAAGTTATTCAGCCTTGACTGGAAGGCAGGGGGGCGTTTGGAGAAGACAAATGAAAACGCAATATTTAAATCAGGGGATAATAACCTCGATTTTGATTACACCAATTTTTTACCCTCTTTTATTTTGCAGAAGAACTACAATAAACTTGGAACGTTTAACTTATCATATAACCAAAGGATACAGCGTCCCGGTATTTTCCAGTTAAATCCTTATGTCGATAATTCTAACAGCTTATTTGTTTCTACAGGCAATGTAAACCTGAAACCAGCGAAATATCATAATGTTGATTTTACGTATTCTAAATATGGCAAGTCGAGTTCCTTTTCTTCAAGTTTGTTTTTCAATTTTACTAATTATTCCATTCAATATGTAACCTATACCCATCAAGACACTATAACAATTACACAGCCTACAAATTCCGGGAAAGTCAGAAGAATTGGTGATAATTTTAATTACAATTTTTCAAAGGGCCGGACAAATTTTAATTTAAATGCACACATCTCTTATCTTTATTTTTCAGGTGAGCAACTTGGCGAAGACATTTCGAATAATGGATTCACGGGCAATATTTACGTTTATATTGGCTATCGCTTGAACAAGGGGTATCGCCTTTCTCTTAATTTGGGTTATTCAACAAGGGATTTATTTTTGCAAGGATATAATAATGAAAGATACACGACCAGCGCTGCAATATCGAAGAGTTTATTTGATAAAAAGGCAAAAATAAGCCTGACAGTTAATAATCCATGGACTTACTATTACAGAAATAGAACGGTTATAAACCGGGGAGATTTCACACAAACAAATTTCTCAGACAGTTTTAACAGAACTTTTAGCGTAAATTTTTATTATAATTTTGGCCGTTTGCAAAACGGGGTAAAGCAAAATGACCGGACAATCATCAATGACGATTTGAAAAATAAGAAATAGCCTATCCCGGAAAATAAAATGATGCTGGCCTTCTATTTAGTCTCACCAAAGGTAGAAAATGACCGGCGTGCTCCCAATACGATTGCTCCCAATTCTTCCTCTTCAGACTTTGTCAGATTTATGCCTAAAATCTAAGCGCTCCACAAGTTTTACACTTGATCCCTTATCTATCACATTAACAGCACTTTTTATAAACAAGAAACCGGAACTTCCGATGAAATCTCATCAAAGTTCCGGTTTGTACCCAGGACTGGACTCGAACCAGCACACCATGCGGCACTGCCACCTGAAGACAGCGTGTCTACCAATTTCACCACCTGGGCTTGAAGACGGGTGCAAAATTACGTACTCTCTTCATATTTCCACTATAATTCTACAAAATTTTTTGAGAAAATTTATAAGTAGCTGGACTTCTTGGAGTTAGTGACAGTAGTTTCCGGTAACATTATTCCTCCAGTAGTTTCAGGAGGGTTTCTTTTACCGCTTTTGCTTCAGATGGGCGCGGAGCGCTGGTGGTGATCAGCCCTCCCTGCCGGTTCATCAACAGGTAAGACGGATAGCCCGACAGCTTATAGGTGCCCATGAACAATTTGGTGGCGTCATCGGTAAAAAAGTAGTTCTCCCCTCCTATGGATCGCTTCCTGACCAGCACTGTCCAGTTGGATACCGCCGACTGAGGGCATAAATTCACAAAAACCACGTCTTTACCTTTCATTTCTTCATGAAGCGCCGGGGTATACCGCATTTCTTCGAGGCAGGGCCCGCACCAGGTCGCGTAAACATCGATATAAATCACTTTACCAGGGTAACGGTCTTCCAGGTAACGAAGCACGTCGGTTTCGGGAACGGACCGGGTTTCGCCTTCTACAGTGAGGTACGTAATGCCCTTGATCACGGGTTCGGTGATCATGCGGTCTTTCCCGGTCAGCATCATATCAAACAGGAGGGTGTTCCCGAAACGCATTTCCTGGGCCGCGGCCGGAGCTGTCGTGCCCCACCCTATTATGGCCAGCCATAAAAACTTCCCTCTGATCATTTCCGGTATATGTAAAACCCGTTACAAACTTCCGTTAAATAGTTGGGTCATGCAAAGGGGAATGAGGATTGTACGGGTACGGGTTAGAAACCGGAGAGCGCTCGTGTAAACTACCGGTTTTTTACCCGGCTTTATAATGAGCATTATTTCACAGAAACCCTTATTTTTGTCAATAAGCAAAAAACACTGTTAAAACGATGACCCATACCGCGAAAAATCCGAAAATCCATGAAGGCCGCAACGTGAAACGTTTTCGTGAAATGCTGGGTATCCGGCAGGACACGCTGGCATTTGAGCTGGGCGACGACTGGAATCCGCAACGAATTTCATTACTGGAGCAAAAGGAAACTATTGATATTATCCTGTTGCAACAAATTTCAGCAGCCCTGAAAATCCCGGTAGAAGTATTTCAGAATTATAATGAGGACCAGGCAGTGAACGTGATATCAAATACATTTACAAGCAACGACAATTCTACTTTAAACGCAATTAACCCGAATTGCACCTTCAATCCTATTGATAAGATTGTGGAGCTTTACGACGAGAAAATTGCGCTTTATGAGCGGATGCTGAAAGACAAGGACGAGATGATGGCGAGGTTGGAGGAGCTGGTTAGGGGGAAAAGTTAAAGAAAAAGACAAATCTGTACTAAGAAAGGATACTTCTATTTTTTCGTTAGCTACCTGGCAGAGACTCAGAAATTATCATAATTCCTATATAAACCATGAAATTTTTTGTACAACAAATTGCAGTATTATTTTTTCTGGGCCTCATTGCTTTATCTTGCCAGGAAGAGATTCCTATACCTGAAGCAGATTTCTCTCTCGCGATAAGTAAATCCGAAGCTTCATTTACAAACTTATCTCATAATGCAGATTCTTATGCTTGGGACTTTGGTGATGGGGCAGGCTCTAATGAGCAATCCCCAAAACACATCTATAAAGTACCCGGCAATTATACAGTTACTTTAAAAGCGTTAGGTGCTGGAGGTGAATCTTCAAAGCAACAGTCACTTGTAATTCACAAAGCGAATACTAAGGCTGCATTTAGCTATAAACTTCAGGATGCCGGAAATGTCCAATTAGTCAACGAATCTCTGGAAGCAGAAAGTTTTGTATGGAAAATTCCGGAGCTTTCTATTTCATTCGTTTCAAAAGACACTACTATTAAATTTGAATATAACGGTGATTATACTATAAAACTTGAAGCCAAAGGTTTTGGGGCAGTTGATAGTACTAAGCAACAAATCACTATACTTAGCGGGAAAGATTATCCACCAGTACCTGATTTTTCATTTGAAGATAAGGGCGGTGGTAAATATAAGTTTAATAACTTGTCAAAAAATGCCACAAGCTATTATTGGGTATTTGGGGATAATATAGGTAAATCTACTGAGGAAAATCCGGAGTATGTATTCCCTGAAAACGGACAATACAAAGTCAAAATGGAAGTCACAGGAAAAGGTGGCATAGCTACTAAAGACACTGTGATAAATGTAACCAGTTCATTTACTTATTATATATATACACTGGAGAACAAGACATCATACAGCATTTTCGCCTACAATAATATCCCGGAACACCTAATGACAATTTTGCCGAAGTTAAGTTATCTTCAGGGCAAAAAAATACGGTTAGAACAAAATCGAAAAATGGCCTTGTACCTTTTTTCAGGCATGATGAAAATATAGATCTGAAGTTAGAGGTTTCGAGTCTTAACTATAAAGACTATATCATAAACGGTTATATTAACTTTTATGAAATAAGACTCACCGGCACCTGTGAACCTATCACATTTACTTCCAATATTAGTGGAGTTCAGGAAAAGAAAGAGAATATTGAATTACCATCAACAATAAGTACTAAATCTTCGAGTTCCGAAACATTACAATTAAATGCAGAGAAAAATAATGTAAACGGCTACCTGACTATTCAGGTTTATCTAAAAGAGGAATTGGTTAGCACCGTTACTACTTCTGATCCTTTTGGTAGCGTAAAACTAAGTCTAAATTCAAAAACCAAACAGGTTATTACATCTAAGTATGCTCCCGAAGAATGGCCATGTGGCTTTTATAACGGAAGAAGGTTGATTACCGGCCCAAAGGGAGGCTGTTATTATATTAACAGTAATAATAACAAAACATATGTAGATAGAAGTTATTGTCATTGTAATTGAAAAAGGTTTTATGTTTAGCAATTAATATACTTTTTGCGAATGTTTCCATAATGAGAACCATACTTACCCATAATACTAAATATATTAGTGTTATAAGCTCCCCACTTTTAGTACGTCCTAAAAAGTACACAAAATACGTTTATGTTTCAGTCTGTTGTTGGGCTCTGTTCCGCTACGCTCTATTGCGCCCAACAACAGCTTCCTTGTTTTTATATACCATGGAGCTTATCCCACCCAGGCTGTCATGCGGCCGGTAAATGGTTGTAATCTGTTTAACGAAAACCAGATCAAGTACTGTTTATTCCCCCAACGCCCTAACAAAAATCCCGATCACCTGAAAATTCATAATTTCTTCACCTTTCAAAACAATAGGATCATAGGGCTCTGTAGATAAGGGCTTCAGTATGATTTCTTCATGTTGCCAGACTTCTCCATTTGCGCTCTTTTTGCTTGAATATTCCTTGATGGTATAATTTGCGCCGGAGTCGGTATCGTGTATTTCACTTCCTTCTACTAAAGTGATCAGCCCGTTCCGGCTTCCACCTGTATATTTTTTGAACAAGCACAAGCTGCCGTTCGGGATTACTTTGTTCATCGACTCTCCTACTACCCTGCAAACGAAGTAGTCGTTATTTTGTCTTAAGTCTGGTAATTCAATGTATGTTACATTTTCGACCGATTGTTGATCAGAAAAACTTCCCGCCGCTATTTCCAGATCATAATAAGGCACGGTGAATTCATTGGACTTATGAACGATAGTGTAAGTGGGTTTATGCTCTTCGTTATGATCATTTGCGGGAATGAACTGAGCAAAATATTTTCTCAGGTTGGGATTACAGACATAGACGTATGTTCCTTCCATGCCTCGCAACAGTAAAGTTCTGTAAATATTGAGAATATAATCTAAAAGTACCCGGTTATCTTTAATGGAGTTTTTGCCGTTTTTATCTTTGTACCTCTCTTTATACACAACAAACTGGTCAGCGACAAAATCATAGTCCAATTCAGGGCCAATAATCACACCGGTATAGTTTAAATCATAGCCCTGAGTGGTATGTATACAGCCTACTTCTTTTATGGCGTTGGTAGAATTAATCCAATCTTTCTCTGTACTGTTCCATTTTAATACGGTATCCCCGATCTGAATGTCAAACAATGACTTATCTTTTTTGGAAATCCACTCCCAGGCAAAACCGGCTACCATTCTTGATAAACCCTTTTGTTGATTTTTGAAACGGATTTGCTTAACCATTTCGTCCAGATCATCAAATAACCTGAAATCATATAGGCTGGTATCTTTAATCTGGGATTTATGCTTCTTACTGTCGTCAAATAATTGATGTACCAGTTTCACATACTCATTTCCACCTTTTATACGTAATTGTACCGTTAGCTTTTCCTTTCTTGTAGTGGGCAGGTCTTTCAATTCATAAAATCTTTCACGGGCAACATCTGACGGTTTAATGGTTTGAAGCTCATCGTAGAAGATGATTGATTTTTTACTTTGGATCTGAACCCAGTCTAATTCAGACGATACCATTTTATCCAGGCCTAAAATTTCGGTATTTTGGTCAAACGTGCGATAATAGGAACCCAGGTTTACCCTTTTTCGTAATCGATGCCCTTCATCTACAATCAGTAAGTCATATTTCTGCTTTACCATGTCAGAAGGGCCAATCACCATTTTACTGGTTAAACCTTTAATATTTTTGAACACCTTGGAGATGGTTTTCCGGAATGAGGCCATAGGAATTACCAATGCCATATTCAAATCACCATATTCCTCCTTCACCTTTTTCAGAAGAGAAAACAACTCCTGGTCATCCTCATCAAAATCCAAACGGTTAAAATCATGGAGGTCCGTTTTTAAAAGCTTGAAGAGGAAAATAGCTAAGATAGATTTTCCGGTTCCTGCCCCTCCTTCAATAAGGCTTACTTTGGCATTTTCATCCAATAAACAGTTTAGGATAATCTTTAAGCCTGTAACCTGTTCTTTAGACAAAGATTTATAAGGCGAATATTTGAATATGTTAGAATTATTAATGTGCTCAAGCGAGTGCCTGGCAATCCCCCTGGTTCGTAATTCGCTCCAAATATCCCTGAATATGACCTGATATTTCTCCTTTTGCTGATAATATTGGTGATCCGCTATACCTAAATTACCATTTTGCAACACATATTGACCGTCTGCTGCAATATAGCGGATCAGGTTGGACTCAATATCCAGCGCGGCTGATTTATTAAATAAATCACTTAGAATAAGGCTGACAAAACTCAGATTTTGCTTTTTTCCCGATTTTGAATGTGCTTTTAAGCGGGTTAAAACGTCTGTTGTTTCGCCAACGTATGCTTCTCTTTTCTCTTTCCATTCTTCTTCTAAAAAATAAACAAGCGGCCAATTTAAATATTCACGATGGTGCTCGATCAGAGCAGGCTCTAATGCATGGTCAACAGGATATTGATGAATATTAAAATTCATAAGTCAGGGCTTAGCTTATAATTCGTCGTATTTTTTTGCGGTGCCTTTGGCTTTATCCACCGGGTACTTTTCAGAATTTCTTTTAATCTTATCCCGGATAATCTGACTGACATCAAGATTGTGCTTATTAGCCAACAGCAAAGCATACATCAATACATCTGCCAGCTCTTCTTTCAACTTATCTGTATTGAATTCTTCATTACTTTTCCAAAGGAATATTTCCAGCAGCTCAGAGGCCTCCAGTGACAATGCAATGGCTAAATCTTTGGAGTTATGAAACTGTTCCCAATCTCTTTCATCTCTGAATCTGACAATTTCGGATATGAGGGAGTCAAAATTTTCCATTTCTGTACATCTTTATAGATTTGAATAGTGTGGCTATGGGTAAGCAGCACTTCAAAGATATAAAAATACACAAATTCATTTATATTGTCTGATATTCCGGGAAGTTGTTGGTGTCTGGCCAGGTAGATGATTTATCATTTCGGGGATATCCCCTCATACCCCACCGGGTAATACCCCTCCCACTTCCAGGGCGTAAATGTATCTCCGATTAGCTTTTCCAGTAAATCCTTGAAAATCATGCTCCCGTTAACGCTGTTGGTCATAATGATGATGGAAATGCCCCGGTCGATGAAATTGATATTGTAGTTTTTCCAGGCATCGTCGCTGCCTTCTTTAAAAAATGCCCTTCCGTATGGGGTTTGCATCAGGCCCCAGCCTAATCCGTAAGACAGCTGGATATCGTCATTTTCGTGAGTAGTGGCTTGTGTTATGGGTGGGAATTGGGTTTGGGAATAGATTCTTATCTGCGGACGGATCATTTCATCAAATGTAGCTTTGCGTATTCCCTTTCCCCGGACTACATATTCAATGAATCGGGTGTAATCTTCAATAGTGGTGACCATGGAACCTCCTGCCACGGCAACCGTCCTTTTTCGTTTTATATCCTGTTGCCCCTTTTCATTGTGCCCGATGGCCAGGTCATCGCCAAAATTGTCGTGCCACACATAACCAGATCTGTTCATTCCCGCCGGCTTAAAGACATACTCCACTGCCAGCTCGTCAAAGGGTTTCCCGGTTATGTCTTCGAGCGCAACCTGGAGCAGTTTAAAAGCTTCGCCGGAGTAGGCGTATTTTGTACCGGGCTCAAAGTATATTTTCACCACGCCTAAAGAATCAAATTCAGGATCAGCAGCCGTGGGATCAAACCATTTGAGGTTCGGAAAGCCGGTGGTATGGCTAAGACACATCCGGGCCGTGATTTTCTGCCAGCGGTCATCGTTTCTGAGCTCTGAGAAATTCTCATATTCCGCAATGGGCTTTTTCAGGTAGTGGTGCAAGGGTTTATCGAGGTCAAGTATCTTATTTTCCACTAATCTCATACACAGGAATCCGCAGACCGCCTTACTGAAGGATGCAGCATAAAGAATAGAGGTAGTGTCCAGTAATTTCCCGCCCGATCGATCCTTAAATCCGTAGGTTTTCAGAAATACCTTCTTTTTATTGTTAAGAATGGCCAGGCCCATCCCGGGAATTTCAGCCCGGCTCATTAAGCTTTTTACTGTACTATCTATTTCCCGTTCTCCTATTTTGCTTCCGTCGAGTTTTTCAATTAACCCGGCTTGTGCTGTAGCTTGTTCAACAGCAAAAAAGGGAATAAGCAGGAGTAAGAGTTTACCGATCTTTTTCATATTTTTTTCCTGTAAATATCCGGTATTCAGTATCCATATGTCAACGACAAGGGTACGACATCCTGGCGACATCTGCAGCTGATGTGTAGAAGCGCTTATGATTTTTGCGCTGTCGGGTTAAAGAAAGTGCAGAAAGAGGTAATATTTCGGAAGCCGGTTCTTCAGTGCCCTGATGCCATTGATAATGCAGCATGCAACCGTGTACAGGCCGACACCCATAAGAAGGGGAAACCCTACCGGAAAGTAAAGAACAAGGAGTACGATCGGGATCAGTGCAAGCAAAGTTATGGTGAGCTGAAAATTAAGCGAAATTCTGCCGTGAAAATCGTATAGCGTATGCTTATCCCGATAGGATATCCACAGGAATAAAGGGATTAAAACATTCGTAAACGGGATAACGATACCCAACAGGGGTGCAAAATGATAAAAAGCCAGGATGTGGGTTTGAGCATTTTCGTTCATCTCCCCGGCGACCGATTTCAGCTCGTCAACGGAGAGGTCAAGCCCTTTGGCCAGTTTCCGTATTGTATCGCCGTAGGGAACCACGTCGCCCTTTTCAATCCGTTGAATTGTTCGGCTGGTTAAGCCGGATAGTTCGGCCAACTCCTGCTGGGTCAGTCCTCTTTCCTGCCGCTTTTTAGCCAGGTCAAAATTTTTCTGCGTGCTATTCATTCACAAATAAATGATGAAATAAAATCAATCCAATATCGATACTTTAACCTAAAATCGGAAATATATTAACCGTTTGAAAGAATAAGTTTCTGAATCATTGTTTTACTTTTCCATGATTTGATCTGTCGTTCCCTTCTGCCGGCTTCTTCTTTTGAAGAAAAACCCTCTGAATAAACAATTTCCCAGTCTTTGGCTTTCCCGGTAAAACCAGGGTGATTGGCTAAGTGTTTTTGAAGCCTTTCCTGTGGCGTTTGGCTGGTGCTTCCAATGTAATAACGATCCAGGCTCTTTGAATAAAGAATGTAGCAGTAATGCATAATTGTGGAATTTAAATTAGAAAAGCCCTCTTTCGAGGGCTTTGTGACCGCGTCAGGATTCAAACCTGAAACCTTCTGATCCGTAGTCAGATGCTCTATTCAGTTGAGCTACGCAGCCTTGTTTATCTTTCGTCGCGTTTCCACTGAAACCTCTCCGATGGTAATCGGAGTGCTCTATTCAGTTGAGCTACGCAGCCTTGTTTATCTTTCGTCGCGTTTCCACTGAAACCTCTCCGATGGTAATCGGAGTGCTCTATTCAGTTGAGCTACGCAGCCGATTGGACTGCAAAGGTAGAAATAACTTTTAAAAATTCAAATCTAATCGCGCAAATTATTCAACTTTTCCGGGTCGATTTCGTGGTAGTGGCGGCGGATTTTGAGCACAATAGCCAGACCTACAGCGATTTCAGCTGCGGCAACAATCATCACAAAAATTGAAAATATTTGCCCTTTTACCGGGTCCGGGTCAAATTTGGAGAAGGCCGCAAAGTTGACATTTACGGCATTCAGCATCAGCTCCACGCCCATCAGCATGAGGATCAGGTTTTTTTTGCTTACCACCACGGCAAAACCGATGGCAAACAGCAGGCCCGAGACCACCAGGTAAGGTAAAATGTTATTGATCATCTTTTGCCAGGTATGTAGCCCCGATCAAGGCCATTAAAAGTAACATTCCTATTATTTCCAGGATTACCACGTAGTTGGTCATCAGCGAAAAGCCCAGGCTTTTTACCGCCAGCCACTTGCCGGTGGGTTTTCCGCTGAATGCAAGCCGGCTGCCCAGCAAAATCAGCATGGCTCCCAGAAGACCGGCAATAAGCACACCCGTTCCGCGAGGGGCGTTTTCCACTTTCAGATGATCATGGCGCGCTTTCCGCCGCGAGCTCAGCATAATCCCGAAGATCAGCAGCACCAGAATCCCGCCTACATAGATCATAACCTGGGCGGCAGAAACAAATTCTGCTCCTGCAAATACAAAGATACCGGCTACTCCGAGAAACACGACCAGCAGCCCGTATGCCGCATACAATACATGGTTACTCAGCAGCACATAAACCGCCCCGCCTACCGTGACCAGGCAGAACAACCAGAAAACAAGATCGGTAAAGAGCTGCTCAGTCATCAGGATTGCTTATTTGCGGTTTGTTTTTAGGAATAAACCGGGGTGCCGCCGCTTTGGGTTCTTCGGCCGGTTCGGGCCTGGCCTTAGGAACAAAAGCAGGTTTACTCTCCCCACTTAGCTCCGGTTTTGCCTTAGGAACAAAAGCAGGTTTGCTCTCTCCACTTAGCTCGGGTTTCGCCTTCGGAACAAATGCAGGCTTACTCTCTCCACTTAACTCCGGCTTCGCCTTAGGAACAAATGCAGACTTACTCTCTCCAATTAACTCCGGTTTCGCCTTCGGAACAAATGCAGGCTTACTCTCGCCACTTAATTCCGGTTTTGCCTTCGGAACAAAAGCAGGTTTGCTCTCTCCACTAACTTCAGGTTTTGCTTTAGGAACAAACGCGGGTTTGCTTTCATCACTTACCTCCGGCTTAGCCTTTGGCATAAAGGCAGGTTTGGCTTTGGGTACAAAGGCCGGCTTGTTGTCTTCACCGGCTTCCGGTTTTGCTTTCGGTACAAAGGCAGGTTTCTGTTCTTCCTCAGCAGCCGCAGCAGCTATTGGTGGCTTGGGCCGGAATACCGGTTTAGCGGAAGGAGGGGTTCCTTCTGTGCCTGCCGGGGCTTTCGCAGCTACTTTTGCCGCCTCTTTCTCAGCCACAAACTGCTCATAGAGCTCCCGTTTTTCCTGCGCTTCTTTTTCAGAAAGGTTAGAAAATGCGAAATTCAGAAGGTTTACGTCTTCAACAGAGAAATCGTATTCGTCGGTCATGGTGAGGCACTCCGTAGGACATACCGTGGTGCACAGTCCGCAGAAACAGCATTTGGCCATGTCAATATTGAACTTGGCCGCATGAAGCCGTACAGGCGAGCCGTCAGAAGCGTGCCGGATCAGCTCGGGCGACTTGATCGCCTCAATCTCAATGCAGTCTACCGGACAGATCTTCGCGCACTTGTCGCACACAATACAGTCGTCTATCTCGCAGTCGAGCTGGTAACGCCCGTTTTCAGGCACTTCCAGCTGCTCATGAGGGTATTTGAGGGTTACATTTCCTTCCTTTATATCAAAAAAGGCGTTATCCCTGATCTCCATGCCCCCTTTGGTGTGCCGGGCGGCCCACAGGTGCTTCAGCGTCAGGCTTAAGCCTTTTGCCGTGGTCCTGATGCCCTTTCCTATATCTGAGAAGTACCCCAAAACGATTTAATGATATGCCTGTGACAAAAATACAAATTTTGAGCCGAACAATGGTTAACTTTACGGCATTAAAGGATAGATACCTTTCTTTATGAACAAAATATTGCATTATGTAGTTTCGCCTGAGATAGCGTTTGATGAGGCGGCACTCGAAGATTTCCTGCGAAAAAAGACAGGCCTCTCCCATTTTCACTTCAGGAAGCACCGGCAGTCGGTCGATGCCCGTGGCCGGAACATCCGCGTTAACCTGGAAGTAGAGGTCTCTGCAGACGGGCCTTTTCAGCTCCTGGATTTCCCCGGGTATCAATACAACATCAAGCCTTTTCGCAAGACCCTGCTGATCATCGGTGCCGGACCTGCCGGGCTTTTTGCTGCCCTGCGCTGCCTGGAGCTGGGTATTAAACCTGTGGTGCTGGAACGGGGTAAAGACGTACGGTCGAGACGGCGCGACCTGGCCGCTATCAACAAAGACCACCTGGTGAACCCCGACTCCAACTACTGCTTTGGCGAAGGCGGTGCAGGCACCTACTCTGACGGCAAGCTCTACACCCGCTCCAAAAAGCGGGGCGATATCCGCCGTATCCTGGAAATACTGGTGAAGCACGGAGCTACGGAAAGGATCCTGATCGAGGCTCACCCGCACATCGGCACCAACAAGCTGCCGGTGGTCATTGAAAACATACGGAACACCCTGCTCAACCACGGCGGTGAAGTGCATTTTGACCAGAAAGTAACCGATCTGCTCATTGAAAAGGGCACTATACAGGGAGTAAAAACACAAGACGGCAAAGAATGGATAGCCGACGGCGTGATCCTGGCCACAGGCCATTCGGCCCGCGATATCTTTGCGCTGCTCAGCCGTAAAAACCTGTCCCTGGAAAACAAGCCTTTTGCCCTGGGCGTTCGGGTAGAGCACGAACAGCGTTTTGTGGATACCTGCCAGTATCATTCCGATAACCGGGGATTACTTCCTGCCGCGGCTTACTCGTTGGTGGCACAAACCAGCTTCGGAGGCGTACAGCGGGGCGTATTCAGCTTCTGCATGTGCCCCGGCGGCTTCATTGTTCCGGCTTCTACCGCCCAAAATGAGCTGGTGGTCAATGGCATGTCGCCCTCACGAAGAGACTCTTTCTTCGCCAACTCGGGCGTGGTAGTGGCTGTTAATCCGCCCGACTGGAAAGAATTTGAAGCCTACGGCAACACGGCCGCCCTCGAGCTTCAGAAAAGTGTGGAACAAAAGGCGCATCGCCTGGTGTGTGAGAAGCTGGGTGTAACCGACGGCATCACCCAGGTAGCCCCGGCCCAACGGATCAAAGATTTCTATAAGCGAAAACTGAGCAGTGACCTTTCCGAAACCTCGTACCAGCCCGGCCTTACCGCCCTCGATTTTCACGAGATCCTTCCGGCCGGCATAGCCGGTGCGCTGGAACAGGGGCTGCGCGACTTTAATAAAAAAATGCGAAATTATGATGCCGGCCAGATGATCGGTGTGGAGAGCCGTACCTCATCTCCCGTACGTATTCCCCGTGATGAAAATACCCTGGAACATACAGATACAAAGCGCTTTTACCCTTGCGGTGAAGGCGCCGGCTTTGCCGGGGGCATTGTTTCGGCAGCTGTAGACGGCGAACGTTGTGTGAATGCTTTCGCTGAAAAATACTTGGACAAATAGTTTTTTTGCTCTAATTTCGGCGGGCACAGTCTCATCCCCATGATGCATGTTGTTTGACCAGACCATCGATACCCTTGAAAAAAGACTGCAGGAGCCTCTTCCCGGGATAGCCTCCCACAGGAAATATATGCACCGGGCCCGCCTGAAACATACGCTTCCGGCTCCCGATAATGTCAGAAGCAGTGCCGTGCTCATTCTTTTTTATCCCTGGATGTCCCGGGCCTATTTCCCGCTGATCCTCCGGCCGCAATACGACGGAAAGCACGGCGGACAGATGGCACTGCCGGGCGGAAAAGCAGAACCTTCCGATGAAAACCTGGTACGTACGGCACTTCGTGAAGCACAGGAAGAAATAGGGATCAAAGCCATTGATGTGAAGGTGCTGGGCGAGCTCACCGACGTGTATATCCCGGTCAGCAATTATATGGTGCACCCGGTGATCGGGTATATGGACTATAAGCCGGAATTTTACCCCGACGCCCGCGAAGTAGAACGCATTTACTATACCGATGTGGAAGATATCATCCGGCACGGGGAAATTGTTAACCGCGAGATCCTCATTGGGAATCAGCAGGTATCGGTGCCGGGTTATGTGGTACAGGACTCGTGGGTTTGGGGAGCCACGTCACTTATTCTCAGTGAGCTTTCAGATGTGTTAAGTTAAAAGAGAAAAGCTAAAAACGAAAAATTAAAGAACGTTACTTCCATAATTTTTAGCTTTTAGCTTTTAGTTTTTAACTTAATCTCTTATTCCGCGTCCCTGTATTTCACCACAATCTGGTCACTCAGGAACTCTTCCAATGCCACACTGGTAGGCTTGGGCTGGCGCTCGTAGTATTTTGAAATCTCAATCTGTTCCCGGTTCTCGAAGATCTCTTCCAGGTTATCTACGCTGGAAGCAAATTCGCTCAGCTTGTGCGAAAGCTCCTCTTTGGATTTGATCGCGATCTGCTGGGCTCTCTTGGAAACCACATATACCGATTCGTAGATGTTAGAGGTTTTTGAAGCCAACACATCTGTATCGCGGGTTATTATCGAAGGATTTATTGCCATATTTCAAACAGTTTTATAAACGAAGGTGCAAAATTAGACACAAATAGGAGTAAATGCAAGAGATGGGGTACTTTTGTGAATTTGTAATTTGTTTTCAGTCAAACAAAAAACAACTTTACGAAAAAACAAATTATTTCACTTCTCTCTCCTCTTCCGCCTGCTTCCTCAGCTCCTCTATTTTCTTTTCAATCTCAGCTACTTTCTCCAGGCCCTTCAGCGACCGGTCATAATATTTCTCCAGGTCTTTGATGTATTTGCTGTTCGGGTATTTATCTACAAATTTATTGTAGTAATCAAGCGTTTCGTTATAGCGCTCCTTCTGCTTGTTAAACAAGCTCAGATCGGCCAGCTCATATTGCGCAGTAATCTGCATGGCGCTCAGCTCCTCGTTATACCTGGAGTCCGGGAAATCTTTCTTGAAGTTTTCAATGGTTACCACAGAAGCCAGGTAGTTGCTCAGCCCTCCCCACGACGGGTCGCGGGTCTTGTAATACAGCCTGGCTTTCTCGTAGGCCTTCCGCTCCAGCCGTTCACGCAGGTCCTGCAGGTTCCGCGAGCAGTTTTCGGCATATTTGCTGTCGGGGTACGAGTTAATGAATGTCTGCAAAGCGTCAATGGCTGTCAGCGTATTGGTCTGATCCAGGTTATACGGCGGGGTATCCTTATACATGGAGAACGCATACATGTAGTACGCTTCTTCAGCAAAAGGGCTGTTGTTATAGGTAGCGTAAAACGAGTTGAACAGGTAGCTGCTCATCTGGTAGTTGCCCTGGTAGTAATTGGCATACGCGTTGTAAAACTGGGTCTTTTCTGCCGTACTGTCGCCCCGTAACAAAGGAGTGATCTCGTCAAACAAAACACCGGCCTTATAATAATCCGCCTTCTTATAATACTTCATGGCGGCTGCGTATTTTTCTTCGGTGGTACCTTTTTTCTGAACCCTGGTAAACTCTCTGGAGCAGGAAAAAATAAGCAGACTTAAAACGACTAAAGGATATAACCTGAAATTCATCCGACAAAGGTAAGAATTGTAATTGGGTATTAAACGAAGGGGTTGCAAGAAAATTATCAGTTACGTTCTACAAGTAGCTTTTTGGTGCTGACTTTTTTGCCGTCTACTACAAACTGCACCATGTAAATTCCCGATTCAAGGCCGGTGGTATTCATTTTTATTTTGCTGCCGTTAGCCGTAACGGGGTATTCGAGCAGCGAGGCGCCCACCATGTTCATGACGGTAACCCGGGCATCCTTAAAACTGTCTACCGCTTCGTAAGGGATTTCCACGAAGTTCACCGCCGGGTTAGGATACATGTTACCGAACCTGATTTTTTCGGTTGCTACCTCAGCAGCACGGACATGAGCGGTCTCTGTTTTGTTATCGGAAGAGCTTTTCAGCAGGAGGTTACGGTAATACCGGGTAAATTCGGCCTTTGAATCCACAAAATTCAGCTTCTCGGGCAATTTCCCGAATATAGACGTATTACTGGTGGCGGGAAGAATAGTCTTTTTAGCGTCTTTACCTACATTCAGCCTTGACTCCGCTGCGTTTTGGGCAAACAGCATACCTGACGTTAAGATCGTCATCAGGAATATCACTGATATTTTAGCGGGCCGTTTCAAGTGAATTGTAAATTTTATCGTATAACTTCTTCTTTTTTTACAAAATAAAGACAATTTTTTTGTCTTTATTATATTAGACGTAATTTTTTATCAAAAGGTTGCATGGAAGTATTAAAAATAACTTAATTTTTCGTTAGAAATCCGGTTTTTAGCATACAGAACAGGCAATCTTGCCCACACGGGTAGCATGGCGCCCGCCTTCAAATGCCGTGTTCAGAAACTCACGGGTATAATCTACCGCCTGGTATTCTGAAATAAACCGGGCAGGCAGGCAAAGAATGTTGGCATCGTTATGCTGGCGGATCAGCTTTACCACTTCCAGGTTCCAGGCCAGGCCGGCCCGCACACCCTGGTGCTTGTTGGCAGTAATGCATACCCCGTTGGCGCTGCCGCACAGCAGGATACCGAAGTCGTACTCCCCGTTTTCAAGCGCCGTGGCCAGCGGATGTACCGTATCGGGGTAATCCATAGATTCTTCGCTGTACGTTCCGAAATCTGCCGTCACAAAGTTCTGTTCCTGTAACCAGCTCAGTATTTTCTTCTTGTATTGAAAACCGGCGTGATCACTGCCGATAGCTACTCTTAATGCCATAACCGTTTTTTTAGCAAATTTACCGGGAAATAAATAAAGATGAAACATTTTTCGGCTCAAAAGTGCCGTTGACAGGAAAAAATACAGCGTTGCAGCCTTTCCTACACGCATGCAGGGACTCTAACAGCACAACCCGGCTATTGCAAAAGGTGGCCGGCTTGCTTTATACAGGAAGCATCCTTAGAAAATAAGATCCAGGTCCAGCCCTTTTTTCAGATCCCAGAGCACAGGGTTCTTCTCAGCCATGGCTTCAAATTTCTGCTGCTCGGTGCGGGGCTTGGCCACAGACTCTGCCGCCGTAACAATGGCGTCGGCCGTGATATCGGTGTTCCGGAGCTTTCTTTTCATGTATTCCAGCAGATCCGATTTGATGGCTTCAAACAGCCCCAAAAGGAAAGTATTCGGCAATTTGAACCGGATATGCGTACCCGTAATATCATAACCGCTCTCAAAAAGCAGCTTTTCATTGGGCGATGTACGTGTCTTGAAAAATTCACTGAGCACGCCTATGGCATGGCCCTCGGTAAAATCGGCTTTAAGAGGCTCCTGCACATGCTCAACCTGATGTGCGGCAATCACAGGAGCAGCCTCTTCTTCCTTCCGCAGGCTTTTCAGCGATTTGAGGCCGGCTATTGCCGGTACAGGCTTGGGCGTTTCGGTTGGCAGCACCGGCCCGGCCTGCGTAACCGTCGGCGTCATTTCCGGGGCCCTGACGGTCAGGTCAGGCGTTTTTTTTTCAGCCTCAGGTAAATCGGCCAGGTTCAGCACCGAGGTGATCTGCGACAATTTCAGCAGGCCTATCTCTACATGCAGCCGTTGATTCTTGGCTGACTTAAAGTTAACGTCGAGCTGGGAGCCCACGCTGAGCGCCGACAACAGAAACGAAGTGGATATGCCCTTCGACTGTTCCAGGAAATGCGCCTTGATGCTGTCTGACAACTCAAGAATATGTACGGTTTCCGGGTTTTTACAGACCAGGATATTCCGAAAATGCTCGTTCAGGCCGGCCACGAACTGGTGCAGGTCAAAGCCTTTGGTGATGATCTCGTTCAGCAGGAGAATGACCTGCGTAATGTCGCCCCGGTACAGGCTGTCGGTCATTTTCAGGTAATAATCGTAATCCAGCACATGGAGGTTCTCCAGCACATCTTTGTAGCGCAGGGTCCGGTCTTTGGAAAAAGTCACGTTCAGGTCAAACATCGACAGGGCGTCGCGCAGTCCGCCGTCGGCTTTCAGCGCAATCAGCTCCAGTGCCTCTTCTTCAAAGGCCACCTGCTCGCTGTTGGCTATTTTGGCCAGGTGACGGGCCATGTCTTTGATCTGGATCCGGTTGAAGTCAAAGATCTGGCAACGGCTCAGGATGGTGGGCAGGATCTTGTGCTTTTCAGTGGTAGCCAGGATAAATATGGCATAGGCGGGCGGCTCTTCGAGGGTTTTAAGGAAGGCGTTAAAGGCCGCCTGCGAGAGCATGTGCACCTCGTCAATGATATACACCTTGTATTTACCGTCCTGGGGCGGGAACCGCACCTGGTCAATAAGATTCCGGATATCTTCTACCGAGTTGTTCGACGCGGCATCCAGCTCATGAATGTTAAAGGAGGCATTCTGTGCAAAATTCCGGCACGAAGTACACTCGTTACAAGGTTCGGTATCAGCGGTAACATGCTGGCAGTTGATGGTTTTGGCCAGGATACGGGCACAGGTGGTCTTCCCCACCCCGCGCGGACCTGTAAACAGGAAGGCCTGGGCCAGCTGACCCGATGATATGGCATTCCGGAGCGTGGTGGTGATGTGCGACTGACCTACAACCGAATCAAAAGTGACCGGCCGGTATTTACGGGCTGAAACAACGAAGTTATCCATAGGACAAAGATAGAGATAAACTAAAAACTAAAAGATAAAAGTGAAAAGTTAAGGTACATTTTTTCATATTTAATGGAGTGAATGTACCTTAACTTTTCACTTTTATCTTTTATCTTTTCACTTAAAAAACCTCCTGCTTTTACATTTATTCAAATAAAACCACGCCTGTTCTGAACTTTTAACTTAAATATTACATTTACTATATTGTCCTTTCGCCATTCGGGCGTATTTTTAGATGTGTAGTACACAAACTTTGTACATGACAAGAGTTTCCGTATTTAGAAAAGAGCATTTTAACGCTGCGCACAGGCTTCATAATCCGGAGTGGGATTCTGAGACCAATATCCGTGTGTTTGGCAAATGCAACAATCCTAACTACCACGGGCATAACTATGAGCTCCATGTCAAAGTGAGCGGTGAAATAGACCCGAAAACGGGCTTTGTGTTTGATCTCAAAGTACTTAGCGACCTTATTCACGAGCACATCCTGGAGGTTTTTGACCATAAAAATCTTAACCTCGACCTGCCTTATTTTAAAACGCTGAATCCTACAGCCGAAAATATTTGCGTAGTCATCTATGACATTTTACGGGCTGAGATTGACCACCGATTTGATTTAAAAATCAGACTATTTGAAACGGAAAGAAATTATGTTGAATATCCTGAATAACACCGTCCGGGAAGATGAGATCGGGAACGATCACCAGATGACCAATGCGAAAACGCCGTTGCGGCCGGACGCTTTTGTGCTGTCGGACGAAGAAAAAATAGAAACAATTGCCGCACACTTCAGGGAGATCATGCACACCCTGGGGCTGGACCTCAACGATGAAAGCCTCTCAGGCACCCCGAAACGGGTAGCCAGGATGTATGTGCAGGAGCTTTTTTCAGGGTTGAACCCGGAAAATATGCCTTCGGTGACCCTCTTTGAGAACAATTACCGGTTCAGCGAGATCCTGGTAGAGCGGGATATCTCGTTTTATTCCAATTGTGAGCATCATTTTGTACCTATTGTGGGCAAAGTGCACATTGGCTATATTTCTACGGGAAAGGTGATCGGGCTCTCCAAGCTTCACCGTATTGTGAACCATTTTGCCCGCAGGCCGCAGGTGCAGGAGCGCCTGACCATCCAGATCGGTGAAACCCTGACACAGGTATTGGAAACCGAAGATGTGGCGGTAGTAGTAGATGCCGATCACTTCTGCGTTTCGTCGCGGGGCATTGCCGACCAGACCAGCTCTACGGTCACTTCGTTTTTCGGAGGGGTCTTTGATAAGGAAAATTCCCGGAAAGAGGAGTTCCTGAGCTTGGTGAAACTGAGGGGATGAGCCTCCGGGGTCTATAGTCCCAGAAACGGCTTATTGTCCATCAGGTATTTCACCAGGGAGGCTGTATTCTTCAGGTTAAATTTGGCTAAAATGTTTTTCCGGTGGGTTTCTGCCGTTCTTACGCTGATAAAAAGCTTATCTGAAATTTCGGTGTTGGTATATCCTTCCATGATCAGGCGGGCAATGTCCATTTCCCGGCTGGAAAGCCGGGTGATCTCTTCGTTGGCCGGGGCGTTTCTTTTCGACAGGCAGATCTTATCCCGGATTTCCCGGGTAATGTATATTTTACCCTCCAGAACGGTTTCCAGCGCTTCCAGCAGCTCTTCCTCATCGGCATTTTTGAAAAGATAACCGTGTGCGCCGGCCTCCAGCATCTTGGTTACGCTGTGCTCATCGGCCAGCATCGACAGCACAATGATCTTTACTCCGGGGTGCTGCTCGCGCACCTGGAAGGTGGTCTGGTACCCGTTCAATACCGGCATATTGACATCCATCAGGATAATATCGGTTTTATGCCGCGCCAGGTGCTCCAGGGCCTGCTGGCCGTCAGACGCCACACCGTTTACTTCAAAGCCCGGCATAGCCGACAGCAACAGGCGCAGTCCGTTAATAAACATGGTGTGATCATCGGCAATCAGTATCTTTTTCATGGTAGGTTGGGTTCATAGCTTAACGTGTCTTTCGGAATGATCAGGGTGACGGCCGTACCTTTGCCGGCACTGCTGTCAATGGTCAGGTTGCTGTAAATAGCCTGCGCATGGGTCTTTATATTGGTCAGGCCATACCCGGCCTTTACCTCTTCTATTGAAAAGCCCTTCCCGTTATCTTCATAAAGAAATACCAGGCCGTCTTCGCGGTTAACCAGCGAGATGTACGCCCGGCTGGCTTCAGAATGCTTCAGGGTATTGTTGATGAGCTCCTGGCAGATGCGGTATACCACATATTGAACCGGCCGGCCGATACGGATGCCCCCCGTATCCATATTGGTTTCAATATGAAGCCCGGTGATTTTCCGGATATTGCCCGCCAGCTCATGGATAGCGGCTTCCAGCCCGTTTTCGTCCAATGTTTTCGGGCTCAGGTTAAAGAGAATATTCCTCAGCTCGGAGATGGCCTCGTCGAGCAGCCGGGTGGTATCGCGGAAAGTTTCTTTCCGTTCTTCCGGAATTTCCCTTGCGGCGGCCTGCATATACAGCTTAAGCGACGAAAGGCGCCCGCCCAGGTCATCGTGCAGGTCTACGGCTATGCGCTTCCGCTCTTCTTCCTGCGATGTAAGCATGATACGCATCTTTTCCAGCTGGTTATTCTTTACCCGCCTGCCAAACCAGTACGTCAGCAGGATCGTGAGTGCCAGGATGCCCAGTACGGCCACCGCAAAAAACCAGGTGGTTTGCCAGAACGGGGGTGTGATCGTAAGCTCCAGCGTAGCAGGCACCGGGTTGCCCTCTGTCTGAATGGTAAAAACATACTTGCCGGGCGGGAGGCGCGCATACCGTATTTCTGACACGCCGGTAGTCTCAATAGGTGCTTCATCATAGCCCTTCAGCTGGTATTTCATTTTCCGGAAACGCCCGTTCAGGAAATCGAGCGGAGTAACCTGGAACGACACCGTGTTGGACCGGTGGTCGAGGTGAAGCTCCTTCAGCATAACCGGGTTAGCCCCGGTATACGGCGCATCGTTAATGCTTATCCGGGTGATGTAGGCCTTTACGGGGATATCTATGGTTTTGACCTTTGCCGGGTCAAAAACATTGATGCCGTTGCTACCCCCTGTGATCACCCGGCCACCGGCTGTTTCCTGCAGTGTATTCGGGCTGAAAATAACCCCTTGCAGGCCGTCAGATTCTGTATACTGCCGGATCTCACCCGTGGCCGGCCGGTACCGGTACAGGCCGTTATTTGAGTTGATCCAGAGCTCTTCGCCCACGGCTATCACATCCGTGCAGAATGCCGACAGAACAGGGCGATCTCCCAGCCCCCGGTGATCGTAAAGATACAGGCCGGAGGTAGTGGCCAGGTACACCTTGTCTCCTACCCTAACCGAGCCGTTGATGTTAAAAGGGGTGCGGGCCACTTCACGTACCACCGTAAAATCGTCTTTTTCGCGGCGGGCCAGCGCCAGGTTGGTATAATAGGTCTGAACCAGTACTTCGTTATCGGAAAGAAACGTAATATGGCTGATGTTATGCCACTCTATGCTGCTGTTCAGCTTATCGAGAAAACGCAATGTACCGTCGTCCCGGAGATAGGCCGCGCCCTGGGGAGAGCAGACCAGCGGCAGCCGGTTAACCGGGTCTTCCACCATATAATTAACCCCGTCAGGCAGCTCCGGCAGGTTCAGGGGTGCAAAACGCCCGGAAGAATAGAGGTAATATTTGTGTTTGTCAAGCTCCAGGAACAGCTTATCACGCCCTGCAGGGAACAGGCCCCGTACCGAGTTTTCCGGGAAATACCGGGCGGTTATTTTTTGCAGGGCGATATCGTATACCAGGAGCCCACCCGAATAGGTGCCGCACCAGACCCGGTTATTTCCGGCATCCAGCAGGTTGGTAATCTGGTTGTCGAGCCCCTGGCCCACCGAACTTTCCTTATCGAGCAGGTGGGTAAACCGTACCTGGCGCACATTCGTATAATCAAGGCCTTTCCCCATCACTGACACATACAGGTTATCCTGCTTGTCCATATGGATCTGCATCACGTGGTTCCCCGACAGGCTGCCTGTATTATGGTATTGGTGCGTATACCCCCCCGTGACCCGGTCGGCCCGGGTATCAAAAAACTGCAACCCGGCTCCGTTCGTCCCTACAAACAGGTTATTCCTATAGGGAAACAGGCAGTTGATACTTACTCCGAAATCGTACACCTTGTACTCACCGGTATACGGGTTCAGCCGGATCAGTCCTTTGTCAGATGCTATCCAGGCCACCGAATCTGCGGCTACGTACACATCAGCCACTACGGCCCTGAACCCGTCGCGGAAAAACGGCCGGCTTTCGCGGATGGTGTAATCGTCGTTCATGTAATGTACAAACAGCCCTGAATGCGAAGCGTTGGTAATGAACCAGTCGACCCGGCCGTTGCGGGTACCGCCTACATAAGAGCGGCCGTTGGTTTTATCGGTCAGGAAATGAAAAGTGGAATCTACCACGTAAACACCGCCCAGGGCATTGCACCATACCTTTTCACCGGCATAAAACGGGAAGGCATAATAATACTTATACGGTGAAAACTCAAAATAGGTAAAAGAGTCTTTGTTGTAATTGTAACGCGACAGGCCTTTCTGGGTGCCCAGGTAAATGTCTCCCTGCGGACTCTCGTACATGCGGGTAACAATATTTCCCTGCAGGTCATAACGCTGGTTAAAATCCATACAGTTTACCCCGTCAAAACGGTTAAGTCCGTTGTGGGTACCGATCCACAGAAAACCAAATTTATCGCTGTGCAGGCTTTGAATGGCAGGATCTGACAGCCCGTTGCTGTGATCCAGATGCCGGAAAAGAAGAACAGGCGCCTGCTGTCCGGAAGTTCCGGCAGAAATCAGCAGCAGCAACAGGCAGATCGGGTTTCTCATTTTCATGGGTTCAGCAACAGGATTCATCCATACGCAGCGTATTCCTGCTTTCAGGGAATAAATATAAAGGGATTCGGTTATACGATCCTACACCTGTGCTGAATATACACCTTTTTTGGTATTGCCGTACATCCGGCCCTCCGGTAATTTTGTATGCATCAATTTCCGACTCTCATGCCCTCCGTTGACGGCACAGGATCTCAACTTAAGCCTATGAAAATACGTATATACCTTCTTTTACCGGTTTTTCTCTCTTTGCAGGCCCGTTCGCAGGACCTGTCTGCTATAGGAGATCAGAAACCTTTTGCCGTCAGCGGGTCACTGGATATTCGCACCATAGGATACAGTGCCCACGGTATCGACCCCAGGAGAAGCCCCTTCTCCTATATCATTTCCGGGTCGCCTGTTTTTTCATTTTACGGCCTCACGGTACCGGTAAGCTTCAGCTTCAGTGAACAGGACAGGTCGTTTTCGCAGCCTTTCAACCAATACGGCCTCAGCCCCACCTGGAAATGGATAACGCTGCACGGAGGTTACCGGAACGTCAGCTTTTCGCCCTATACCCTGGCGGGACACACCCTGCTGGGCGGCGGTTTTGAACTTAAGCCGGGAAAATTCAGGGCGGGATTTATGACCGGCCGCTTAAACCGTTCAACGGCCATTGATACCCTGAGCGGGTATGTAAGACCCGAAAGCTTCAACCGCTACGGTACAGCAGGCCGGCTGGGGTATGAAAGCAAAGGGAGCTTCGTTAACCTGAGCTTCATTGCAGCAAAAGACACCGAAAAAGGCTTTAAAGGCAACCTCGATTCGGCCAATGTCAGTCCTGAGTCTAACCTGGTGCTGGGGGCTGACTTTAAGTATACCGTGGTCAAAGGCCTGTATATCTATGGTGACGGTGCGGTGAGCATCTATACCAAAAATATCCGCTCAGATCTTGAAATAAACATTGATTCCACGCAAAAGGCATTGCTGAAGCTTTCCCGTTACTTAAAAATCAACGGTACCTCCGAATATTCCCTGGCCTATAGCGGGGGGCTGGGGTATACCCATAAATACTTTGCGCTTAAAGCCGGATACAAGCTGGTAGAACCCAATTTCAGGTCGATGGGGGCGTATTTCTTCCAGAATGACCTGCAGAATATCACCATCAGCCCTTCTTTTAATGCCCTGAAAGGCAGGCTCCGGTTTTCAGGAAGCATAGGCATACAGGAAGACAACCGCAAGGGCCTTAAGCTGGCGTCTACGAAAAGGGTCATCAGCATGGCTAATGTTTCGTGGGATCTGTCAGATCAACTGGGCATTGACGCCAATTTTACCAACTTTACGGCCAACTCCGAGCCTACCGTGGCCATGGTAGAAAACCGCTACCTGCTGGCACAAACCAACCGGAACCTCTCTGTTACCCCGCGGCTGATCTTGCCCGGCACAGACATGACCCACGTAGTGATCCTGTCATACAACGCCAGCAGCCTCAAAGACCTGAACGAAGATACGGTTAACGAAAATGACATTTTTTCGTCGGTAGCTTTTCTGAACTACTCGCTTACGCTGAACCAGGCAGGCCTGAACCTCAACACCGGCCTGAATTATGCCAACAACAAGCTTTCAATAGGAAATACGGGCAGCTACGGTGCTTCACTGGGTGCCGGTATGGGTTTCCTTAAAAATAAGCTATCGGTCAACACGCATAACTCCTGGACCCGGAGCGATATGGCGGAAAACGCCAAAGGAACCATCCTGAACTTCAGCCTGAGCACTTCGTACATGCCCCTGAAGGGGCACCGGGTGGCTTTAAGGGTTTCCTACATGAGTAATGCGGTCAGCCGCGAAGACCAGGATACGAACAAATACAACGAACTAACCGGCGAACTGGGCTACACGTTCAGCTTTTAAACTTTAAAGCCATGAGAAAATTATTTTTTGCATTGCTATTTCTATCGTTTCAGGCCGCAGCACAGAATACCGTGCGTGTGAGCACCATTATCCCGGCACCGCACCCCGACTACCTGTCGCATTACCGCGAGCCGGGCAGAATTGTGCTGAGCATCCAGAACCTCACCAATACCGCCCAGGAAATATACCTGCGGGGTGAAATCAAAGGAGTGGATAATGACCGCCATATCTTTACCAAACCCGATTATGTGCCCAAACGCCCCATTGTAATTCCGGCAGGCATTGGCCAGGCGGTAACCGTTACTTCTGAAGAAATACAGGAGCTGTACAGCCCCTCCAGCCTGGTGTATTACGGCACCAATTCGGAACAGATCGCCAATGCCGACCGCATCGGCGAAGGAACCTACATGGTATGCGTACGGGCCTATGACTTCAAACAGCACACCCGGCCACTTTCGGCTGAAAACAGCGGCTGTACCACCATTTTTACCCGGAATATGGAAGCACCCATACTTATCCAGCCCCTCGGGGATGCAGAGCTGCCCAACACGGGTATACAAAATCATATTTTTTCGTGGACGCGGCCTGCGGGAGCCCCGGCCGGAATTTCCTACCTCCTGAAAATAGTAGAGATCTTTGATCCGAACCGGAATCCCAACGATGCCTACCTCTCCTCTACCCAGCCTGCTTTTTTTGAAAAAGAAGTACTGAACAATGTATATGTGTACGGCCCGGCTGATCCGCCCCTTGTAGAAGGCCGGAAATATGCCTGGGCAGTAACGGCGCTTGACCCCAATCGCCCGGTTAAACGAAACCTCAGGAACCAGCAGTTTCAGAACGACGGCCGCAGCGAAGTGCGGGCTTTCAGCCTGAAAAAACGGCCCGAAGAAATGACCCTTATGCGGGCACCCGTGGTAGCCATTGCCCCCGGGAGCAAAGAGCCCGGTCCCAATATTGTGGTGCCTGAGAATGTCTCCGCCCGGTCAGCGCCCTGGTCGCCGGTGAATTGCGACTGCAGGGAAACGGTGCCCGCAGGCCCTGCCGCTACCGTTCAAAACGGCGATGAGATCAAAGTAAACGCCTTTACCATGAAGGTTACCGGCATAGAAAGTTCAAAGGGAGGTAAATATACGGGCACCGGAACCATTGCCATCCCCATTGTCAACAGCAGCCTCGCCCGCCTGCGCGTAAAATTCCTGGATATGGAGGTGGTGTCGGCAGGCGGTATCAAACAAATGGTGGCCGGTGAAGCAAAGGGCATTACCCGCAGCAACATGAGCCTGTTGCCCACTGCCGATACGCCGGGGGTGAATCCTGCCGCACTCTCTACCAATGACATCAGCAGCATAGACACCTACCTCAGCCAGCAAAAAGACCAGCTGGTTTCCAATCTTAAAAACAGCGCTGCCAGCGCCGGTTTTGAGCTGCCCATAGGCCTGGACAAAGACCCGGTGACCATAGGCATTACCCAGGTTTTCTTTACACCAGCCCAGGCCTGGTTTAATGCCGTAAGTGCGATAGATATCCCTGACGGCAACGCCAAAGCAGCCTTTGAGATGATCGGCGCCTGTATGACACCTGAAAAATTCTGCGGCCAGTTCAAGCTTCGCCTGAAGCAGGATCTTAACCTGCCTTCTCTCGGGATGAAGCTGGTAGAGGGCGATCTCCAGGACAAAGGCACCTACATAGAATACGACCGGGAAGGCTTTAAGACCCTGTCGCTGGCCATTGATTACAATTTCCCCGGCGGCATAAAACAGGTTTCTGACGGCAGCAACCTGACCGCCAGGATGCACGGTAAAACCACCAAGGGCTGGAGCAACTGGATGGCTAAGGTAACCCTCCCTGATTTTTATGTGGAAGGGGTAGAAAGCGTTACCTTCAGCCTGGGCAACAAGGAAATAGAGTATGATCACTCTGATTTTGAAAACCCTGCGGGCCTGCCTGCAGAAATCAGGGTGGGTGATGAAAGCTATACGGCCATCGGCACAAAAACCTGGCACGGCTTCTACCTCCCTTCATTAACGGTGAAGCTGCCTGAAATTATTAAACGGGGCAATAGCCCGGTGCAGATGGAGGCCAGCAACATCATCATTGACAGCCAGGGTTTTACGGGCGCCGTCACGGCCAGCAACATCATCAACTCTATTGACGAAGGGTCACTGGGGGGCTGGTACGCCTCGCTCGATAAAGTAAGCCTGCTGTTCCTCAGGTCGGGTTTCCGCGAGAGTAGTATGGAAGGAAAAGTGGTTCTCCCGGCATCTGACCGCGCCAAAACGGCCAACCGGCTCGTGTACACGGCCAAGCTCAACTCTCCTTCCAATGCTCCCATGAGCTATGAATTCAGCATAACGCCCAATAATAACATGAGCTTTGATGCCCTGTTTATGAGCGTTACACTGTATAACACATCGGCCATTACGGTCCGGCCGAAAGCTGCAGGGTCGCTAACACCGGTAGCCATCGCTAAATTAGACGGCAAATGCTCGGTACAGTTTACCAAAGAGAAAAGCAAAGCCGCCAATATGCTCACCTCGGTATTCCTGCCCAACCTTGATTTCCGTGGGCTGGTCTTTAAAACCGAAGAGAAATACGTGGATGTAGACGACTTTACCATGTCTACGGCCCCTCCGGGCGGCGGCGGACTGGGCTACCGGGATGAGGAAGAAGAGCCGGTTTATTTCGCCGGCGGGCCCAATGCTTATCTTCCTGCCGAACCCTTTTTCGACTCCTCTTCCCAGCCCAAAGTAGCCGGCTTTACCTTCAGCCTGGGAGTAGACCGTGACAACCCGCTGTCGGTAGAAATGAAAAACGGCAAATGGCAGGTAGGACTCCGGTTTAACGGCAACATGAACTTCATAGAGGAAGTCTGGAAAATGGAAGCCGCGGCCTCATTTGTACTGTATTCCGAGCTCAAAACCGAGGCCGGAAGAATAAAATGGGACGGGCTGGGCGTAAAAATGGATAAGGTGGAATTTGGAGCCGAAAAAGACTTCGGTGCCTTCAAGCTGGCCGGTGCAGTGGGTTATTACAACAAAACCAACGACGAAGGGTTTGTTGGTGTGCTCAATGTGACCGTTGCCGAAGTCTTCAAAACCCAGTTCCGGGTAAACTTCGGAACGGCCAGGCAGGGTAGCTCTCCTTTCCGGTATTTCGATTTTAACGGCATGGTCGACTTCGGGCAAACGGGCTTCCCTATAGCCCCGCCGGCTCCCATCTCATTTTACGGTTTCGGAGGTGGTGTCTTTTACAACATGAAAGCACAGGGCATGAATGCCACCGATATCAACGACGCCGGAAAACCTGTGGATGCCGGAAAAATCAAAGGGAGCAAAACCTCTGACAGCGGCACCGACTACGATGACAACAACAGTGTGCTGGCCCTGTTAAATTATACACCGGGAGGGCTCAAAACCGTTCCATCGAAAGGCATTTTCGGGTTAAGGGCCACCGTGCTGATCGGGCTGACCGCCAGGAACGTACTCGACGGCGACGCCACCTTTACCATGCAGTTCAATACCGAAAGCGGTAAGGTTTCGCTCTTCCACCTCAACGCCAATGTACGGGTGCTTACCGACATCAGCAAAGATCTCGGGCCCGCAAGAGACAACAGCTCTACAGGCATTGGTAAAGTTAATTTCCTGATGGACTTTGAGAAGAAAGAATTTACCGCCAATGCCGAGGCCCAGTTTGGCATACCCCGCTGGAACAGCGCCGGCCTGCTGTATGCCTACGGCTCTATGGAGCTGTACGTAGGCAACGGGCAATGGTGGTTTTATGCCGGGCAACCCGAAGGTTACGGGCGTGGTCCGAACGGCCTGGGCCTCCTGAAAAACCCGTTGAAGACGCCTACGGCCAAAGAGAACCGGGAGTTGAGAGAGAAGACAAAATCAACTTACAACAGCCGTTTTGATCCCTATGTATTTAAAGGTACCACCTATTTTGAGATCGGTACAAAGGTTGACCCCCTACCCGGTATTCCTGACAAGATCTGGTCTATCATAGACGGTAGTGATCCCCATGAAATGGGAGCCGAACAGGCAGCCAGTCAGAAATCGAAGATCCGGAAACCGGATAACCCCGGCCGCGGCCAGTACCGGGAAGGTATGAGCTCGAAGAAATCAGGTATGATTGTAGGCGGTAACACCATTTTTGACACGGGCGAATCTTCTTTCCTGGTATTTTACGGGAGATTGTGGTGCATGAACGGCTTTGACATGTCTATTGTCAACGGGGTAGAATGTGAGGGCCGGCAAACCGCCGGCGGACCCAACGGCTGGTATGCTTACGGGCAGGCTTACATTGGTGCCCAGCTGTATGCCGGCATAAAGCTTGACCTGCTGCTGATCAAAGGAAAATACGAAATCTTCAACGCAGGCGCCGCTGCCATGGTTCAGGCCGGGTTACCTGACCCCACCTGGGTAAAAGGGATGGCCGGAGCCCGTTTCAGAATTCTCGACGGGCTGGTAAAAGGAAACTTCAGCTTCCAGGTAAGTGTGGGCGACCAGTGTAAAATACCGGGCGATGCGTTTGGCGGGCTGGAGCTCATTGCTGACGTGTCCCCTGCGGAAGACGGAGAGCTCAAACCCGTAGATACCGTGCCTTCGGTTACGTTTACCCTGCCTGTGGGCAGAGATCTGGAGCTGGACGACTACACCAATGCCGATGACCGGGGAAATCCTAAAAAGCGCTTCTTCAGGTTTGACAAAGATTGTTATGACGTTATGCTGAACGGCGAAAAAGTAAATCACCGCTTAAATACCCCCTCCACACCTAACGAGAGAAACTACCTGTGGTATTACGGCGGATTACAAAACAACAACCTGGTTAAAAATACAGACTACCGGCTGGAAGTAAAAGCGTACCTGAAAGAAGAAGACAGGATGTACGTGCTGGGGCAGCCGGTGATCACTACCGGGTATAAATTTGTGACCGCTTCAGGCGGACGAACAAACAACAAGGCCAATGCCCATTTCCAGGAAAGAAAGGTAACGTTCAGAACCGATGAGGGTTACCCTAAAATCCAGGAAGAATGGTACGATGAAAGTGTGCCTGTGCACGGCCACAAGTCGCTGCCCTACGAAAGCTTCAATCGTTTAAATCCCAACCTGGCCATTGCGTTTAACCGCGAAGTCAAGCCTCTTGAAAACATAAAAGGAACCACCGAAAAGACAACCTATGTATTAAGGGTGTTTAAAAACGGGGTTAAAGTAAAAGACCTGCCCGTTACCTGGGGAAAAACCTCCTACTGGCAGAGCCACGATAAGTCGAACCTGAATGCCGGTAAGCTGGGTGTACCCCTGGAAGCCAATGCCGAATACGTATGCCTTATTGTAGCGAAAAACCCGGTACAAAGCGCCGGGGGGACTGTAAGTAAAATAGAGACCCAGGGGCGTCTGGTCAATACCAACGTAGGTTCACTGAGCGCCGAGCTGCGGAACTCCATGAGCGAGATAATGGTAACCAAAACCCTGTCAAAAGGAATGAACCAGCTGGGAGGAGGTGAATTTATCATCGGCGGCTACCGGTTCAAAACCAGCCAGTACGGTACCCTGCAGAAAAAGCTGGATAACATGCAGGTTATGAATGCCCGTCTTGACAAAACCGTCTCTTCCGTACAACCCGGCACCTACATGGCCGGCAACGGAAACACTGTTCCCCTGTCACCTCCTAAAAATACGCAGCAGTACGCGCATTTGACGCTGGAACTGTCTACCAACCGGGATTTAAGCCTTAAAATAGTAGACAGCTGGTTACCTAAAGATGCCCAGGGCAATTATGTTATTGTAACAGGAACACAGGTCAACTTCCCGGTGACCGCCGAGTATACAGGCGAACGCTTCAGTAAAGCCGCCGCAATGACGGCAGACGGGGCTTCGAGCCTGATGCAGGATATAGACGGAACCGTTACATCAGCCGAATGGATGAAGAAGGTGGTCAGCTTCTTATCGACCAAAACGGGCGTTGCAGAAAGCCGCTTCAGGCAGGCAGACGGGTTTGTGCTACCCGATTACGGCCCTGAATGCAAAACCACCAGCAATGCTTCCAGCGAGCTGCGGAACCTTACGGCTATTGGCGGCACACACCCGGCTGACCTGCCGCAGGCCTCCGGCTCGTTGATGATGGGTAACATGATTGTAGGCTCTACCTTAAGCAGCCTGAATATTCCGCCGGCCATGTCGCTGGCATTCGGAACCGGTTATGTTATTGCAGCCTACACCCACGGCGGCCTGGGCAAAAAGTGCCGCGACTTTGTCAACCTGCCCGTTAGCGATCCTATTCAGTCAATGGTCAACAAGGTCATCAATTCACGTATCAACCCCAACCCGAACGAATCAAGGGTGATGGGCAACCAGGCAAACGTATTGAACCAGGCATCTACCTGGCAGCAGGTAAACCAGGCGGTGAACAGCTTCAACCAGGTAAACCGGAATCAAATGAACCAACAGGCAGGCAATGTATTAATGCGATGAGAACCATGAAGAAGATACTTTTTATTTTATGCCTGGCCGGCACGGCCGCTTCGGGACAGGGTATACAGGGGGCCATACTGGGCAAAGGGAAGCCCTACCCTGATAAAATTGCCCTACGGTGGAACATCAGCAATTACCAGGTGTTTAAGCAGCTCACCCAGGACGGCGTGCTGATTGACCGCATGGTTATAGGCAAAGACAACAAGCCCGAAGGTACCGGATGGACCCGGATAACACCGCAACCGATAAAAGCCATGGCGCTGAACGACCTCAAAAAACCGCCTTTCAGCAGCGACACGGCCGTGGCCGTTGTAGCAGAGGGCCTCTATGGCAAAAGTAATTTCTCGGAAGCAACGGGCCTGGTGCAGCAGATCAGGCTGCAGGACATTGACCGCCAGAACCGCCACCTCATGGTCTCCCTGTACGCATCCATGAGCAAAGAAGCGGCCTTTGCCGCCGGCCTGGGCTACGAAGACCCCCTCCGGCCCGAAATTTCCAAGGGCTATGTGTACAGGCTGTGCCCGGCCGTGCCTGAGGGGATAACCGGGAAAATCGACACCGGCTTTGTGTACGTTTCCGGCGCTGACCTCAATTACGTACCCCTGCATTTCGGCCTGAAAACCCGCAGCGGTGAAAATGAGATTATCCTGAACTGGCCGGTGGAAGAAAGCCCCTATACGGGGTATTACATTGAGCGTTCTACCGACAATAAAACGTTTAAGGTTCTTAACAGCAACATATATTTGCCGAATACCGATCCCGATTCCACCCTTGCCGGGGAGCAATATTACTATTCTGACCCCGTAGACAATTACATCCGGTATTACTACCGGCTTACGGGGGTAAATGCTTTTGGTGAGAAAGTGATGTTCCCCGATACGGTCAGCGGCATGGCCACCGACCGCACGCCCCCTGAAGTACCGCTGCTGAAAATGGTTAAAGACAAGAAAAAAGTTACCTTCAGCTGGAATAAGCCCGCAGACCGTGACCTGAAAGGTTACTTTTTACTAAGCGGGAAAACCGTGGAAGCCAATACAGCGCTGGCCGAAAACAAAATGCTGCTGCCCCAAACGGTCACCTATACGCTCACCCTGCCCGATAATTTCCGGGCCGCCTATTACCGGCTGATGATCTCCGATACGTCAGGCAATGTAAGCTTCAGCAACCCTGTATATGTATTTGAGCCCAAAACCACCCCGCCGGCCCCGCCCACCGGCCTGAGAGGCTACATTGACACCACCGGCATGGCCGTGGTTCGCTGGAATTCAGACACCACCGAAGCCCTCAGGGGGTACCGGGTTTTGTTTTCCAATCGCCCTGATCACGAATACTCGGCCGCATCAGACCTCGTGCCCGACACCACCTACAGCTGGCAGGTAGGCCTCAAAACCCTCACCCGCGAGCTCTACGTGCGCGTAACCGCCGTAGACGGCAGCTTTGGCCACTCTCAACCCAGCGAGCCGTTGCTGTTGCTGCGGCCGGATGCCGTACCGCCCGTTAAACCGGTCATACTGAACTACGAAAACAATGCTTCCGGGATAAAAATCACCTGGTCTGACCCGGCTGATGATGACTTGGAGAAATTTCTGGTATACCGGCGGATGCCCGGTGCCGATACCTTATGGAAAGAAATTTACACCACGCCGCGGGGCATATCGTATACCGATAAAGACCTCAGCCCGGCTACGGCTTACGAATACGCCGTACGGGCGGTTGACCGTTCGGGGCTGTATTCCGAGTACTCGTTCCCGCTTTACCTGAAAACCGCTTCCGGCCGGCCGGGCGATAAGATCCAGCTTACCGGCACCTATGATGCCGCGCAAAAGAACGTTCAGCTCAAATGGACGGGCAGCCCGGAAAACGTTCAATTCTATATCCTGTACAAAGACAAAGGCGAAGGGCTAAGCCTCTACAAGTCGCTGAATGCCACTGAAAATACGTTCACCGAAAGCGGTGACCGTGCACCCAAAGGCCTGTATGCCCTGAAGGTAAAATACAAAGACCGGTCCGAATCTCAGCTCTATATCTGCAATTAAAAACACAAGGCTCATGAAAAATACAACCGTAAAGCTCACCTTTATATCGCTGCTGCTTATGGCAGCCTGCAAAGAAACCGTTGTTCCGAAACTACCGGTTTTCTCAGAAACCACGGTTTCTAACATCGGCACGTCTACGGCACGTGTAACGGCTACAATTACCGACTCGGGCAGCGGCCAGATCACCGAACACGGGTTTGTATTTTCAGAAGACAGTCTGCCCAGGCTGGAAGAAAACAGCATAAAACGGGGAAGCATCAACATCACTACCCCTGTACCCATTACTTTCTCCAACGACCTGGGCGGGCTGAAGGTCAGCACCACCTATTTTGTGAGCCCGTACGTGGTGATCAACACCAATACCGTATTCGGTAAGGCGGCCCGGTTCAAAACATCCAATATTATTCAGCCGGGCGTGACTACCGGTAATGCCGACAATATCACCCATAATGCGGCACGCCTGTCAGGAACCCTGACCTCGGGCGGCACCTATCCTGTGGCAGAATACGGGCTGGTATGGTCGGAGTCGGCCAATCCTACCACGGCCGTCGCTACAAAATACAGCGTAAAGAACAATGTGACCTCCTTCCCTGCCTCATTCAATACCAGCGCAGCCAATCTCGCTCCGAATACCACTTACAATTTCAGGGCCTATGTGATCGCCAACGGGGTAACTACCTATGGCGCCAACATGACCTTCCGCACTTCGGTGGTCAGCCAACCCGCAGTCGTAACCGGCAATGCCACCAATATAACGGTATCTGCCGCCACGCTGGGCGGAGCCATCAACAGCGCAGGCTCTTACCCGATCACCGAACGGGGCGTGGTATGGGCCACCGGTGCCAACCCGACTACAGCTAACGCCAAAGCCGCTATTTCCGGGAACGTAACCAGCTTCCCGAATAACTATACGGTCAATGCATCAGGACTAAACCTGAATACCACCTACCATTACCGGGCCTACGTGATTGCCAACGGGGTGACCACCTACGGAGAAGACAAAACGTTTAAGACCTCTGACATGGTGCTACCGGGTGTCCGTACCGACGAGTCCAAGCCGTCAGCCAACGAAGCCTATATGGCGGGTACGCTGACGTCGAAAGGGTCGCACCCGATATCCGAATACGGCCTGTGCTGGTCTACCTCGGCCAATCCCACCACGGGCGGCAGCAAAGAGGCCATTACGGGCGATGTCACCACTTTCCCGAAACAATTTTCGGCTACAGCGCGCAATCTCAATGCCGGTACCACCTACCACTACCGGGCCTATGTGGTTATGAACGGCACTACCGCCTACGGTGAAGACAAGACCTTCACCACCGGTGTAGACCAGCCCCAGCTGGTGACCCGGGCTGCTACCATCCTGGGTATTGCATCGGCCACGGTAAATGCTACCATCAACAGCCCGGGCTCTTTCCCTGTTTCTGAAGTGGGTATTGTATGGGGCACCGCCAATAATCCGACCACCGCTAACCACAAGCAGTCGAAAAGTGCCTCGGGTATCAGCTACCCCCACAATTACTCGTTCAACCTGAGCGGGCTGTCGGAGAACACCACCTACTACTTCAGGGCCTATGCCCTGGTTAACGGGCAGGTGTATTACGGCAATACGCTTTCCTTCAAAACGCTTACGTTCAAAGCCACAACCGTTACCACTTCTACGGTACGTACAACGGTGCAGAACCAGGGCTACCAGGTAAACGGCACCGTAACCGCAGGTACCTACCGCATTGTACGGTACGGGTTCTATCACAACAGCATTCCTGGCAGCAGCTTTGATTTTCTCCAGTCAAAAGAGATATCGATCAAACCGGGTACACCCTCGGTGGGCACCATCAATTACCATATGATCATTCCGTTTTATCCGTGCGGTACAACCGTGAAATACCGGGCTTACGCCCTGGATGAAGGCGGGAACTGGGTGTATGGAAACGTGATCCAGTTCACTACCTTAGGCTGTGTCAACTAAGCTCCGGAGGCCGTGCTTTTGTACGGCCTCCGGCTATATGCCCGGTAACAATATACCCTTTTTTGGGTATTGTTTCATGGGAAGAGCCGGGCTACTTTTGCTTAACAGACAGAGAAACTAATAAAAATCAATATGAAATACGCATTCAAACAACTCGTATTTATCCTGCTTCTGATCCCGTTTTCCTGTAAAGATAAAACGGTAGATCCCGAAGCTCCGGCAGTGGTCACCGGTGATATGTTCTCCATATCGGGCCGGGGAACGGTCATCACAGGCACCGTTACTTCCGAAGGCGGGTACAAGCTTTCTGAAATCGGGGTGGTTTACGGTACTTCTTCCGCTCCTACCATTGAAGACGTAAAAGAAGCAATAGATATGACAGAGGTGAGCGACTATCCGCATGAATATGCGGTTACCATCCGGGGCGGCCTGCCATCGGGTACGGTATACTACAGGGCCTATGTAATGGCCAACGGGAAACCCTTTTACGGCGAAACCAAACGCAAGGGGTAATTTCCCGCAGATAAAAATTGTAAGGTTAAATAAGGGTAAAATAATCTCTGATGGGGGTGTTCCTCAGAAAGAGCTTCAGGGGTACTGAGAAGATTCTTCCCGGTACCCCTACACAATTTTAACGGAATCCCCCTTCTTCAAATTCCCCGTTTCCGCCGCCGTCGTTATTATTTCCTTTTTTCTTTGCATCGTTCTGCATACCCCCGATCCGGTAAGTGAACGACACCATGGCCATCCGGCGCATCCAGCGGTTTTCCTGCTCGCGGTAAAACTGCGCTGTCTCTGTATAACCGCCCCAGCGGCGCTGGTTGAAAAGGTCTCTTACATTCAGGTTTACAGTACCTTTCTTCTTCAGCACATCCAGCTTGAGCCCGGCATCCACAATAAACGCTTCCACGCTTTTGCCCTGGGCCTGCACCATGGGCGCCCGGTACTCCGTACGCAGCTGAGCCGAAAGATTGGGGCGGATACGGTAATTGGTGATGGCGTTCACGTTCCAGTTAAAGCCTTTTGCAGGATCGATCTTAAATTCTTCACTGCCATAAAACCGCCGGAAGAAGAAGTTGGCATTGGCCGTCATGTCTACCTTTTTACTGAAATTCAGCTGGGAGATCAGCTCCAGCCCGCTGGCTTCGTTACGGCTGATATTCTGGAACTGCGAGAAAGTAGCACCGCTGCTTCCCTCTACCGAAGTAATCACCGACTGCACCACATCATTTACGCGGCGGTAATAGGCAGAAGAGGTCAGGGTCACCTTTTCCCAGAAACGGGCATAGCTCAGCTCAAAAGCATGGATATCTTCGGGCATCAGGTTCGGATTTCCCTGGCGTATATTCATCGGGTCTGATACATCGATGAAGGGGTTCACCTGCCAGCCTCTCGGGCGGTTTACCCGGCGGGTATAGCTGGCCTGCAGCTGGTTTTCCTTACCGAATTTGCGGGTCAGGAAAAGGCTGGGATAAATCCGGAAATAGTCCAGGTGCCCCTTAGCCGACCGGTCGTTCGGTGCAAGCACCGGATCATACGAAACATATTCCGTGTTCAGGTAAGCCTGCTCGGCCCGTAAACCGGCCTGGAACCCAAGCTCCCTGGTCAGCTGGTTTTCGTAATTGACATACAGGGCATGCACGGTGCTTTTCATCAGGAAATCGTTGCTGATGGCATAATCAGGCACCAGGGCATTGGTTGAATCCATATACCGGGAGTATTGCGTTTCATCCGATGAACGCACGATGGTCCGGTAACCGGTTCCGAACTTGCCGGTCTCGGAAAGCGGAAGCGTATAATCTACCTGGATATTCATGTTGGTCCCGCTTTCGGTGGTTTCGTTCCGGCGGTCTTCTATCAGGTTACGCGACTCCGTAAAGTATTGCAGGAAAGTATTCACCCCTTCTTCCGTATTTTTCCCCCGGGCAAAAACGGCTGTCAGCTCCTCTCCTTTCCGGGTAAATTCCTGTTTGAAATTCACATTGATATCGTATCCGAGGTCGTCTTCGTTCTGGCGCGAATACCGCTCACTGTTTCCCGTCATTTCAGGATTATTGGTGTACCGGTAGAAAAGATCTTCGCGGCGGTCATTATCGCGCAGGCTCATATTCCCGGAAACGCCCAGGAGGGTCTTTTCGGTGACATAGTAGTCTACACCGGCGCCGAATCCGTGATTCAGTCCCTTACGGGTGCTTTCACTGCGGGTTTCCGTACGGGCATCGGTCGCAAAAAAACGGGTATTGTTCCAGCTGTCGCCTACCATATTCCGCCGGTTAAAATTATAGCTGCCGAAATAATTCCATTTACCCTGCCGGTAATTCAGGTTAAAGCCGGCACCGGCATTGCCGTACCAGCCGGCGGAGGCCGTTGCCGCTCCGTTAAACCCGTAACGGGCTTCTTTTTTCAGTACAATATTGATGATGCCCGACTGCCCTTCCGCGTCGTACCGGGCCGAGGGGTTGGTGATCACTTCCACCCGTTCAATGGCGTTGGCCGGCAGCGCCTGCAGCAGGCGGGTGATGTCGTTTCCGGCCATAGCCGACTCTTTGCCGTCAATAAGTATTTTTACATTGGAAGCTCCCCGCAGGCTGACCGATCCGTCCATATCCACCTGCAGCGAAGGCACATTTGCCAGGAGGTCGGTAGCCGTACCGCCCACGCTGATGGCGCTCTGGCCCACATTGAACACCTTCCTGTCCATCTGCAGCTCCATAGCCGGCTTGGCACCGGCCACCACCACTTCTTCCAGCAGGGTGCCGGTAGATTGCAACAGCAGCGTGCCCAGGTCCAGGTTCCTGCCGTTTTCCACCACAATATTCTTCTGCATATCTACAAAGCCCACATAGCTGGCTTTCAGGTAATAGCTTCCGGAAGCAATGGCCGAAAGCACAAATTTTCCGTCGAGGTCGGTCTGAACCCCTTTTACATAATCATGGGTTTGGGAATTGAACAGGGATACATTGGCAAATATCAACGGTTCCCGGTCGCCTTCCCCTTGTAACAATCCGCTGACATCTGCCTGCCCCAATGCACGTAGGGAGCAAAGCACGCAAAAAAACAGAATACTTCTGAACATGAAATTTTGAGTTGTAACTTTTTTAACTGAATGGTATTGGTTCTATACTATATATACAACTGCAAAATTACCAAAATCTTATAAACCTTCTTTCTCCTCCCTGCGGCCGCGGCCGGCATTTTATGGCCGGGCCAGCACCGCTTTCAGCCGGGCGGGGTAGTCGGTCTGTACCGCACGGATGTATTTATACCGCCGCAGGAAGTCTTCGTAAACCGACTGGCTATCAGACGCTTTGCGGTCTGTATCTCCCAGGCTGTTCATCCACAGACGGATGCCCCTGTTATAGGCTTCAGGCAGCAGGGGGGAGTTTTCAAAAGAAGGATCCACGTGAATAATATCGGTCAGGTCTTTGTCGATTATTTTTCGCATTTGGTCATCATTATATGCCCGGGGCATCATCTTTATACGGGGATTTATCGTATAGAGGGTGTCCATTTCGGTATAATCGTACAAAAAGAACAATACCTGGCTTTCCATTCCCAGCTCCCTGATCATGGCATAGGCTCTTTTACGGGCCTCCATGCCGTCTACCTTAAAGTCGATATCTACCATCACCCTGTCTTTGGCATAGGCAAGGGCCTCCCGGAAAGTGGGGACCCGGTAATGGGTAGCCTGCCCGTTATGGGTGAGGTACAGCTGCTGTGTTTCTGCATAGGTAAAGGTACCAACCTCCCCCTTGCCGGTGGTAGTCCGGTCGAGCTGCCTGTCGTGCATGAGCACCATCACGCCGTCGCGGGTCTCGCGTACATCAATCTCCACCACATCAGCACCCGCCTGTACGGCCTCATCGATAGCCCCCAGTGAATTTTCAGGCACGGTGAGGTGTCCGCCGCGGTGCGCCGCCACCCATATCCGGGTAGAATCGGGTTGCCGGCTGATACGCTGCGCCCATGTAAATTCTGTCACTAGCAGCACCAGCACCGCCGCCAGCATACCTGCTCTCTTCTTCATAATCCATTCTGTTTTATTCATATAACCGGTATACATTTATATCAGAGATATAACTCCGGAAAGACCATTAAAGACTAACCGGACTCTCCTGTTTTCCTGTTTTTTGATATAAATTTTACCCGGAAACCTCAAAAATATAACTTTTACAATATTTTCCTGCCCGATCTGAAGAAAATTTAAACCCCGTAAGCACCAACCGGGAATATTTCGTACCTTTGCATCCGATTTATCCGTTAGGGTCTCTGCATTCGGCAAAAGGATTTATACCTTTTATTTTTTTACCCCTTCAGAGCAGTAAACGGATCTGGTCCGTGATGAAGGGCGTGTCGCTATCGCCTCTAATTTATTATCTAAAAAATATGGGTTGCTCAGCGTAAGCAACCTGCAGTCATTTGTATGCAAACATTACAGTTTTCAGAACTTCCTATTTCAGATTATATCCTGAAAGCCGTGGAAGAAATGGGTTTTACCGAATCTACTCCAATCCAGACAGCCGCTATCCCTGTAGTTTTATCAGGCCGTGACGTGATCGGCCAGGCGCAAACCGGAACCGGAAAAACCGCCGCTTTCGGTATCCCGGCCATAGAGCACGTGGATGCCGACGACAGAAGCACCCAGGTGCTTATTCTCTGCCCTACCCGTGAGCTTGCCCTCCAGGTTAAAGAGCAGATCACCCTGCTGGCCAAGTACAAAAAAGGCCTGCTGGTAACCGCCATTTACGGTGGGGAATCGTATGAAAGACAATTTGCCAACCTTAAAAGAGGAACGCAGATCGTGGTAGGTACGCCCGGCCGTATCATGGACCACATTGAAAGAAAAACCCTAAAGCTGGATAACATTTCAATGGTTATCCTGGACGAGGCCGACGAAATGCTGAACATGGGCTTCCGGGACGATATTGAGCAGATCCTTTCGCACGTGAAAGAAGAACGCCAGACCGTGCTGTTCTCGGCCACGATGTCAAAAGAGATCATGAACATCACCAAAAAATTCCAGAACAACCCGGAGATCATCAAAGTTACCAAAAAAGAGGTAACCAATACCAACATTGAGCAGTCGTTCTACGCGGTGAAAAGAGAAGCCAAATTTGAGCTGATGGTTCGCCTGATTGATGTGCATGACCTGCAGCTGATGCTGGTTTTCTGTAACACCAAATCAAAAGTAGACGAAGTGGTGGAAGAGCTTCAGGCCAACGGCTATGCAGCTGAAGGGCTTCACGGTGATATGCGCCAGGCAGCCCGTAACCAGGTGATGAACAAGTTCAGGAACGGAAATACCAAGATCCTGGTGGCTACCGATGTGGCGGCGAGGGGTATTGACGTAAGCGGTGTAGATGCCGTGATCAACTATGACCTGCCCATGGACCTGGAATACTACGTGCACCGTATAGGCCGTACCGGCCGTGCCGGTAAGCTGGGTAAGGCGTTCCTGTTTATCACCAAACGCGACAGAAGCCGGATGCGTGACCTGGAACAATACACCAAAGCAGCTATTCCACAAGGAAAGATCCCGACCGGCGCCGACCTCGACAAAGCCCGTGCCGATAAATTTATTGATAAGATCAGGGAAAATATCCTGGACGAAGACAACCAGCGCTACGAGGCCATAGTAGACCAGCTCAAAGAAGAAGGTTACTATACCCACCAGATCGTTTCTGCCCTGATGAGAATGCAGATGGGAGCCGCACGCCGTTCCGATTTCCGGGATGAGGACATTTCTGACGACGCAAGAAGCAGCAGGGGTGAAAAGAGCAAATTCGGTGGCCGTGAAAAAAGCGATCGTTTCAGCGCCGGCAGCCGCGATAAAAGAAGACCGGCCGACAGCGGCCGCGTAAGCGAAGAAGGAATGACCCGCCTGTTCATTAACCTGGGCCGGAAAGATAACGTTTCGCCAAACCATATTGTAGGTGCCATTGCCTCTGAGGCACGGATCCCCGGACGGGTGATCGGCCAGATCGATATGTACGATAAATTCAGCTTTGTGGAAGTGCCTCACCGCGATGTCAGGAAAGTCATTGACGGTATGAGAGGAAAAACCATCAACCAGCGCGAAGCCAATATCGAAGTAGCGAAGTAAGCAGAACATTGCCGGATGACGCGGATTTCTATACAGTTTTGTATAGATGATCCGCGTCATCTGCATTTCAGCCCTTCCGTTACTCCCTCATATTATCTGTTTTATCTGCACATCAATTGCTTTTTTTCTTATTATTGCAGGGAATAAAACTTTAACCTTATGTACCTGTCGCGAAGAAAATTCCTGAAAGCCTCCGGTGTTTCGGCACTGGCTGGGCCAATGCTCCTCAGTAACCTCACTTCCTGCAAGCAGGATCAGTCAAAACCGTTCGGCATCCAGCTCTGGACCGTCAAAGAAGACATGGCCAAAGATCCTTTAGCCACGCTTAATTTCCTGTCGGATGACGGATACAGGCAAATTGAAAGCTTCACCGGTGAAAAAGGCATCTTCTGGGGCATGACTCCTGCCGAATTTCAGAAAGTGCTCTCAGATCTGGGCATGGAGATGGTCAGCTCGCACATAGACCCGCGTTTCACCATTGACCCGGCTTCGGAAGACGACTTCAAAAAGCTCTGCGACGAATGTGCCTCTATCGGCGTTAAGCATGTGTTTAACCCCTACCCGGGTCCGCAAAGCTCTTCAGACGACTGGAAAAGGCTGGCCGAAGGACTTAACCGGCAGGGGAAAATCGCTAAGGCTGCCGGCCTGAAAAGCGGGTACCACAATCACCACCAGGAATTTACCGTGACACCGCAGGGTGATCTGCCCTACGCTATCCTGACCGGCAATACCGATCCTGCGCTGGTAGACTTCGAGCTCGACCTCTACTGGGCGGTGAAAGCCGGCCAGGACCCTGAAAAATGGTTCCGTGAGCATTCGGGCCGCTTCTCTTTTGCCCACTTCAAAGACCTTTACAAAGAAGAAAAAGTACGGGAGCTTGACGCCTCTGATGAGCCGCGCACCGAAGAATGGCCCGTGGGCGCCAGCACTTTCCTGGGTAACGGGCGCATTGACTTCGCCTCTATCCTGAAGACCGGCAAAGAAAACGGGCTGAAATATTTTATCGTGGAACAGGAGCGTTTTGACGGCTCTACGGCCCTTGACGACAGCAAAAAGGATGCAGATTACATGAAAAAGCTGCTGGCCACGTCATGAAAAGGTACCCGTTCAGGCTGCTGGGCCTGGTGTTGCTGGCCGGCCTCCTGGCCGTTGTGCTGCGCACCCTCATCCGGTCAGGTGCATTTAAAACGGTTAAAAACTACCGCGATAAGGTAAAGGTTATACCGGTTCCTACCCCGCCGGGCATTGAAGACCTCGATTACGACCCGGAAACGGGAACGCTCTTCCTGAGCTCTCACGACCGGCGCGACAGGAACTCTACCGGTGCTATTTATGCGCTTGATGCAGACGGCAATCACCTCAGGAACCTTACGGAGCACCTGGCGCTTTCCGAATTCAGGCCGCACGGCATTTCCTTCCTGAACCTGAACGGGAACAAATACCTCTTTGTGATCAGCCACCGAAATACCAAAAATGTGGTGTTGAAATTCCGGTTCCTGAACGACTCTCTCCGGCTCGAAAATTCTTTCTCCAGCACCGACTTCAGCTCTCCCAATGACCTGCTGGCCGTAGGAGAAAATGCTTTTTTTGTAACCAATGACCACGGTGCGGTAGACGGGTGGAAGAAAACAGCGGCCGATTACCTGCAATTGCCCGTAGGCAACGTGGTGTATTATGACGGTACCCGCTCAGACATTGCCCTCGATAAAATTACATATCCGAACGGCATTGCCCTCTTTAACGACCGCTTATACATTGCCTCTACCCTGGGCAGCCGGATCGGTGTATACAAGCCGGTAACCTCTTATTACCGCCTTGAAAAAGAAAAGACCCTGAAAGTTCCGGATGCCCCTGACAACCTGATGGTATACGGCAACCGGATTTACTTTGCGGCCCACCCCAAGCTGCTGGCCTTTGCGGCGCATGCACGCGATGCCGGTAAAATTTCCCCGTCTTCTGTATACTACCTCGAAAATGATCAGCCCCACCTGGTGTTTATGGATACCGGCCGGCAGCTCTCGGGCTCCAGCACGGCCCTGCCTGTGGCGGATTCTTCGGGGAATATCCGGCTCTATATAGGAAGCGTCTTTGAGTCACGCATCCTGAAGCTGGAATAAAGTAAGAAATTGGTTCCTAATTTCCCTGAATTGTACTTACTTGCAACCTCATTGATTTTGTAATTTTCAGATTGACCAAATGAGTTCGAAAAAAAACCTCAAAGAAGAAGCTTTAGAGTATCATGCCAAAGGCAGACCCGGCAAAATCGAAGTAATTCCGACCAAGGAATATGCCAACCAGAGAGACCTTTCACTGGCGTATTCGCCGGGAGTGGCCGAGCCCTGCCTGGCTATCCAGGCTAACCCGGATGACGCCTACAAATACACCGCAAAAGGCAACCTGGTAGCCGTGATCAGCAACGGCACCGCGGTGCTGGGCCTGGGCGACATAGGCGCCGTGGCCGGTAAGCCGGTAATGGAAGGAAAAGGGCTGCTTTTTAAAATATTTGCCGATATTGATGTTTTTGATATTGAATTAGACACCACAAACGTCGATGAGTTTGTCAGGACCGTAAAAATTATGGAACCCACCTTTGGTGGCGTAAACCTGGAAGACATCTCAGCACCGGCCTGCTTCGAAATTGAAGAAAGGCTCAAAAAAGAGCTGAATATTCCGATCATGCACGATGACCAGCACGGAACAGCCATCATTTCTTCGGCCGCCCTCCTGAATGCCACAGAGCTGGTGGGCAAAGACCTTTCCGGAATGAAGATCATTGTGAACGGGGCCGGGGCTTCGGCCATTTCCTGTTCACGCCTATATATTGCGCTGGGAGCTGACAAAAAGAACCTCTTCATGTTTGACTCCAAAGGGCTGATTCACCCTTCACGCACCAATCTTGACGGCAAGAAGATTGAATTTGCCAACGATAACCTCCCGGCCGATACCACCCTGGAGCAGGCCATGCAGGGAGCCGATGTATTTGTGGGGCTCTCGAAAGGAAACGTAGTTACCCAGGATATGGTCAGAAGCATGGCCAAAGACTGTATCATCTTTGCCCTGGCCAACCCTACCCCCGAAATATCGTATGAAGAGGCCATGGCCGCCCGCCCTGACATCATCATGGCAACAGGCCGCTCTGACTACCCCAACCAGGTGAATAACGTGCTGGGCTTCCCCTTCATCTTCCGGGGCGCTTTAGACGTGCGGGCCAGCGAGATCAACGAAGAAATGAAGCTGGCTGCCGTACGGTCACTGGCCGAACTGGCTAAAAAGCCGGTACCCGACCTGGTGAACCTGGCCTACAGCGAAGTTAATCTTTCTTTCGGTAAAAACTACATCATCCCGAAACCGGTTGATCCCCGCCTGATCACCACCGTTTCTCCGGCCGTGGCCAAAGCGGCCATAGAAACCGGTGTGGCCAAGCACCCCATTACCGACTGGGAAACCTACGAGCACCAGCTAACCAAACGTCTCGGACAAGACAATACCCTCAGCCGGGTGATCATGACCAAAGCGCAGAAAAATCCCCGCCGGGTGGTGTATGCCGATGCCGAGAACATCACCGTGCTCAAAGCCATCCAGCAGATCGTGGAAGACCGGATTGCCATCCCGATCCTGCTCGGAAACAAAGAGAAGATCCGTGCCCTGATCGACGAAAACAACATTCGTCTTTCAGAAGAAATAGAGATCATTGATCCCCGTAACCCGGCCAATGCCACAGAAGAGGACCAACTGGTGAAGTTTGCCGATTTTCTGTTTGAAAAACGCCAGCGCAAGGGCATTACCGTGCAGGACGCCAAAGATATGGTAACCCGAAGAACCTACTATGGCTGCCTGATGGTCAAGCTGGGCCTGGCAGATACCATGATCGGCGGTATGACCCGTAATTATCCTGACACCATACGCCCGGCACTGCAGGTGATCGGGCCGGCCGACGGCGTCAACAAGATCTTCGGGATGTATATCCTTATGAGCCGTTTCGGCCCGCTGTTCCTGGCCGATACCACCGTTAACTTTGATCCGGAAGTAGAAGACCTGGTGCAGATCGCCGAGATCACTTCCGAAATGGTACAACAGCTGAACATCAAGCCGAGAATTGCCTTTGTGACCTACTCCAACTTCGGATCGGTAGCAAACGGCCCGGCGCCGGTTCGCTTACGTAAGGCGGTAGATATACTCAGAAAGAAACACCCTGACATGGTGGTAGACGGTGAAATGCAGGCGCACCTGGCTTTTGATACCGAGCTGCTCAAAGAGCATCATCCGTTCTCCAGCCTGGCAGACGGTCCGGCCAACGTGCTGATCTTCCCTAACCTTTCTTCGGCCAACATTGCGTATAACCTGTTGAAAGAAGTAGCAGGAATTGAGAAAGTAGGCCCGTTGCTCCTGGGACTCAAAAAACCCATCCAGGTGCTTCAGCTGGGTGCTACCGTGCGTGAAATTGTCAACCTTACGGCCATTTCAGTGCTCGAAACACTGAACCAGGAATAAGTTAATAGTTAGAAACGAAAAGTTATGGAATATCAGTACATATATTCCATAACTTTTAACCGCAGCGGCGGACCGCTATTCACTTTTCGTTTTTAACGTAACATCATATGTTTCCCGACAAAGAAATCCTCCTCACCCTTGTGCAGACAGAAATGCCCTTCGGGAAATACAAAGGTACCCTGCTGGCCGATCTGCCCATAAGCTACCTGGAATGGTTTATGCGCAAAGGCGGGTTCCCGGCGGGCAAGCTGGGGATGCAGCTGGCCACCGTTTACGAAATCAAACAAAACGGCCTGCACGATATTTTACATCAACTGAAGGAATATGGAAAAACTGGAAAACGCCCCTAAATTTCAATTGTGGAAAAGCCACCTGCAGGCAAGCGGGCTGGCCGTAAATCACATCGAAGAAGTTTATACCCGGCGTAATCACCAGGGAGAAGTGCTGTTTTCACTGGTCCTGCTGGATGCCCGAACGCCCGAAGGCAACAAAATACCTCCCATCTGTTTCCTGAAAGGCGAAGTGGTCACCGTCCTGGTCTGTCTTATTGACCGCCACACCCGTGAAAAGCACCTCCTGTTGGTCAGGCAAAGGCGTATAGCAGAAGGCGGACTGACCTACGAGCACCCCGCGGGCATGATAGACAACACCCAAACGCCGCAGGAAGTAGCCGTAAGAGAGATTTTCGAAGAAACCGGGCTTTCTGTTGCCGGGGACCGGCTCACCCCGGTATTCCATGACCGCCGGCTTTTTCCCAGTACAGGTACTTCTGACGAATGCATGTACCTCTTCTTCACCGAACTGGAGCTTGACCGGGAGGAGATCATGGCCATCAGCAACCGGGAAACCGGGGTCGACGATGAGCACATTACCACCCTGGTACTGCCCTTTGAAGAAGCCCACCGGCGTATGAACAATACCAACTGTATCCTGCTTAACCTGGCTTATCTCCAGGCAGTAGAAGACTGGGAACTGCTGAAAAAACTACCGTTATGAGCTATTGCGACTATTGTAAAGCCCTGCCCGTTGATAATCATCACCGCATTTACCATGATTTTCATTACGGGTTTCCTATTGAAGACGATAACGAGCTGTTCGGCCGGCTGATCCTGGAAATCAACCAGGCGGGATTATCGTGGGATATCATCCTGAAAAAGCAGCAGGCATTCAGGGAAGCCTATTCGGGGTTTTCCATAGAAGAAGTGGCCCTGTATACCGAAACCGACCGCGAGCGCCTGCTGGCCAACCCGGGGATCATCCGTAACCGGCTGAAAATAAATGCAGCCATACACAATGCCGGCGTGATCCTGGAGTTAAAGAAAGAACACGGCACCTTTAAAAGCTGGATTGAGCACCATCATCCGAAAAAAAAGGAAGAGTGGGTAAAAATATTTAAGAAAACGTTTAAATTTACAGGAGGAGAAATCGTAAACGAGTTCCTGATGAGTACAGGTTACCTGCCCGGTGCGCACGTGGAAAGCTGCAGCATCTTCCGTGAGCACATACAACAAACGGGCCTGGTTTACTAAAGTACCCCGGGCACCCTTTATCCGGAACTAACTTATACATATGAAAAATTACCTCATCGCCGCCGTTGCCGCTATTCTTATAGCGTTGATCCTGAGAGATGCCGTCATCCACCGGAACAAGACAGAAAAAACCATCACCGTTACCGGCCTGGGCAAAAAAGATTTCACGTCTGACCTGATCGTATGGTCAGGCAGCTTCAGTAAAAAGAACTTCAACCTCAAAGAAGCCTATGCCGAGCTTGACAAAGACCGGGAGATCCTGAAAAATTACCTGGTTTCAAAAGGCATACCGGCTGCTTCTATTGTTTTCTCTGCCGTTAATATCAACCGCGACATCTCTAACGAGTACGACCCTCAAAGCGGCCGCTCACGCAATACCTTCAACGGCTTTAACCTCACCCAGAGCGTGCAGATCGAGTCAAAAGAAGTAGACAAAATAGAAGATATTTCACGGAAAGTCAGCGAGATCATCAACCAGGGCGTAGAATTTTACTCCAACACTCCCGAATATTACTATACCAAACTGGCCGAGCTGAAAGTGGAAATGATCGCTGACGCCACCAAAGACGCCAATAACCGGGCCGAAAAAATAGCCCAAAATGCTGATGCCCGCCTGGGCAGCCTCAAAAAAGCCAGCATGGGGGTTTTCCAGATCATTGCCCAGAATTCATCGGAAGATTTCTCCTGGGGCGGGTCGTATAATACCTATGCCAAAAACAAAACGGCTACCATCACTACCCGCCTCGAATACGAGATCAAATAGGATTTAAGCCGGAAAAAACCTTTTTATCGCTTAAAAACGTATGATTTTTCCCAGAAATCATTATTAATATTTTTTATTAATCTTTCTTCTTTCATGGCTTGAAGGAATAGGCTATTTTCGCGGAAAATAACTTCATCAACACCATGATTACCAAACCCATCCAGACACTGGGTGAATTTATTATTGACCGCCAGGATCATTTTAAATACGCCACCGGTGAACTTTCCCGTATTCTGAGCGCCATACGGCTGGCTACCAAGATTGTCAACAATCACGTCAACCGGGCCGGCCTGATTGATATCCTGGGTGACCACGGGGAAGAAAACGTACAGGGAGAAATACAGCAGAAGCTGGATGTTTTTGCCAACACCACCTTCATCAATACCCTCTCCCAGCGGGAGGTGGTATGCGGTATTGCCTCAGAAGAAAACGAAGACTTCATTGCCATCCAGAGCACCAAAAACCAGGACTACTGCAAGTATGTAGTGCTCATTGATCCGCTTGACGGCTCCTCCAACATTGACGTAAACGTTTCGGTAGGTACCATTTTCTCCATTTACCGCCGGGTAACACCCATAGGCACGCCGGTAACCATTGACGACTTTCTGCAGCCCGGCCACATGCAGGTAGCGGCGGGTTATGTGGTATACGGTACATCGACCATCCTGGTTTACACCACAGGGCACGGGGTAAACGGCTTTACACTTAACCCGGGAGTAGGCGTTTTCTTCCTCTCTCACCCCGACATGAAATTCCCGGAAAAAGGAAAGATCTATTCAATCAATGAAGGAAATTACGTGAAGTTCCCGGCCGGTGTGAAGAAGTTTCTCAAATATTGCCAGGAAGAAGAAGGCGACCGGCCCTATATCTCCCGTTATATCGGTTCGCTCTGTTCTGATTTCCATCGTAACCTGCTAAAGGGAGGCATTTACATCTATCCTTCAGGCACCAACAAGCCCAACGGTAAGCTCCGGCTTTTGTACGAATGCAACCCTATGGCGTTCCTGGCAGAACAGGCCGGCGGAAAGGCCTCTGACGGCTTTACCCGCATTCTCGACATCACCCCTACCAGCCTGCATCAGCGGGTACCCTTTTTCTGCGGCAGCAAAGACATGATGAAAAAAGCGGAAGAGTTTATGCAAACAAAAGAATAAGGGGGTAAGTGAAAAACTAAAAGTGAAAAGTGAAAAGTTGCGGTACATAATTCCTTATATAAAAGAATTGTACCGCAACTTTTCACTTTTCACTTTTCACTTAAATAAGCTTCCAGCCGTCACGGTAATTCCGTGTCACATACTGGTTAGCGTCATCGTAATTGGTGATCTTCATATCTTTACCGTTCCAGAGCAGCTTCTTGCGTCCGTCAAACTCCAGCCAGCCTTTATCGTTTTTCTTGGCGGCCTGGTAGCTGCGGATAGCCAGGTTACCCATCAGCACGGTTTCGGTCAGCGGGCCGGAATAGTCGAACGACGACGTAAGGGCAAGATGCTCCTTGCTGCCAAAGCCCGCCTTAATGGCCTCTGTCCAGGATACCTGGTGTCCGTACTCCGACAGCGTTTCGTTCTTGTTTGAAGTTTTATAATCTTTCGGCATGGTCAGCACCTCGCCGTTATTTTTGTACACTTTAGGCTCCAGTCCGTACGTACCACAGGTCATGATACCCTTGCTACCGATCATCATTACCCCGTTGGCGCTGCCCTTCTCCCCGATCGAATCGTTAGCCGGGATCAGGTCAGGATGGAAAGGCCGGATACCGCCGTCGGTCCAGATCATCTTCAACGCCTTGTTGTTTTTCTTCGTGGCCGGGAAAGCCACCTGAACATGCGATGATGGCGGACAACCCTCAGGAATATATTCCGGGTTCCAGTCTTTGATGAATACCTGGCCTACGCTGCACTCCACTTCGGTAGGATAGCCCAGTCCGAGTACACGAAACGGCGGATCGATCAGATGGCAACCCATATCGCCCAGGGCACCGGTACCGAAATTCCACCAGCCGCGCCATTTGAACGGATGGTAAAGCGGGTGGTAATCCACATAATCGGCCGGTCCGATGAACAGATCCCAGTTTTCTTTGCTCATGGTATCGGGCAGAGGCGGGTTACCTGACGGCACCGGGATTCCCTGCGGCCATACCGGGCGGTTGGTCCATACATATACGGTATCTACCGTTCCGATCAGGCCTTTGTTGAACCATTCGATCATCTGCTGCTGGCCGGGGTTAGAGGCCCCCTGGTTACCCATCTGCGAAACCATCTTGTATTGACGGGCAGCCTCGGTCAGCCTCCGGGTCTCGTAAATATTATGCGTAAGCGGCTTCTGAACATATACGTGGCACCCGTTCTGCATGGCGGTCATAGCGGCAATTCCATGTATATGGTCGGGTGCGGAAATGGTTACCCCGTCAATTTCCTTACCCATCTCTTCAAACATCTTCCGGAAGTCGCTGTACCTTTTGGCATTGGGGAATCGTTCCACCGACTTCGCAGCCTGGCCGAAATCCACATCACACAGGGCCACCACATTGTTGGCGCCGTTATTGTAGGCGTTGAAAATATCGCCGGTACCTTTTCCTCCGGCTCCTATCGCAGCCAGGTTAAGCTTGTCGCTCGGCGGAATATACCCTTTTCCCAATACATGGCGGGGAACAATGAGAAATGACCCGGCAGCCACCAGGCCGGTTTTAATAAAACTTCTTCTGGAATTATCAGAATTTTGCTCCATGATTTTTTATATAAGGTTAATATCAGTTACCGGAAAGTACTTCTGTCCGGTTTTCAATCGGCTTTAAAATTATTATTTTTTTCAGAATAAGCCGCGTTCTGCAGGCAATAATATTTAGCCCGCATGAAAATTTCCAGCCGCACAAAAAACCGCAGACCGTTTATCTGCCCCGGATCCGTAAAAGTATCGGTTTAAACTTAAATAGTATCTTTCCGGTAAATTTGCGTAATTTACCTTTGTAACGGTAAACCAACAAAATGAAACTCAAAGTCATTATCACAGGCGCTACCGGCATGGTAGGCGAAGGGGTTTTGCAGGAATGTATCGCTAACCCGCTGATAGAAAACATATTGCTTATCAACCGGAGGCCAAGCGGATATTCGGGACCGAAAATAAGGGAGCTGCTCCACGACAATTTCAATGATATCTCCGCTATCTCCGGCCAGCTGGCCGGTTACGATGCCTGTTACTTCTGTGCCGGGGTTTCGTCTGTGGGAATGAACGAAGAGCAATACACCCGGGTTACCTACGACCTGACGCTGAACTTTGCCGCTTCGCTTGCCCGCAATAACCCCGGCATGACCTTTTGCTACGTATCGGGGGCCGGCACCAGCAGCAACGGCCGGCAGATGTGGGCACGGGTAAAAGGTAAAACCGAAAGTGACCTGGCCCGGCTGCCTTTCAAAGCGGTTTATAACTTCCGTCCGGCATTTATGAAACCCGTTCAGGGAGCCCGGCATATCAAAGGATATTACAAGGCCATTGACTTCCTGTTTCCTTTCTTCCGGCTGTTCAGCAAAACTTTTTTCCTGAGGCTGGAAGAAGTGGCCCGGGCCATGATCAACGTAACCCTGAACGGCTACCCCCAAAATGTTTTAGAGGTAAAAGATATCTCAAAACTTTCCGGAATTTCATAGATTTGCAAATCGGCCCGCAAGAGCGGTCCCCCTGTTAAAAACACGAAGATGGTTGAGCACTTTGTATTTTACCTGGCCCTGGTGCTCGTCATCATTATTGCCATCATGCTGGCCAACAAGCTGAGAATAGCGTATCCTATTCTGCTAGTTATTGCCGGCCTGCTGGTCAGCTTTATACCGGGCATCCCGGTGATCACAATTGATCCTGAGCTGATCTTCATCATCTTCCTGCCGCCTCTCTTATACGAAGCCGCTTTCGCCGTTTCCTGGAAAGAGATGTGGAAGCTGCGACGCATCATCACCAGTTTTGCTTTCGTAGTGGTTTTCCTGACGGCCCTGTCGGTGGCCTTCGCCGCCAATGCCATTATCCCGGGCTTTTCACTGGCCCTGGGCTTTGTGCTGGGCGGCATCATTTCTCCTCCTGACGCCGTTAGTGCCGGGGCCATTCTGAAGTTTGTAAAAATTCCGAAAAACCTGTCTACGGTTTTAGAAGGCGAAAGCCTCTTCAATGATGCCTCTTCGCTGATCATCTTCCGCTTCGCCATGGTGGCCGTGGCTACCGGCCAGTTTGTATGGCAGGATGCCGCCCTGAGCTTCGGCTGGATGGTAACGGGGGGCGTAGGTATAGGCATTTTACTGGCTTTTATCTTCCTGGAAGTTCACCGGTTTTTTCCTACTGACGTGAATATGGACACCATTCTCAGCCTGGTAGCTCCTTACCTGATGTATATTGTGGCCGAAGAAGTGCATGCCTCGGGCGTGCTCGCCGTGGTAAGCGGCGGCCTGTTTCTTTCGGTCAGGAGACACCAGTTTCTCCGTACCTCTGAAGCGCGTTTAAAAGGGGCCAATGTCTGGGAAAGCTTTGCTTTCCTGATTAACGGTATCGTCTTCCTGCTGATCGGCCTTGATCTCACCGAGATCATGCAGGGGCTGGCCGATGAAGGTGTCAGCTTGTATGAAGCGGTGAGCTACGGCCTGCTGATCACCGCCGTACTGGTCGCGGTACGGTTTTTAGCAGCCTTCGGTGCCGTTATAGTAACCCTCATCATGCGAAACTTCATCCGGGTGGCTTCCCGTGATCCCGGTATGAAAGCGCCGCTGATCCTGGGCTGGACGGGCATGCGCGGGGTGGTTTCCCTGGCTGCCGCCCTGTCTATTCCTCTGCAGATGGATAACGGGCAGTCCTTTCCCCACCGTCACCTCATCCTGTTTATCACCTTTGTGGTGATCCTGGTTACCCTGATCGTGCAGGGCTTAACCCTGCCCGCTTTGATCAGGAAGTTAAAATATTCAGACCTGCAGGATGCCTACCTTTCGGAAGAAGAAGCACAAAACCTGCTGAAAAAGGGGATGCGCGAAGCGGCTTTCAGCTACCTGCACGAAAACCACCGTGACAAAAAAGCGGAAAACGAATATTTCCGGCAGCTGATGGACCGCTGGGAACAGGAAGGCCCGGCCGCTTCAATGCACGGGGTTTCTGACCCGGCCCGGGCCATCTGCTTCGAAGTGCTGGAAGAGCAACGGAGATGGCTGCGGGAGGAAAATAAAAATAACCCGAAAATAGACGAAGAGCTGGTAAGGCTGCACCTGCTGAAGCTGGACCTGGAGGAAGAACGCCTGAGAATCGGGCAACATCTATCGTAAACTAATCCGGAAAATATTGAAAAAAATGATCTTTACTATCACAGGCCTGATCGTACTGCTGGCAGCAGCCGTATGGATTTTTATGCAGCAGCCCATGTTCGGTAAGCTGCCCGAAGGCAGCCGCCTGGAAAGAATCAGGCAATCGCCCCATTACAAAAACGGGCAATTTCAAAACCAGTCTCCCACCCAAATGCTGGTAAGCGATAAATCAAAAGTACGCGCCTTGTGGGATTTCATGTTTATCCGGGTAAAAGACCTGCGCCCCTCACAAAAGCTGCCCGCCGTTAAAACCGATCTGAAAAACCTGGACCGCAACGAAGACCTGGTGGTCTGGATGGGCCATTCTTCTCTTTACCTGCAAATTAACGGGAAACGCATCCTGACAGACCCTGTGCTGGTTTCCGCATCGCCGGTGGCGTTTGTGAACAAAGCCTATCCGGGAACCGGCATTTACCGGCCGGATGACATGCCTGATATAGACTACCTCCTGATCACGCACGACCACTGGGATCACCTTGACTACAAAACCATGCTCAACCTGAAAGGCCGCACGGGAAAGGTGATCTGTCCGCTGGGAGTAGGCGCCCACCTGGAATACTGGGGATTTGACCCGGCCATTATTACCGAGCTCGACTGGAACGAAGACGTTCAGCTGGAAGGCGGTATTCACCTTACCGCCTTGCCGGCCCGGCATTTTTCAGGAAGAGGAATAAGCTCCAACCATTCGCTCTGGGCGGGGTATATGCTGCAAAGCGCCCTGGGCAACATCTATTTATCAGGCGACACCGGCTACGACAGCCACTTCCGGAAAATCAAAGAGCAGTTTGGCACCATTGACCTGGCCATTATGGAAAACGGCCAGTACAATGAAGACTGGAAATACATTCACCTTATCCCGGAAGACCTGGTAAAAGCCGTTGAAGAGCTGAAGCCGGCGAAGCTGATGACGGTACATAATTCCAAATATGCCCTGGCGAGGCATCCCTGGTACGAACCGCTGGATAAAATATACGAAGCCTCGGCTCAGCATCAGTTTCCGCTGATCACGCCCAGGATAGGAGAACCGGTCAGGCTGAAAGACAGCACACAGACCTTCTCAAAATGGTGGTAGAATAGACAGGGATCGTATTGCGGGAAGAAAAAAGTTAAAATTTAAACCCCGGTGGAGAATAGATTTCCGGGTGATCACGTATTTTTGGGAAAATGTACAGCACAGACATGGCAAAAAAAAAGAAAGAACCGGCAGAGCTGCCCAAAGTACACAAGGAATTAAAAGGCTTTGATGTACGGATCAATTCTTTCGGGGAAATCCAGATGTCTTACGATATTGAAAAGCTCAACGATTTCCTGAACGAGAAGATCGACGACAAAAAGCTGAAGCACCTGAAAGACGAGAAGCCGCGCGAATAAAGGAGCGGCAAAATATTTCTGAAGATTAACCTTAAATAACAAATATTCTATGAACAGACGTCAATTTATACAAACCGGAGCCGCATTTTCAGCAATGGCAACCGCCGGTTTACAAGGCTTTGCCGCTAAGAAAAACGATTTCGGATGCCAGCTTTACAGCGTACGCGACAAGATGCCCAAAGACCCTATCGGTACCATGCGCGCCCTGGCTTCCATGGGGTATACCCAGTTTGAGTCGTTCTCCAAAGACCCCTACTGGGGCATGAGCGCGGCGGAAGCAAAAAAATTCTTCAAAGAGATCGGTGTAGACCTGGTGAGCACGCACATGGGCCTGCCCGACATCACCGAAGCCTCTGCCGAAAAGGCGAAAGAAGTAGGCCTGAAATACCTGATAACACCGTATATCGGGCCTCAGAAGTCGGAAGACGAGTGGAAAAAAAGGGCTGACGATTTCAATAAAGCCGGCGAGCTTTGTAAAAAATACGGCCTGAAATTCGGCTACCACAACCACGGCTATTCTTTTGAAACCAAAGACGGGGTAAAAGGACAAGACATTCTCCTGGCCAACACCGATCCGAAGCTGGTGGTTTTTGAGCTCGACATCTACTGGGCGGAAGTAGCCGGCGAAAACAGCATACAGCACTTTGAAAAGCATGCCGGCCGTTATGAGCTTTGCCACGTTAAGCAGCTGGTTACGCGTGATCCTAAACCGGCCCAGGGCGTTCTTACCACCGGCTTACTGGACTACTCGGCCATCCTGAAAGCCGCCAAAAAAAGCGGTGTGAAATACTTTATGGTAGAGCAGGAGCAATATGCCGGCGACTCTATGGATGCCATGAAAGAAAACGCGGCGTATATGAAAGGACTGAAGATATAGCACCGGGGTCAGACCCCGTTACCGGCTACACCCGAACCGGCATGCCATAAGCGCCGGTTCGGGTATAGCTAAAACAAGCTGCAGCCCGGAACCCGGCACACACCCCGGCCCGGCCAGAAATTCCCTCAACAAAACATCTGCACATTTTGAAAAAGATCCTCGCTTATCTCCGGGAAAACCTGGAGATCACCACCCGCGAAGCCCGGAGCACCCTGGCTTTCCTGGCAGCCGCCCTGTTCTGTACCGGCATTTATATCACCGTTAGTTTCCTGACCCGCTCGCAGCATATCCGCTACACCATAGAGCAATATGCGGCTGAAGCTCCGCCCGACAGGGAAGAAGCCCCTCCTCCGGCACAGAAAAAAGAAAAATTCAGGTTTGACCCTAACACGGCCAGCCTTGAGCAGCTGACCCGCCTCGGCATTCCCGCCCGCACGGCCGCCATCATTCTCAACTACCGCAGCAAAGGCGGAAAATTCAGGCACAAAGAAGACCTCCAGAAAATCTATTCCCTGAAGCCGGAAGTATACGCTGAGCTGGAAAGCTGGATAAGCCTGCCGGTAAAAGCCGATACCGGGGCACGAAAAAAACAGGAGAAATACGACACAGGTAAAGCTGGGGCAGAAAAAGCCCCGCCGTTTGACATCAACACGGCAGACACCACCGCTCTGAAAAACCTGCGGGGCATTGGCAGCGTGCTGGCTTCGCGCATTATCCGCTTCCGCGATGCGCTGGGCGGCTTTCATTCTCCGGAACAGCTGGACGAAACCTACGGAATTCCGCCGGATGTTCTGGCCACCCTCAAAAAAGCCGTGGTGATCGGTTCACCGGTCAGCCGTATCCCGGTTAATGAAGCTGAAAACCTCCGGCATCCCTACCTGAAAGCCCACCAGGCCAAAGCCATTCTGCTGTATCGCCGGCAGCACGGCCCGTTCCGGTCTGTGGAAGATCTCCGCCAGATCCGGCTGCTGGACGAAGAAACCATCCGAAAAATAGAACCTTATCTAAGCTTTTAGATATATTTACAGTCTAATGAATAAGAAGCAGGTCACCTGTATGCTATGAATACCTATACCGGAAACATTGTAAACATCTTTGACGACTCGGTCTTTTTCGGCACCCTTACCGTTCATGAAGGCCGGATCTTCGACATAAAAAAAACAGGAGAGGAAGATCCGGGTCACTCCTACTTCCTGCCGGGCTTTGTTGATGCGCATGTGCACATTGAAAGCTCGCTGCTGCCGCCGTCCCAGTTCGGGCGTATGGCCGTGGTGCACGGTACGGTAGCCACCGTATCTGATCCGCATGAAATTGCCAACGTGGTAGGTACCAGGGGCGTCAGCTACATGATAGAGAACGGCGAATCTGTTCCCTTCAAATTCTTCTTCGGGGCACCTTCCTGCGTGCCGGCCACCGGTTTTGAAACTGCCGGCGCCGAAGTTACGGCACAGGATATTGACCGGCTGCTGGCCGATGAGCGCGTGCTCTACCTAGCTGAAATGATGAACTTCCCGGGTGTCATTCACCAGGATGCCGGGGTAATGGAAAAGCTGGCCATAGCCCGCAGGCATAAGAAGCCCGTTGACGGCCATGCGCCGGGCTTACGGCGGGAACAGGCTTCGGCTTATTTTTCTGCGGGAATCAGCACCGATCACGAATGCTTTACCCTGGAAGAGGCCGAAGAAAAATTAAAGCTGGGCGTGAAGATCCTGATCCGCGAAGGCAGCGCGGCCCGGAACTTTGATGCGCTCATTCCCCTGGCGGTCCGGCATTCGGAGCAAATGATGTTCTGCTCAGATGACAAGCACCCCGACGAGCTGCTCCTGGGCCATATTAACCTGCTGGTCAAAAGGGCCGTTGCCGCAGGAGTAAACCGCTTTGCCGCCTTCCGGATGGCCTCTGTTAACCCGGTAAGACATTATAACCTGCCCGTAGGCCTCCTGCGCGAGGGTGAGCTGGCCGATTTTATCGAAGTAGACAACCTGGACGATCTCCATATCCTGGCTACCTATATTAACGGGGAAAAAGTAGCGGAAAACGGGAAAACCCTGATCGGGTCAAAGGAGCCGGAGCTCATCAACCGTTTTTCGGCCAGCCCGGTCTCTGAAAAAGACCTGGCTGTGCAGGTAAAGCCCGGCGATACGCAGATGCGCGTGATCCGGGTGCTTGACGGCCAGCTGATCACGGAGAAGCACATTGCCCCCCTGAGCGACATAGGAAAAGAAGACATCCTGAAAATGGTGGTGTATAACCGGTATCACCCGGCTCCGCCGGCCGTGGCTTATATCCGGGGCTTCGGCCTGAAGCAGGGTGCGCTGGCCTCATCGGTAGCCCATGATTCGCATAATATTGTTGCCACGGGTACAGATGACAAGGCCATTGCCGAGGCCATTAACCTGGTGGTAAAAGAGAAAGGCGGGTTATCGGCTGTTTCAAAAGATAAAAAAATGGTGCTGCCGCTTCCTATCGCCGGGCTGATGAGCGCCAAAGACGGTTACCAGGTGGCGGAAGAATATACCCGGATAGACCGCTTTGCCCGTGAAGTGCTGGAATGCCGGCTGCGTTCACCCTTTATGAGCCTTTCTTTTATGGCGCTACTGGTGATTCCGTCCCTGAAGCTGAGCGATAAAGGACTGTTTGACGGGGATACGTTTGAATTTACAGCGGTGAGCTTTTAACGAGGCTTTTAACCGGGTTTTTAAAATTTTTAAACAACAATTACAGATGACTATTCTTCCGGATACAAGAAATTACGGCATGCTGCTCCTGAGGATCTGCACCGCCCTGATCCTGACCGTACACGGTGTGACAGGAATGCTGGAGGACGGCCTGAGCGGTTTCGGTTCCTACCTCGAAAGCCAGGGTTTTGGTCTCCTGGGCCTGCCCCTGGCATGGATCATAAAGCTCTCACACGTGGTGGCCGCCGCCAGTATTCTTACCAGGAAATGGGTAATGTGGCCCGTTCTGCTGACCATAATCATCCTGGTGGCCGGCATTTTTATGGTCCACCTGCCTAACGGCTGGTTTGTGGTGGGCGGCGGTTTTAATGGCATCGAGTTTAACCTCCTGCTTATCAGTGCGCTGGCGGCTATCCTGTATGACCGTTAATGGGCTTCCAGCCAGTTTTTCCCGATGCCTATGCCTGTTTCTACCTTTACATTCAGCGGAATGGCATTGACCATATAGTAGTCAATTTTCTCTTTCAGAAGATCTATTTCGGAAAGATGCGCATCAAACACCAATTCGTCATGCACCTGCAGGATCATCTTTGATTTCAGGTTTTCGGCCTTCATAAACCGGTGGATATCGATCATAGCCACCTTGATCATATCGGCTGCAGAGCCCTGTATCGGCGCATTAATGGCGTTTCGTTCGGCAAAGCCGCGGTTGGTCTGGTTCCGGGAGTTGATATCGCGCAGGTAGCGCCTTCTTCCCAGTATGGTTTCCACATACTCCTGCTCACGGGCCAACTGCACGGTATCGTCCATATACGATTTTACACGCGGAAACTGCTCAAAATACGAATCAATGATGGCTTTGGCCTCGGTTCGGGCAATACCCAGGCGCTGGGCCAGTCCGAAAGCCGAAATACCGTAAATAATACCGAAGTTGACCATCTTGGCCTTCCGCCGCATCTCGGGCGTTACCGCATCCGGAGCCACCCCGAAAACCCTGGAGGCTGTAGCGGCGTGAATATCCATTCCTTTCTCAAAGGCGTCAATCATTCCTTCATCGCGGCTGAAGGAGGCCATGATCCGGAGCTCGATCTGCGAGTAGTCGGCCGACAGGATCACAAATTCATCTCCACCGGCAATAAACGCCTTCCTGATCTCCCGTCCGCGCTCGGTACGGATAGGAATATTCTGCAGGTTGGGATTGGTGCTGCTGAGCCGTCCCGTAGCAGCTACGGCCTGGTTATACGTGGTATGCACCCGGCCCGTACGTTTTGAGATCAGGGCAGGCAAAGCATCCACATAGGTGCTTTTCAATTTGCTCAGCTCCCTGAAGTCCAGGATCTTTCTTACAATTTCGTGCTGGGCTTCATAATTCAGCAGGATGTCCTCACCGGTAGCATACTGGCCCGTGGGGGTCTTCTTGGGCTTTTCATCGATCTTCATTTTCTCAAAAAGAATCTCGCCCAGCTGCTTCGGTGACCCCACGTTAAACTCCATACCGGCCAGCAGGAAGATCTCTTCCTGGGTTTTCACCAGGTCTTTCTGCAACTGGCCCGAGAGATCGTGCAGCGCGGTCACGTCGAGCTTCACGCCGGTGCGCTCCATATCGCTCAGTACGGTCACCAGGGGCATTTCTACTTCCATCAGCAGCTTTTCCTGCTCGGTCTTTTTGATCTCTTTGTCGAGCACATGCTTCAGCTGAAGGGTAACGTCGGCATCTTCGGCGGCATATTCCCTGATCAGCTCCAGGGGCACGTCGCGCATGCTGATCTGCTTTTTCCCTTTACCGATCAGCTCTTCAATAGGAATAGGCTCATAATGCAGGTAGGTTTCCGACAGGTAATCCATGCCGTGCCGCTGATCGGGCTCCAGGATATAATGCGCCAGCATGGTATCGTACATCTCTCCTTTCACGCTTATCCCGTAATTGGCCAGTATGGTCAGGTCGTATTTAATGTTCTGCGCTACTTTCCGGATATTTTTATTCTCGAACAAAGGCCTGAATTCGTTCAGAACCGCCTGGGCTTCTTCAAAACGGGGCGGCAGCGGGATGTAATACGCCTCCCGGGGCCGGTAAGCAAACGATAAGCCCACGATGCTCGCATCCAGCGCTTCAATGTCGGTTGTTTCCGTATCAAAGCAGACTTCTTCCTGCACCATGAGGTATTCCATCAGCTCGGCCCGCTCTTCAGGACTCTGGATCAGGTAATACTCGTGCACCACATCGTTGATGTTCTTTTTCGAGCTCAGCTTTACTTCTTCCGTCTTTTCTTCCTCACCAAAAAGCGACATCTGGCTGCTTTCCGGCTGGCGGGCCCTGGGCTTCTCGGTATCGGTTACTTCTCCTGCCGACTTAAAAATCCGGGCTTTGAGGGTTCTGAATTCCAGCTCGTCGAGCAGGTCGGCCAGCTCCTGCCCGTATTCCTCGTGCAGAATGTATCGTTCTTCCTCAAAAGCAACCGGCACATCGGTGTCGATTTTCGCCAGCCATTTGGACATCAAGGCGCTCTCGCGGCCGGCTTTTATTTTTTCACCCAGCTTGCCGGGCACCTTGTCGGCATTCTCCACCACTCCTTCCAACGTATCGTATTTTTCGAGCAGCTTTACGGCGGTCTTCTCCCCTACACCCGGGATACCCGGGATATTGTCTACCTTATCTCCCATCAGGCCCAGCACATCTACCACCTGGTCTACCCGCTGAATGCCCCAGCGTTCCAGCACCTGCGGCACACCCATCACCTCTACCCCGTTCCCCAGGAACGCCGGCTTATAGAGAAAAACATTTTCATTCACCAGCTGCCCGTAGTCTTTATCGGGCGTATACATGTACACCTCGAACTCGTCTTTCGGCGCTTTGTGAGCCAGCGTGCCTATGACGTCATCGGCTTCGTAGCCGTCCATCTCAATGCAGGGCAGGTGCATGCTGTGCACCAGCCGCTTGATGTAGGGCACAGCCGTAGTGATATCTTCGGGCTGCTCTTCACGATGGGCTTTGTATTCCACGTATTCCTTATGCCGGAACGTGGGGGCCTTGGTATCAAAGCAAACCACCAGGTGCGTTGGCTTTTCCTTTCTGATCACCTCCAGCAGGGTATTGGTAAAGCCGAATATCGGCCCCGTATTGAGCCCTTTCGAGCTTATCCTCGGGTTTTTGGCAAATGCAAAGTGGGCCCGGTAGATCAGCGCATAGGCATCGAGCAGGAAAAGTTTTTTGGTTCGCATCAGAGTTATAATTGGAAATCAAAAGTCGGGAAAAATATCTTCTTGCGCAAGCCGGCGGCCGCTATGCGCACGAATACTATATTTGTACTCCGATAACGATTCCATGAATTATCCGAAAATATCCATCCTGGTACCTGCCCGCAATGAGGAAGATAACCTGCCTGTGCTGCTGCAGTCGCTGGAAAAGCTGGACTGGCCGGAAGAGAAAACGGAGATCCTCCTGGGCAATGACGCTTCAGACGACCGCACCGGTGCGCTTATGGACGCCTTTGCCCGCCAACGTACCGGGGTAAAGGTGATCCACCTGCGGGAAGAGAATGATCAGCCGCTTACCGGCAAAACCCGGGTTCTCGACGAGCTGGCCCGGCAGGCCACGGGCGAATACCTGTTTTTTACCGATGCCGACATTGCCCTGCCGGCCCGGTGGATCGCCGGTATGCTGGCCGGCTTCAGCCCGGGCACGGGCGTAGTGGTAGGCGCCACGGGTTTCCGGCGCGACTCATGGGGGGCAACGCTCCAGGGAATCGAGTGGCTGATGGCCCTCAGCATCTTTAAAATAGCGGCCGACAAGGGTCTGCCTTCTACCGGGCTGGGCAACAACATGGCCGTCAGCCGCGAAGCTTACGATGCCGTGGGCGGCTACCGGACCATCGGCTTCAGCATTGTGGAGGACTATTTCCTCTATAAAAAAATTATTGAGGCGGGCTTCGGCTTCCGGCATTTGCTTACGCCCGAAGTGCTGGCCTTCACGGTTCCGCCGAAACGCTATTTTGAGCAGAGAAGACGGTGGATCATGGGAGCCATGGAGAATGCGCCGGCAGCTATGGCGGGCGGGGTCCTCCAGGCGCTGTGTATCCCGGTATTGTTGCTGCTGGGGCTCATCCACCCGGTAATTCCCGCGTTGATAAGTGCCTTGCTGGTATTGATCTACGCCGGCTTTATTCTCTACTTCGGGAAAAAGCTGCAGATCAGCGGATACCTGCGTTACCTGCCGCTGTTTGCCCTCTACATTTCAGGCGCCTGGTTCCTGCAGTTTATTTATTACCTGCTCAGCCGAGAAACCGTCTGGAAAGGAAGAAAATACTGAATATTTTTCAGTTAAAGCATATAATATACAGGATTTTTAGCAATTTTGCACTATACAGATGGACTTTATGGTAGAAACCACCCTTTCGAGGATCATTGATAATATAGACACGGTTTTCAGAGGCGATGCCTGGCATGGCCCCTCGGTGATGGAGATGATCAATAGCCTGCCTGAGAGCAAACTGCGGGAAAACCAGCCGTTTTCTAGGCAATCTATTGCCCAGAATATCTATCATCTTACTGCCTACCGGAACTTTGTGATCGAAAAGCTAAAGGATAACATCCATTTCCGGCTGGAGACCGATGAAGAGAACTGGGGAACGGAAGAAGCGCTGAAAGATCCGGTTCAGCTCAAAAAAAACCTGGTGGAAACGCACAATCGCTTACTCACGAAGCTCGAAGAGTTTGATGATGAGCTCTTGTCTAAAAACGTGCCGGGCGAATATTACGATTTTTATAAATTACTAAACGGACTTATACAGCACGATACCTACCATCTGGGGATGATCTGGGTATTGTGGCAATAAATCATCAGATGAATAACAATATTAAGAATATTATACGGTTGCTGAATGCCGGGTTCCACGGGGGCGCCTGGCACGGTCCATCCCTGCTGGAGCTCACCAAGGGCCTCAAAGTGAAAACAGCGGGCTATAAAGCGGGAAATATTCATACCATAGCCGAGCTGATCTACCATATCACCAGCTGGCGGCTGTTTGTCCTGAAAAAAATACAGGGCGACGCCATCTATAACATTAACAACGAAAGGATGAATTTCGGCGAGATCCGGAAGGTGGATGAGTTTGAGCTGGAGGCCCTGATGATGGAGCTCACCCTGAGCCACGACGAGCTGACCCGTGCCCTGGAAGAAAAAGACGACTCTTTCCTGCAGGAGGTGGTTCCGGGCGCCGAATACACTTTTGATACGCTGCTAAACGGCATTATACAGCACGATGTATACCACTCGGGCCAGATTGCCATTATCAAGAAGCTGGCGGCTGCCAAAGTCTCCCGTTACGATGACGTGGAAAGCAGCTATTTTGAGAGCAGCGACCCGGATTTCTATTGAGAAACCAATGCCCGGCCCGTTTTATAAGGGATAACTCCCCTTTTTATCGCTGATTTCCCCTGAAGGTTTCAGGCCATCCTGCATCTCCCGGTACTTCGGCGTTTCCAGGTTATATTTCCCGGCCTCCCTGACTACAACGAATATCAATACCCAGCAGCTCTCCAAATGCCACTGCTGCTTTGTGCACCTGCACGGTCCAGTCTTCGGCAGCGTTATCATCTGCCCCGTCTGATATGTATTTGAGACTAAGAAAAGGGATGTTTTCCTGCATGGCCACAAAAGCCAGGGAATAGGCTTCCATATCTACCACGTTGTACACAGATGCAGCATGGGCCATCTCAAAATTATCGCCGGTTCCGCAGGTGGCTTCGGGTATCCCTTCCATGGGCAAACCGTATTCAAGCACAGAGGGCAGGCCCGATAGCGGCGTTTCGTATTGCTCGTACCCCAGGCCTCTGACGTCCATGTCGCGCTGTACAAAGCGGGTGCAGCAAACCACCTCTCCTTTTTTGTAATAATTGCTTCCGGCAGAACCCAGGTTAACAATTAAGGCGGGTTTTTCCTGCTGTATGGCCTTCACCAGGTGATAGGCAGCATTTACCTTACCGATACCGCAAATCAGGTGCCGGCATTCTGTAAATACATCAGCGGCCTCTGAGGCCAACGCAAAGGTGAACAATACCTTTTCAACAGGGAATGTAAATTGGGGGCTTATAGTGATCATCTGCCGAAAGGGCGCTCCGATGGGGCGCAAATGTGTTTGTGATAATAAAAATACATAATCATTCACAAAATAAAGAAAAAATACCCCGTTCCCCAAGTACCGGAAGTACGGCCCTGCGACAGGTGCCCTGCAATGCGGCCATGTAGTGTTATCGGAGCAGGCATTTGTGCTTCGTGCCTATTTAAGGAAATAGAATACGGATTTGAACCTGGTACAGGTTCACAGGTATATTGTATAATTCGAAAAAGGATTAAAAAATTCAGAACCGGTCGTCGGTCAGTTCCTTATTGACCATTGCTCCGGTTAAATTGCCCGCAGCCACGGCATTGGCTACCGAACGCATCGGATGGGCGTTGTCGCCACACGCAAAAACCCCGCTTACCGTTGTTCTCTGAAAACTGTCTACCTGGATATATCCCATATTTGTCAGCTCACAACCCAGGGCTACGGGAATATCCGAATGTTGCCTGAACGGAACCGAGCCATACACCGCATCAAAATCCATACGGCTGCCGTCTTTGAAAATGACATTTCTTATTTGCCCGTTTTCATGTTCAATTTCCGAAACTTCAGTTTCAACAACCGGTATGTTGTGCCTGTGCAGCTGAGCCATTTGCTCTTCACTGAATTCAGCTTTTCCGGAGGTCAGGATGGTCAGTCCGCCGGTCAGGTTATTCACCAGCGAGGCCACGTGAAAAGCCCTTTCTCCGTTTGCCAGGATTCCCGTTTTCCGGTCACGGAATTCGTAACCGTGGCAATACGGACAATGGATCACGGAAATGCCCCAACATTCGGAGAAGCCCTTGATTTCAGGCATGATATCTTTGATCCCTGTTGCCAGGATCAGCTTTTCTGCTGTAAAGGTCTCGCCGGCCTCCGTGGTAACGGCAAAACCGTTGCCTGTTTTCTTTCCGCCGACGGCCAATCCATGACGCAACTTCACGGTACTGTAGCGCAATACCTGTTCCCGTGCTTTTTCGGCAATGACAGCCGGTTTTTCGCCGTCCTGTGTAATGAAATTATGCGAATGCGGAGTGGGTTCGTTGCAGGGCTCCCCGCTGTCGATGATCAAAACATTTCTTAATGAGCGTCCCAGGGCCATTGCTGCAGATAGCCCGGCATAGCTCCCGCCTATAATGATTACGTCAAAATGAGTTTCGTTTTCCATGATATACCGGTCAGCAAACACCGCCTTTGTTATAATTTTCAACAAAGGTAAAGCAAGGTTTTTGTTATTGCAACATTGTTGCAGTGATAAATTTATTTCTCCGGCATTTCTTCACCATAAAGCAAACCGTCAGAAAAATCAATAAAATTTTGCGTAGTCAAATAACTTCATTTATATTTGTAGTCAAATAGCTTCATAATGAATTTAAGACGGGACGTTTTCCAGGCCATTGCAGACCCTACAAGAAGGGCCATATTGCTGCTGGTTGCCTCGCAGGCCATGACAGCCGGGGCAATTGCCTCTAACTTTGATACGGCCAGGCCCACGGTTTCCAGGCATCTGCAGATTCTTACCGAATGCCGGCTGCTTCACCAGGAGCAAAGCGGGCGTGAAGTGTACTACCGTATAAATGCAAAAAAAATGAAAGAAGTAGCTGATTTTATTGAGCCGTTCCGCGCTATGTGGGACGACCGCTTTAACCGCCTGGAGGCTGTCATGCAAAACTATAAAAAGAAATAATCATGGAACAAAAAACAAAAGTCAGTGCCGAAGACGGCACACAGGAAATTGTGGTCACCCGCGAGTTTAACCTGCCCCTGGAATTGCTGTTCAGGGCCTTCGAAGAACCCGCGCTCTTTGAGCAATGGATGGGCACCAGAGTGCTGAAAATGGAAAATAGAAAGCACGGTTCGTATGCATTTGAAACGTCGCATAACGGGAACGTGGTTTTCCGGGCCAACGGAACGATCCATGAATTTATTCCGAACCAGAAAATTACCCGTACATTTGAAATGGAAAACACGCCGTTTCCTGTTCAGCTCGAATACCTGGAGTTTGAAAAGCTAACCGACGAAACCAGCCGGCTTACCATGCACATGGTGTTCAGGTCTGCCGAATTCAGGAACCAGCTGATGCAAATGCCTTTTGCACAAGGCATCCAAATGGCCCACAACCGCCTGCAGGAAATCATGGACAAACAGAAATAACAGTACCGTTACCGGAACATATAAAGCAATGGGTATGAACAAACAGGCAGAACACTTTTTCGAAACAGCAGGAAGATGGAAAAACGAGTACCTCCTGCTGCGGGAAATCGTTTGCGGCAATCCGTCACTGGAAGAAGACTACAAATGGATGCACCCCTGCTATACTTTTGAAGGGAAAAATATAGTGCTCATTCATGGCTTTAAGGAATATTGCGCTATACTGTTTCCCAAAGGGGCTTTGCTGAAAGACCCGGAAAATATCCTGATTCAGCAAACCGAAAATGTGCAGTCGGCCCGGCAGATCCGGTTTACCCATACCGGGGAGATCGAAAGTCTCCGGCCCGTGATCGCCGCTTATATCCGGGAGGCGATCGACATGGAGAAAGCGGGTAAAAAAGTAGAAATGAAGCAGGTGACCGACTACCCGGTTCCCGAAGAATTTCAAAAGGCGTTAAACGAAGACCAGGCCTTAAGCACGGCATTTTATTCGCTGACCCCCGGGAGGCAAAAGGGCTATTTGTTCTTCTTTAACCAGGCCAAGCAGGCCAAAACACGGGAAGCCAGGATTGAAAAATACTACCAGCATATTTTAGACGGAAAAGGAATAGATGACGAATGATACTTCTCCCGGAATTCCGTCAAAAAAATAGCCGGAAGAAATTCTCCCGGCTATTCTGTTGTGCTATGAAAAACTATTACTTACTCTAAATTCAATTCGGGCATGTTTTCAAAGACATATCCACCCTCTTCATTGATGTCCAGGAGGATCACCTTGTCTTTGTCAATGGTGCCGCTTAAGATCATTTTCGACAATTCATTCAGAATGCTCCGCTGAATGACCCGCTTGAGCGGACGGGCACCAAATACGGGATCATATCCCTGCTCTCCCAGCTTGTCGAGGGCTGCGTCGGTAGCTTCAATGTAAATTCCCTGCTCCTGCAGCCGTGACCGGATACCGTCGAACTGGATAGATACAATCTTCCGGATCTCGGTTCTTCCGAGGGGATCGAACATCACGGTCTCGTCGATCCGGTTGAGGAATTCCGGCCGCACGCTGTTTTTCAGCAGCTCCATTACCTGTTCCAGGGCCTCGGCTTTATAGTATTGGGCCCAGGCCTCTTCCGAACTTTTGGTGGCCTCCAGGTATTTCTCCTGGATCAGGTGACTGCCTATATTCGAGGTCATGATGATGAGGGTATTTTTGAAGTTGGCCACCCTCCCCTTGTTATCGGTCAGCCGGCCGTCATCCAGCACCTGCAGCAGCACATTCCATACATCGGGGTGCGCTTTTTCAATCTCATCGAGCAGGATCACCGAATAGGGTTTCCTGCGCACGGCTTCGGTCAGCTGTCCGCCTTCGTCATAACCTACATACCCCGGAGGCGCTCCTACCAGCCGGCTAACGGTATGTTTTTCCTGGTATTCGCTCATATCGATACGAACCATGGCATTTTCATCGTTAAACAGGTAGTTGGCTAAGGTTTTGGCCAGCTCGGTCTTTCCTACGCCTGTACTTCCCAGGAACAGGAAGCTGCCGATGGGCTTCTTCGGATCCTGCATACCGGCCCGCGAGCGCCGTACGGCATCAGACACCACCTCAATGGCTTCTTTTTGCCCGGCTACCCGTTTTTCCAGCTCCTGCTCCAGGAACAGCAGCTTTTCCCGGTCGCTTTGCAGCATCTTGGTCACCGGAATACCCGTCCATTTAGCCACTACCGCGGCAATATCTTCGGCTTTTACTTCCTCGTTGATCAGGGTACCTTCTTCATGGGTATTTTTGCCGGCCAGGCTGTTCAGCCGTTCTTCTGCCTGCGGGATCTTCCCGTACCGGATCTCGGCCACCTTTCCGTAATCACCGGTTCTTTCGGCCTGCTCGGCTTCGAAACGCAGATTATCCAGGCTTTCTTTCAGGGTACGTATCTCATCCACCTTGCCTTTTTCGGTTTCCCACCGGGCTTTCAGCGTATTGTAATGTTCATTGAGCTCGGCTATCTCCTTACTGAGCGCACTTTCTTTCTCTTTGTCTTTCTCCCGGCGGATGGCCTCCCGTTCAATTTCCAGCTGCATGATCTTCCGTCTCAGCTCGTCCATTTCTTCGGGCATGGAATCCATTTCCAGCCGCAGCTTGGCGGCGGCCTCGTCCATCAGGTCAATGGCCTTATCGGGCAGGAAACGGTCGGAGATATAGCGGTTAGACAACTCTACAGCGGCAATAACGGCATCATCCTGGATCCTCACCCCGTGGTGCACTTCGTATTTCTCTTTGATACCCCGGAGAATAGAAATGGCATCGGCCACGGTAGGCTCATCGACCATCACGGCCTGGAATCTCCGCTCCAGCGCTTTATCTTTTTCAATATACTTCTGGTATTCTTTCAGGGTAGTAGCACCAATAGCGTGCAGCTCTCCCCTGGCCAGGGCCGGTTTCAGCAGGTTAGCCGCATCCATGGCTCCTTCGCCGCCACCTCCGGCACCAATCAGCGTATGGATCTCGTCGATAAAGAGAATAATCTCTCCCTCCGAGTCGGTTACCTCTTTGATCACCGCCTTCAGCCTTTCTTCAAATTCACCTTTGTACTTGGCACCGGCTACCAGCAAGCCCATATCCAGGGAAATGACCTTCTTGGATTTCAGGTTCTCAGGCACGTCACCCTGCACGATCCGCTGGGCCAGGCCTTCCACAATAGCCGTTTTACCCACCCCCGGCTCTCCGAGCAGGATAGGGTTGTTTTTGGAGCGCCTCGACAGAATCTGCAGCACGCGCCGTATTTCTTCATCGCGGCCGATCACGGGGTCTATCTTCCCCTGTTCAGCCAGCTCGTTCAGGTCCTTGCTGTAACGGGCCAGGGCCTGGTATTTGTTTTCTGCGTTTTGATCTTTCACCGGATTGTTTTTTCCTCTGAGTTCTTTAATTTTTTCTTTTAACCGCGCTTCTTTTACTCCTGACGACTTCAGCAGATCGGCCACGGCATCGTTGCCTTTCAGTATGCCCAGCAGTAAAAGCTCCACACTTATAAATTCATCTCCAAATTCTTTTAACGAGTTCTGGGCGCTGGTAAATGCCTTCGACAGCTCGTTCCCGATATAGGGCTGGGTACCGCCGGAAACCCGCGGGTACGCCTCTACTATAGCGATCAGGCGGTTCAGCAGGGTTTCCCGGTTCACCTCTTTTAACAGAAAAGAGCTGGTATCGGGTTCCTCTTCCAGGATGGCCTTCAGCAGGTGCCCGGTTTCTACCGCCTGCTGGGAATATCCCTGGGCAATCTGTACCGCCTGCTGGATCAGCTCCTGGGCCTTATGCGTGTATTGGTTGAAATTCATTTTTGTAATTCATTTACAGAGAAATCAGCAAATGTCGTGCAGAAGCAGAAAACAAGTCAAAATGGCATAATTTTGTGCGATTATTGCACACCTTACAGACAAAATGGCGCCTGTTTGCATAAAAAAGTGTGCCGGGATAAGGATAGAATAAGCAAAACGGCGGGGAAATCCCCGCCGTTTTTATATCATCTGTAAATACGCTTACTTCAGGCTGGCGATCAGCTTCTCGTTCAGCGCCACGTAATCCTGGTTCCTGGCGGCTTTGGCCTGGCTTATGGATTGGGTAGCCGTGGCTATAGCCCCTTTCTTATCGCCCAGCTTAGCCTGTATCCTGGCTTTGGTGTGCGTTATCCAGAATGCATCAGGCTGCTGCTCTACTGCCTTATTTACCCATTCCAGCGCCTTTTTCATGTCTTTGCCGTTATCCAGGTAGTAGCTGGCAGCGGCAAAATAGGGCCGGTTATCGGCTGCCATCACCTTATCAATGGTGGCCATCACTTTCTCATCAATATCGGTGGTGATGGTGAAAGGCACCAGGGTATTTTCCCACATAATGTTTACTTCCAGCGAACTATCGGTCTGGGTACCAAACATGATGGTAAAGGTCTCTATCGGGAAAGGCAGCGTAACCGACTTCGCACTGATGGTAGCTATCACGTTTTCTTCCTTAAAGTTGAATACGCTGGTTTCGGGGGTACAGAAACGGATCTTCCAGTCTTCCTTGCCAATCACGGTCAGGATCGTGTACTTGCCCGCTTTAAGGGGAGTGCCGTTTACTTTAACGTCTTCACCGAAACTAATGAGGGTTTGGGTGTTGGCACCTGTTCTCCACAATTTACCGTAAGCTTCCAGGTCTCCGAAGATCCTTCTTCCTCTGGCAGAGGGGCGTGAATATTCAATTTCTACCGACGACAGGGCAAATTCCTGCTTAATGGTTTGCAACGGGCTTTTAGTGGGAACTTTAAGGGTTTGCGCCGTAGCACTCCAGGTTAATAAAGAGAAGGCCAGAACTTTAATGAGTTTCATACGATTAGATTTAAATGTTTAAGCTACAAAAATACGATCCGCGAACTAAATAAGCAATTGAATTAAATATAGGACTTTTCGGATGCTGCATTGAACTTTTACTCCATAATCTTAAATTAAGTCTTATTATTATTTTAACTAAATCTAAATAAGGATAAATTTGCAGCTTACTCATCAGCGCTAATCAATGAGCATATCGTTAGGGAGGGTTCTTGTTTTTTTGCTTTGTTTCGTTTCCCTTCAGGCATTTTCCCAGCTAACCGGGCTGAAAGGCAGGATCACTGATGCCCGGAAAGAGCCTCTTGCCGGCGTTTTAATCCAGGTAAAAAATACCCGGCTGTCTGCTATCAGCAACGAGCACGGCGATTTCTCACTTCAGGTACCTGCACAGGGAGAAGTCATCCTGCGCTTTTCACTGGTGGGCTTTAAGACGGCAGAGCTCACTGTCACCTCTTCTGCCCCGCTGGCGGTTTCGCTCGAAGAACAGGTAAAAGAACTCGATGAAACCGTGGTATACGGCAAAACCGAAACCGCCGCCGCCCGTGAGCTATCGGTGAAAGCAGAGGTGCTCGACATGAAACGGGTGCATGCGCTGCCCGTCAATATCTCCGAATTAATGAACCGCTCGGCCGGGATACGGATACGCCAGACCGGCGGACTGGGCTCAGCCACAGACGTCAACCTGAACGGTTTCAGCGGGAAATCCATCCGTTATTTCAAAGACGGTATTCCTATGGACTACCTCGGAGAAGGCTTTTCGCTTTCATCGGTACCCGTGAATATGCTGGAACGGGTGGAAATCTACAAAGGTGTTCTGCCGGTGAGCCTGGGGGCCGATGCGCTGGGCGGAGCCGTTAACCTGATCAGCAGGAAGCTCACCGGGAACTATGCCGGTGCATCGTACGAAATCGGTTCATTCAATACCCACCGTGCCAACCTGAATACCTACTTTACCAAAAACAAGCTGTTTTACGGCTTTGACGGCTTTTTCAATCGTTCCGACAACAACTACAAAGTCAATGTAAAAATTACGGATCCCGAGACCCGGAACCAGAAAGATGCGAAAGTGTCTCTCTTTCACAACGGGTATACCGGCTATTTCGGGCAAGCCTTTGCCGGCCTGAAAGACGTAGCCTGGGCCGATGAGCTCCGGTTCGAACTGTCGGCGTTTGCTTTTGACCGCGAACAGCAGCACCCTGCGCTGATGACCGAACCCTACGGCGGAATTGTTTCCCGGCAATCGTCGGTTATACCTGCCCTGCGGTACAAAAAGCAGGCAGGCGCATGGGAAATTGACCAGTTCCTGGTTTACAATACGCTCCATATCAGCCGGACCGACACCCTGAAAGGGACCTACGACTGGCTGGGTGTCTTCACGCCCAACCCTACCAGGAACGGGGAAAGCAGCCGCCCGTCATTATCCGATATCCGGAATCATTATTTCACCTCAAGAACCAACCTGAAATACCGGCTTAGCCCGGCTCATTTCCTGGAGCTGAACCAGGTGATCACACAGGCCCGGAGAAAAGGCGAAGATCCGCTGGGTCCTAAATTCCTGGATACACAGATCGATGTCTTATCCCTCCCCTCAGAATACCTCAAATCGGTAAGCTCTGCCGGCATTAACTCACTGTTTCTCAACGGCAGGCTCGACAACCTGCTGATGGTGAAATTCTTCAGCTATAAAGCTTCGGGGGTAGAAACGTTCCAGTCGCGCGAGGTAAGCACCACAGATGCCAAAACCTCAAAAGGCACTACCTGGGGTGTGGCAGAGGGCCTGAAATATCATTTCACACCCCATCATCTACTGCGTTTCTCGGCCGAGTATTCCAACCGGCTTCCCGACCATAACGAGCTTTTCGGCGATGCCGTCTGGATTGTTCAGAACTTTGAGATCCGGCCCGAGCGGAGCCTGAACTTTAATTTGGGGTGGCGGACTTCCGTTCCGGGCAAATATACCTTTGAGCTTAACTCTTTTTACAGGAGAACCAAAGACCTGATCCTCCTTATACCCATCCAGTCGCCTTTTGCCCGGTACGAAAACCAGCAGCATGTAAAAGGCCTCGGGCTGGAAGCCGACGGTTCCGTAGAGCTGGGCGCCGGCTTCGGTCTTTCGGCAAACGCCACCTGGCAGAGCATGCGTTTGTTCGGCATTACGCTGCAGCAGGAATCCTGGAAAAACGATGCCCGCCTGAGAAATACGCCTTTCCTTTTCGGGAACCTGGGCCTTAACTACCAGTCGGTACCGGTTTTCAGGCAGAAAGTCATCCTGAAGGCTTTTGCCTATTACAGCTACCTGCACGAATATTACCTGGAGACCATTCCCAAACGAATGGAAGGATCGGGGCTGTTTGGTAAAGCCCAGGTCAATACCTTACTGGTTATTCCGGACCAGCACCTGGTAAACGCCGGGGTGCTGGCCGATATCCCTTCCCGGAGAATAGCCCTTGGCCTGGATGTCAAAAACATCCTGGACAAAGACATTTACGATAACTACCGTGTTCAGCGGGCCGGCAGAAGCATTCATTTAAAAATCAATTACTCAATCAAATAGTTTATACGCATGTACAAAGTAAATCTTAAATCTTTAGCACTTGCTTCACTCCTGGCGGTACCGCTGGTATCGTGTGATAATAGCGACGAGCCGGAAGCAAAAAAAGAGGGAAAATATGTTCTGATGACCATGAGTGAAAATACACTCACCAAACCGGGATATATGACGGTATTTGACAAATTACCGGAAGGCAATGTGTCTAACATCACGACTACATCGGTTCAGGGAATGGGAATGGGCGGATGGCGGCCGTACAAAAACTGGTTGCTGAAAATCTTTAAAACAGAAGATAACGCAAAAGGAATTGAACGCCTGAAGATAGAAAACGGACGCGTGGTGTTCGATAATTTCCTGGCCGGTGATAACACCACCAACGGTACAGGAAACTTCGTGATCGCCAATGAAACACAGGGTTTCTACTGGGACGGAGCCAGTCCGCTTAAAATCCAGACATTTAACCCTACTACCTTATCCAGGACCGGGGAGATCGACCTGACCGCAGCCGTAAATGAAAGAGGCACCAATGAAGCCGGCATTCTCTACCGTTCAGTGGGCCAGAAGTTCCTGGCTGTGAAAAACGGCAAGCTGTTTGCCAACGTTACCTATGCCAAAACCAATGCTTCGCAGAAAGGATTTTTTGATGACTTCTTCCCCGATGTTTATATAGCAGTAATCGATATTGCTACCGGTACATACGAGAAAACCACCAAAATTGAAGATACAGGAAGTATTGCTTACATCAACGACAACGAAATGTACAGCTTTGACACCAACGGCGACCTGTATATTGTAACGCAGGGAACCAGCCCGCAGGGTATTGGCGGCAAGTCTAAAATTGCCCGGATCAAAGCCGCAGATACAGAAGTGGACAAGACCTGGGAGATCAAAATGGACGACATCAATCCTAAAGGGAAATTTGTGACCGTATATGCTACTAACGGCAAGCTGATCACTACCATTCCCAATACCGCTTTAACCGGTGGTCCGACCGGGAACATCAACTTTTCGGATATCTGGGAGTTCCAGGTGATCGATGTAGCTACAAAAGCCATTACAAAGATTTCGGGTGTGCCTGCCTGTACCAACACAGGCGCTGCTTACGGTACGGTGAAAATAGACGATAAGCTGCTGATCCGGGTGAACTCTTCTTCTGCAACCGGTCCTAACGGGTATTACCAGCTGAGCAGTGACCTGAAAAGCGCTTCACCCCTGTTCCAGGTAACCGAAGGCGGATCAGTTTCCGGTCTTTATAAAGTTGAGCTGTAATCTATGAGGAGGTACTTTCTGATCGCTTTCTTATTTCTGGCGGTGACAGCTGTCCGTGCACAATATACCGTGCGCATTGTGGTCACTGCCGTACCGGCATCGCATAACGGTGATGTACTGTATATCACGGGTGCCTTTAACCGCTGGAGTCCCGCAGACCCGGGGAGCATTCTTCAGAAAACGGATGTGGGTCCGGAATACACCCTCACGGAGGTGAAAGAAGGCCTGCTGGAATACAAATTTACCCGCGGAGACTGGAAAACATTGGAAAGTACCCTGGATGGCCGGCTGGTAGCCCCACGCCGTGCCATCATTCACTCAGACACCACGTTGTATTGTAAAATTGAGAACTGGCGGGATGATTTCCCCGAATCTACGGCCTCGCCCCGCGTAAAGCTCTGGAAAGACTCCATGTATATTCCGCAGCTGGGAAATTACAAACGGGTTTGGGTATACCTGCCGGAAGATTACGGCCGGTCAGATAAACGGTACCCCGTGATTTACATGCACGATGGCCAGGATCTCTTTGACGAAGCCACCTCACAGGGGCGGATCGGGCCGCTGGAGTGGGGCGTGGACGAGACCATAGACTCATCAAAAAAAGCTGCAATTGTGGTGGCGGTTGAACACGATCACAGCAAAGAACGCCGGATCATGGAGTACTATGTACGGCCCAATTCGGCCAACCCGGAAGTGTATGGTCAGGCTTACCTCGACTTTATTGTTCATACCCTGAAGCCGGCCGTAGACAAAGAATTCAGAACTCAACCCGACAAGGCTCACACCGCCATGGCCGGCAGCTCAATGGGCGGCCTGCTGACCTTTTATGCCGGGCTGCTCTATCCCGAAACATTCGGGGTGCTGGGGGTATTATCGCCCTCTATATGGCTCGACGAGCAAAATATTTACAAAGAAATAGCCACTATAAAGTCGCCCGGAGAAATCAAAAATCAGCGGTATTTCTTTTACGGCGGCGGAAACGAAAACAGGTTAAAACCCGACGGCAGTTTTGTAACAATGAATGAAGATGTGCTGCGGTCTTCTGCTGAATTTCAGAAATACGGAGCGGAGATCCGGGTTTCTGTTAATCCGGAAGGACGACACGGCGCATGGTACTGGAGAACCGCTTTTGCGGAATTTTATCACTGGATAAACTTTAATTAACATGAATGCAAAACTCATCCTGGCGGGTGCCCTGCTGATAGCAGGAGCAGCCAACGCCCAAAAAATCACCAATCAAAAAGTTGGTAGCGGTATTTACGAGCTGGTGTATAACGACGCCGATAACTCGGTTTACGTGGCCAGTGTAGGCTCGAGAACACGGCCGGGGGGCTTCCTCTACCGTTTAGACGGCAGCACATTGGCCGTAAAAGACAGCATTGCGCTGACTGATACCCCACCTTTCGGACTGACGCTGAACAAAAAGACCCAGACCGTATACAGCACCAATACCCGTTCCAACTCGGTAAGTGCCGTAGACATCAAAAACGGGAAAGTACTGGCCAATATCGCACCGGAGGGAGAAAAATCGCACACCCGTGAAGCCATAGCCGACGAAAAGAACAACAAGATCTATGTTTCTGATGTAGGCCGCCCGAGCCGGATATGGGTCATTGACGGCAAAACACAAAAGCTGGAGAAAATGATAGAAAATACAGGAGCTACCACTACCGGCCTGGCCATTGACGAAAGTGCGCAGAAACTGTACGCTACCAACATGGGTACCAACAAAATTGTGGTGGTAGACCTGAAGTCAGCCGCCGTGATCGATTCATTCGCCACGGGCGGAGAAGGATCGGTTAACCTGGTTCTTGACAAGGCCGCTAACCGGTTGTTTGTGGTGAGCCAGAAAAGTGAGGACGTTAACGTGATAGACCTCAAAACAAAATCGGTGGTAAAGAAACTTGCAGCAGGAAAAGGCGCATTGGGAATTGCCCTCGATGAAAAGAGAAACCGGCTCTATACCGCCAACCGGGGCGACGGTACCGTTACCGTAATCGATACCAAATCACTGACCGTTCTTCAGCATATCAAAACCGGCGGAACTTTCCCCAACACCATAGCTGTCAATAAAACCGACGGCAGCATCTACGTTACCAACAAAGGCCAGGGCAAACGCGACGAGCCTTCATATGTAGATCCCAACGGTGACGTGGTAACGCACATTAAATTCTGATTCCTGTTAACGGAAAATCAAAAAGGCTCCCACAACGGGGGCCTTTTTGATTAGAATCGTCTGCCTTCAAAACTACCCAGGTAGCTTAGTTGACTTTGCTATAACCGGCTATAATAAATATCCACTGTATCTTTCGAGCTATTGTAATCTCCCAGAATAAAATTGGATGTAAACATCAGGATATCAGAATCCGGATCAGGATCAACAGCTGTCAAACGAATAGATTTTTTATTTCCTGAAATATCTGTTCCATATTGTATAAGAATATCTTTCCGTTGCAGCTTTTTATTCCTGTCCGAAAGTACATTCACTAATTTTTCTGCCAGGCTATCACCCACCATTACCTTTATCTCATTTACGCCTCCTCCTATAATAAGGGTCGGAGTATTCAATGAATTAAAATAGATCGTTTCTCCCGATTTCGTCGTATAATATTCTCCTTTATATTCTCCCCCGAATGTAGAGGCAAAGCTATCAAAGTTCCCGATAAATATCCTGTCGCAACCGGTAGCCATAACCGCTAAAAGAAATATAAATAGTTTCCCGTTTCTCATGGCCTCATTCCGTTTTTTCAAAATTAAAACCCGTATTCTCCATAATCTAATAAAAATTACGATAAAATTCAAAAAATTACTTAAAAACAGGCTTTACCAAACCAGCCATTCCGCTATTTCTCGCATGTAATGGCTTCTACTTCCAATACCTGCTTACCTGGGTTTTTCGGCCTGCGGGCAGCCGTAGCTCTATAAAATCTCTGCTTACGTCAACACATCCTTTTTTACAGCAGATAATTTAGTATTTTGGCAAAAACATTTAACCTTAGAGTCTATGAGAATAAAACTCCTCTTATTGGGTATGTTTGCCGTTATAACGCAAACACTGGCCCAGAGCGGCTATAGCTCGCACAGCCAGTTATCTGCCCGCCTGAAAGCCCTTCCTGCCAAAAGCAAGCTGGCCTCGGTTGCCTCCATCGGTAAAAGCAGCGGTGGAAAAGACATCTGGGCCGTGACCCTGGCCGGCGGAGATCACAGCAAAAGCAAAGCCGTACTGATTGTGGCCGGTGCCGACGGTAAGCACCCGGCCGGAACAGAAATGGCCGTTCAGCTGGCCGAGAAACTCGTGGCCCTGCCCGGTGACTCGCTTGCCCGCCTCCTTCAAAACAAAACCCTCTACATTATTCCCGGCCTGAACCCCGATGCCCTGGAGCAGGTTACCGCCAGGCTGAAATACGAAAGAAGCGGGAATGCCACTACCCGGGATGACGACCGCGACGGCAAAACCGACGAAGATGCATTTGAAGATCTCAACGGCGACGGGCTTATCACCAGCCTGCGCGTAGAAGACCCGACCGGCACGTACGTAATCAGCAAAGATGACCAGCGGGTACTGGTAAAAGCCGATGTTGCCAAGGGGGAAAACGGGAAATACCTCCTGCTCACCGAAGGCACGGATAACGACAAAGACGGCCAGTTCAATGAAGACGGCCCCGGAGGCGTGAATATTGATAAAAATTTCACCTTCAACTATCCCATGTTTGAAAGAGAAGCCGGCGAATACCAGGCGTCCGAACCGGAAACCCGGGCCTTCCTCGATTTCCTCTATAAAAACACCAATATTCATACGGTTTTTCACTTCGGACTCAGCAATAACCTTTCTGAAGCTACGAAATTCGACCGGATGAATGCCTCAAAACGCGTCATCAGCGGGCTGCTGGAAAAAGATGCTGCCGCTACCGACATGGTGTCCAAAATGTATGGAAAAGCGGGCAATACCGATGCCCCGGCTATGGCGCAAACACCGGGTAACCTCACCCAGACCGCCTACTATCATGCGGGCAGATTCAGCTATTCTACCCCGGGCTGGTGGATTCCCAAAGGAAAAGACCAGAAACCGGGTGGCCCGGCCAGGAAACCAGAAAACACAGAGGCCGAATACCTGAAATGGGCCGATGCCCGGGGAGTGAACAGTTTTGTATCCTGGACGAAGATCGAACACCCGGATTTCCCCGGTAAAAACGTGGAAGTGGGTGGCCTTATGCCCTATGCCCTGAATAACCCGCCTGTGCAGTTTCTTGACTCGGCCGTTATTCGCCACCAGGCCTTCCTGACCGACTACCTGAATGCCATGCCCCGTACCGAGCTGGTCAACAGCCGGGTGGAATCGCTGGGCAACGGGGTGAACCGGGTAACGGTTACCGTAGTCAACCGGGGGCTGCTCCCCACCTACCCTGAAATCGGAGACCGCGTACGCTACGTGTACAAGGTAAGCTGTAAAATCAGGCTCTCCAGCGGGCAAACGCTCCTTTCCGGGAAGCAGAGCAACTACCGGCGGGCAATGGACGCCGGCGAATCGGAAGAATACAGCTGGTTAATCAGCGGAAAGGGCCAGGTGACCATAGAAGGCGGCAGCCCGACCTCCGGAATTGCAAACCTTGAACTGACATTAAAATAGACCGGAGCAGAAAGCTAAAAATATAGACGTATGAAAAAAATAATATTATTTCTGACCTGTCTGGCCGCTTTCCAGGTGAAGGCACAGAAAAGCGATATCGCCGCAGAAGACCTGAACGGTATACGGGCCATCGGCTCACCGGCTAATCCCAAAGTAAAAGTGTACTGGAACAAGTACAGCGATCATGCCGAGATCTACCGCATCTCCAGCGACCTGGCCAAGGCCTATCCTGACCTCGTAAAGCTGGAATCGATCGGGAAATCAGTAGAAGGCCGAGACATCTGGCTCATGAGCATCACCGACTTTAAAACGGGCCAGCCCGACAGGAAGCCGGGATTCTACATTGACGGGAACATCCACGCCAACGAGCTGCAGGGCACTGAAGTAGCCCTCTATACCGCCTGGTACCTGGCTGAGAGCTTCCAGACCGTAGATTTTATCCGCGACCTGCTGAAAGACAAAATCTTTTACATTGCACCTACCATTAACCCCGACTCACGGGAGTATTTTATCAAGCACCCCAACAATCCCAACTCTTCACGGACCGGGAGGCTGCCCCTGGACGACGACGGCGACGGGCTCATTGATGAAGACCAGCTGGACGACCTGGACGGCGACGGGAACATTGTCATGATGCGCCGGAAATCGCCTGCCGGCCGGTACAAGGTAGACTGCGATAACCCGCAACGAATGGTTCTGGCCAAGCCCGATGAGCCCGGAGAGTACGAAATGCTGGGGTATGAAGGGATAGACAACGACGGTGACGGACGCGTGAACGAAGACGCGGTAGGAACCTATGACCCTAACCGCGACTGGGGATGGAACTGGCAACCCGACTATATCCAGCGGGGAGCGCTGTACTATCCGGGTATGCTTCCGGAGACCAAAGCGGTGAAAAAATTCGTTCTTGATCACCCCAATATTGCCGGTGCCCAGAGCTATCACAATTACGGTGGCATGTTTCTCCGCGGACCAGGAGCCGCTGATGACGAAAAATACTACACCCGTGCCGATGTGCAGGTATACGACTACATCGGTAAGCTGGGCGAAAAGATGGTTCCGGGGTATAATTACTTTGTTATCCACAAGGATCTCTACACCGTTTTCGGCGGCGAGATCGACTGGCTGGCCCTGGGCAAGGGTATTTTCACCTTCAGCAACGAGCTGATGACCCCTTATAAGCTGTTTAACAAAACCAGCCAGGAAGGGCGTATGCAAAGCACCGAATTTGAAGATTTCGACAAGCTGCTCCTGTTCGGAGACGGTTACGTAAAATGGAAGCCGTTTAAGCACCCCCAGTTCGGCGATATCGAGATCGGCGGGCCCAAGAAAAACTATATCCGTAACCACCCCGGCTTCCTGCTGATGGAAGACGCCCACCGGAACATGGCGTTCACGTTCCTGCATGCGTACCAGATGCCCAAACCGGAAGTAACGGAAATCCGTAAAAAAGACCTTGGCGGCGGACTTACGGAAATTACAGCGCTGGTGATGAACCGCAGGATCATGCCTACGCACTCGGCCCATGACATCAAATATAAAATTGAAAGGCCCGACTACATCAGCCTGAAAAATGCGCAGGTGCTGGCCGGCATGGTGGTTGAAAACGAAGATTTCGGCATTACAACCGAACAGAAAATGAATCCTGAAAAGATTGCAGTGGAGAACATCCCAGGTATGGGTTTTGTGAAGGTCCGCTGGATCGTCAAAGGAAAGACAGATAACGCTTCTGTTGAAATAGACAGTGCCAAGGGAGGCCTCGTATCCCGGAAATTACAGTAATCTCTTAAAAATGTACCTGAAAGGGCACAGGATGCGGCGTTGTTCCGGGAGCTGGTTCTCCGCTCAGCGCTTTGCATCCTGTGTCTTCTTCAGGCACTTCCCCTGTTTCGGGGCAAAAAGCCTTTTTGCACAGCCCTTCTTTTTTCCGGGTTTTGACCGTAAATTGCAGGCATGAAAATCGGATTTGACGGCAAAAGGTTTTTTCACAACACTTCCGGCCTGGGCAACTACAGCCGCGACCTCCTGAGAATATTGGCCGGCCAGCTCCCGGAAAACGAATATTACCTTTTTGACAGGGAGCCCTCAGAACGGGGCCGGGAAACCCTGGCTCTGCCCAACGTTCATTTTTCTCCCGTGCCTTCCGGTCTTTTTGCCCGTCAGCTGCAAGCGGGTCGCGAGGCCTGTGCAGCTGGCTGCGATATATTTCACGGCCTGTCAGGAGAGCTTCCGCTGCGCTGGGAAAATCCAAAAATCAGGAAGGTGGTGACCATCCACGACCTTATTTTCCGGATATATCCCCAATACTACTCTTTCTTTGACCGGGAAATTCACTTCCGGAAATTCAGGAATGCCGCTTTGCAGGCCGATGCCGTAGTAGCCATTTCCGAACAGACCAGGACTGACATCGTCCGCTACCTGGAAATACCCGAAGATAAAATTCATGTGATCTACCAGGGCTGCAGTCCTCTTTTCAAAAAGCAGTATACGGAAGAAGAAAAGAAACAGGTAAAAGACAAATACGGGCTTCCTGAAAAATTCCTGCTCAATGTAGGAACCATCGAAGAGCGGAAAAACGGTTTGTCTGTTGCAGAAGCGGTCAGAGGCACGGGCATTCCGCTGGTTTTTATAGGCCGTGAAACGGCGTATGCCGATGCCATCCGGAAAACAGCAGACCACCGGCAGGTCAGGTTTCTTAAAAATGTGAGCAATGAAGAGCTGGCCGTCATTTACCGGTTAGCCACGGTTTTTATCTACCCCTCGGTATACGAAGGTTTCGGTATCCCGATTATTGAAGCCCTCTTTTCAGGCACTCCTGTCATCACCAACAAAGACGGTGTTTTTCCCGAGGCGGGCGGAAGCTCAGCCGTTTACGTGGATATCCGCGACACCGCAGGCATGCAGGCGGAAATTCTGCGCCTCTGGAACGACCCGGATCTGAGAAAGCGGCTGGCCGAAGCCGGAACCCGCTTTGTGCAGAAATTCAGCGACGAAGTGCTCGCGGAAGAGTGGAAGCAGCTCTATCGGGGTCTTCTCATGTAGGGATCATCACCATCTGCAGCTCATCCAGGATATCGGATGACTTCAATATACCGTTATCCGTAAAATAAGAACCCTCTTCCATACGTTTTCTCATCAGAAGGTCGTTCGATGCTTCGTTGTACCGGTCGTTCTCTTTATGAAAGAGGTGATACTGTACTGCGGCCATCTTTAAGCGCCGGAGAGAGCAGCCTTTAAACAGCAGCCGGACCACCAGGTCGGAATCTTCACGTCCCCATCCTACAAAGCTTTCATCGTAGCCGTTTACAGCCAGCATATCTTCGAGCCAGAAAGCCATGTTGCATCCTTTTGCATAAAACCTGTTCCTGCCCGATGTATTGTAACCGGCCAGCAGCGGGCTCAGATAGGGAACTCGTTTTGAATTCAGGAAATTGTTCGAATTCCTGTCCAGCGCTTTCTTGCCCGGGAGCACGCTTCCTGCCAGCAAAACACGGGTATACGCCTCACTCAGCGATGAGCGGCTGCCCACCACCACCGAATTCTTTACGGCAAAACGGATGTGATCTTCTATAAAATGCCGCTCCATCAGGATATCACCGTCAATCTGGATGATATAGTCGGAGGTGCATCCGGCAATAGCCTTATTTCTTATTTCAGACAGCCGGAAACCCTTATCTTCCTGCCAGATATGTTTTACGGGAACGTCAAACCTGCCTTGAAACTCACAGATCAGCTTACGGGTCTCCTGCCCTGAGCCATCATCGGCAATCAGCACTTCATCCGGATAAACGGTCTGGCGGGACAGGCTGTCAAGACACAGCTTCAGGGCTTCCGGCCAGTTATAGGTAGAAATAAGCAGCGCAGTTTTCATAGATCTAATTGTTTTTCTGTAAAATTATAGACGTATCCGGGTACACTAAAAGCGCTAGACCTTAAAAAAGGCTTAAAAAATGAGTTAACGGCAAACTTTTACACGGTTGCTTCGAATAGTTATAATACGTCTTCGAAAAATTCAACTGCACTGAAAATCCGGTACCTTTGAGGAGTTTTTTTTATAGTCTCCCTTTTTGCTGTTATCTTTAACATCATTAAAATTTCTGACCTTATGATTAAAAAATTAGTAGTGCTGGCTCTGCTGGTCAGCACTCAGGGCATGGCCCAGGAGTGGAAATCTCTTTTTAACGGAAAAGACCTGACAGGCTGGAAACAACTGGGTGGCAAAGCAGTTTATAAAGTGGAAGACGGCGCCATTGTAGGCTATACCGTAAACAATACGCCCAACTCGTTCCTGGTGACACAGGAAGAATACGGCGATTTTGTATTTGAAGTCGATGTCTTCCTTTCTGATCCCATGAATTCGGGCATACAGTTCCGCAGCCTGTCTGCTCCCGACTATGAGAACGGGCGTGTACACGGCTACCAGATGGAAATTGACCCTTCAGACCGGGGTTGGTCTGGCGGTATTTATGACGAAGGCCGGCGCGACTGGCTGACTTTCCCGGAGATCAATCCGCAGGTAAAAACGGCCTTCAAAATGGGACAATGGAACAAATACCGTATAGAGGCCGTGGGCAGCCAGATCCGTACATTCATTAACGGTGTTCCCGTTTCTTACCTGATTGATGACATGACCCCAAAAGGTTTCATTGCTCTCCAGGTGCACAGCATTTATGCAGAAATGAAAGAGGGAATGAAAATCAAATGGAAGAATATCCGGATCAACACGAAGAATCCCCGCCTTACGCCACCAGACAATACCCCGGTAGTTAACCTGCTGACCAACCATTTGTCAGACCAGGAAAAGTACCAGGGATACCGCCTGCTTTTCAACGGGAAAGATCTCAGCGGCTGGCGCAGCGTGTACAGCAATGACCTGCCCGGTAAACGGTGGAGCGTAAAAGACGGCCTGCTGAGTGTCAGTCCTTCTGACGGCTCCGAGACGGGTAACGATATCGTTACTACAGGAAAATACAAGGCTTTTGAACTGGTATTTGACTTTAAACTAAGCGAAGGAGCCAACTCGGGCGTGAAGTATTTCGTGGATGAAAAATACGATTCAGGCGGGAAATCAGGCATAGGGCTGGAATACCAGATCCTTGACGACGAAAAGCACCCCGATGCCAGGCTGGGTGCTGCGGGGAACCGTACGCTGGCCAGCCTGTATGACCTGATCCCTTCAGACAAGCTTACTTCACGTTTCTTCGGTAAAAAAACCGACTGGAAGACGGGCAGGATCATCGTATTCCCCGATAACCGTGTGCAGCATTGGCTGAACGGCTTCAAGGTGCTCGAATACAAACGGAACGATAACATCTTCAAAGTGCTGGTGGCGCGCAGCAAATACAAAGATTTTGAAGGCTTCGGCACTGCAGCCGAAGGGCCGATCCTCTTACAGGATCACGGCGACCTGGTACAGTTTAAAAATATCAAGATCAGGGAACTGAAGTAAGATACGCTATACCCATGACGCAGGTTTTATGATTTAGAAGCATCATAATGCCTGCGTCATTTACGTTCCGGCCGGCCCTCAGCCCAAAGCCACATCCAGGAACATCATTACGGCAAAGCCCAGCATGGCCCCCACCGTGGAAAGGTCGGTTTTATCGCCGTTCTGCGATTCCGGGATCAGCTCTTCCACCACCACAAAGATCATGGCTCCGGCTGCAAAAGAAAGGGCATAAGGCAGCAAAGGGTCAATGTAGATCACCATGAGGGCGCCCAAAACACCGGCCAGGGGCTCTACCATACCGCTGGCCTGCCCGTACTTAAATGCCTGCCACCTCGACAGGCCCTCACGCCGCAAAGGGATAGACACGGCGGCCCCTTCGGGGAAATTCTGAATACCGATGCCCAGAGCCAGCACCAGTGCCGTAGTCAATACTTCTACCGAGGGGTTCTGGGTCAAAGCCCCAAAGGCCACTCCTATGGCCAGGCCTTCCGGGATGTTATGCAACGTAATGGCCAGCACCAGCAGCACACTCCTGCGCCATGAGGTCCGGATGCCCTCCGCTTCTTCCGTTTTTTTGCTGAAATGAACATGGGGCAGCAGCTTATCCATAAGAAACAGGAACAGCCCTCCTGCCAGGAAACCAACTACGGCCGGTAACCAGCCGGGCTTGCCCTGCTCTTCGGCTATGGCTATGCCGGGTGCTAACAACGACCAGAAGCTGGCCGCAATCATTACGCCTGCGGCAAACCCCAGCATAAGGTTCAGCATACGTTTGTCTATCGTCTTAAAGAAGAAAACCAGTGCGGCACCCAGCGCTGTTACGGCCCACGTAAACAGGGTAGCCGCCAGCGCCAGCACAACAGGGTTTACAGAGAGCAGGTCTTCAAGTGTCATTATTGTTAGAATAATCTAAGTTTTATGTTTTTCAACACAAAAATATAAATTATTACCTGCAAACCTATACTATGGACCCGGTTTTTGCGAATTTTCCTGTTTTATGGAAGCTCGAGCTTTTTAATGAAGTAAATCTGCCGGGAATTTCCGTCTGCCGCCGCAGGTTTAATCTCGGCCACGCCGTGGGCAATAAGCGAGCTGCTGTTCAGGTTCAAAAGCTGTATGTCGGCATCTGTTACCCGCAGGCCGTCGTCGGAAGAAAACAATACATGAGATTCCTGCTGCCCGGCACCGGTATAAACCAGCTTATTCCCGGCGGGGAGGAACGCATAAAATTTTTCATTCTTTACCAGGAAGGCCGACTGCGGAAACAGTCCGCGGAAGTTGCTTCCTTCCAGCTTGAAAAGCCCGTCGCTGATCATATTTCCTTCCGCATCTGACTCTGCCAGCAGCACCCGCCAGACCTTGAATTCGGAATAATCGTTCTTTTTGCCGGAAACATCTGTAAATTCTACCGACCGCGTACCCGTTACCGACTGTGCGCTATACAGATCTGCCGCCAGCAGGAAACCGCTTGCACCCGAAACCGGCACGTGAAAAATAGCCTTTTGCCTGATCTCTCCTGATTTCCCCCGGTCTTTTCTCAGCTGAAGCCGGCGCTTTTTCTTTTCTGACAGGGAGGCATTGTACCCGGGTAAAGTCGCTATGCTGTGGTAACGGATCTCCTGCGGAAGGTCAAGCGAACCGGCAAAAAAACCTTCCATCATGTCCAGGCAAACCGAATTGTAGGTTCCGGCTACAAAAGGTTCACCGGAAGGGCCCGTTCTGACGTCTACCTGCTGAACCCGGTGCTTTTTGTCGCCTATAGCATGACGAAACAGCAGCTTGCCGTTTTCATCGTACGTAGCTGCCTGTATCTGGCAGCTGCCACCGGGAGCTGAAAATACATACAGCTCATTGCGGTAGGGATTGACGAAAATTCCTTTGAGCTCGTTGTTTTTTGTGTAAATATCCGGAAGAACGCGGGCTGTTTTATCGGTCAGGTCGTGCATCTCCACCACCGGGCGCTGGTTGTAGGTTCCCGAAATCAGGGGTTGCCCGTTAAAAATATGAAAACCGGTGTTTTCCAGTAAAGTGATCGACTCAAAATCGGTTCCGCCGGTGGTTTCGTTTTCCAGGTCAAACTGCACCATGTGCAACTTCCTGCCCTGCGGTTCTTTGAGGAGGTAATAAAGAACCGTTCCGTTAACCACATAAGAGACGGGTACATAAAACCGGGGGACGGTAACCGTGCCGGTCCAGGTCAGCTCCAGGCTACCGTTATATTTCATCACCATCAGGCGCTGTTCGCGTTTTACGTAATCGTCCTGGAAATTGACCAGCACAATATCGTCATGCACCGCTATCACCTCAAGGTCTTCACGGACGCCGTCGGGGAGCATTATACTGGCTTCGGCTACTTCCCTGAGCTGGGCAGCAGCACCAAAAGAAAGAAAGAAGAAAAGAATAAAGCATTTCATCGCCTGCCGAGTTCTATTGCTTCCAAATGGGAGATTCTGCCTTCCGAAAGCTCCATGCGCATAAGAGTTCTTACGGCATGAAAACCGTGGTGTCCTGCAGCGCCCGGGTTAATATATACCAGTCCTTCTCCCTTTAACACACGTAAAATATGAGAATGTCCGCAAATAAACAAGTCCGGCCGGTGGATTCTGACCAGATTTTTAACACGGGCAGGAAATTTACCGGGTAAACCCCCGATATGGGTCATCAGTATCTTCAAACCTTCGCGTTCCAGCACCAGGTCTTCGGGCAGGTCATACCGCAGGTTTCCACCGTCAATATTTCCATATACGCCGTAAGTGGGTCTGAAAGCCCTGAGGTCGTGCAGGATAGCCTCATCTCCCACGTCACCGATATGCCAGATCTCGTCGCAACGCTCAAAATGCGTAAATACGGCAGGATCGAGGTACGAGTGCGTATCGGAGATCAGCCCTACCCTAACCATCGTATTTGACTTTGATGCCGTGGTATGTTTCCTGCTCGGTGTAGTCTTTCCGCAGGGGGTGCCCTTCCCAGTCGGCCGGCAGCAGGATCCGCCTCAGGTCAGGATGGCCTCTGAACCCGATGCCGAAAAGGTCAAAAATTTCCCGCTCGTGCCAGTCGGCCGTACGCCAGAGCCGGGCCAGGCTGGGCACCTGCTGCTCATCCCGGGCAACCGTTATTTTCAGGATCACCGAATGTTCGAGGGCCAGGGAAGAAATATGATACAGCAAATTCATGGTGCCCTTGTCCGGGCCGTTATCCACGCAGGTAATGCAATTCAAAAAGTCAAAATAGAAGCCCGGCGTACGCGACAGGTAAAGGCAGATACCGGGGAGGTCCTCCATCCGGATCGTAATATACGGCTGCAGAACATCTGTAACACAGCTAACCCCGAGGCCCAGCTCCTCTTCCAATACCCCCGTGATATATTCCGTCTTCGAAAAATCCATCCTTATATGCTTCCTATGCCTTATATGGTTCAAAAACTTTTACGTATCTAACCTCTGCTCTATGACCTCTCTATACGGAATGCCCTAATTTTTCTGTGCAAGCAGGTACATCACCGCCATCCTTACCGCAACACCGTTTTCCACCTGGTCCAGGATAATAGAATGCGGAGAATCGGCTGCATCAGAGCTCAGCTCCACCCCACGGTTAATGGGCCCCGGGTGCATCACAATGATCTCCTTATCCAGCGCATCGAGCATTTTACGGGTAATGCCGTAATACAGGGAGTATTCGCGCAGCGAAGGAAAAAACTTCAGCTGCTGGCGCTCGAGCTGAATCCGGAGCACATTGGCCACATCGCACCATTGCAGGGCTTCCTGTACGGTTCCGAATTGCTTTACCCCCAGGCTGTGAAGATATTTCGGAATGAGTGTGGGCGGGCCGCACACGGCAATATCGGCACCCAGCTTCTGCAGGCAGAAAATATTGGAGAGCGCCACCCGCGAGTGCAGGATATCCCCGATAATGGCCACCTTTTTCCCTTCCAGCGAACCCAGCCGCTCTGTCATGGAAAAAGCATCGAGCAGGGCCTGGGTAGGATGCTCATGGGTGCCGTCACCCGCATTGACAATATTGGCTTTGATCTTATCCGAGAGGAAATGCGGCGCACCGGGACTGCTGTGGCGCATCACCACCATATCTACTTTCATGGCCAGGATATTATTGACCGTATCCAGCAGGGTTTCTCCCTTCTTTACCGAGCTGCCCGAAGACGTAAAGTTGATCGTATCTGCCGACAAACGCTTTTCTGCCAGCTCAAACGATAAACGGGTACGGGTAGAATTCTCGAAAAACAGGTTGGCAATGGTAATATCTCTCAATGAAGGCACCTTTTTGATCGGCCGGTTGATGACTTCCTTAAATGTTTTGGCCGTTTCAAGAATCAGGTGAATATCATTCTGGGTAATGTTTTTAATGCCCAGCAAATGTCTTGTACTAATGGACTGCTGCATTGAGAAGAATAATTTGACAAATTTAGCAAAAAAATAAGAGCGTCACCAAAACACAGCCTCAAAAAACGGGTCAATACAGCACTTCCAGGTAATGAACCCCGGCCGGCATCAGTATGCTGCCCGCCTGCTTTTCCGCTTTCCCGCCTGAAAACCGGTAAAACGAGATATTTCCCATGGGTTTTCCAAAGGTTTTTGACTGGAAACACCCTACTGTAAAATTTTTGCCCCCTTTATCAAAACGTACCGGCGTAGGCAGGAGCCCGTCAAGGGCCACCTCCGACTGGGCCTCCAGGTTTTCGTTTTTGTACGAAAGCACCGATACAGAAGCATTGTCCTGGTCAGTACGCCCCCCGTTACTGACAAACAGGTAATCACCGGCGGGATTCATGGAAATATGCAGGGGATTAAAGCCCACATCGGCCCGGGTCAGTAAAACATGCCTGCCATCCTCTTCGAGGCTGAGCTTCACCTGGAATACCTTTCCCGGGATACGGTTGGCGGCATCGCCCTGGTCAAGCACAAAAAGGCTTTTCCCGTCTTTAGAGAACATGCCTGCTACCGGGTTGCCTTCAAACCTTACCAGCTCACCGGCCTGCTCCAGGCGTATGATGTTGTTCCTGTCTCTGACCACCCGGATCAGCCCGATCTCCTTATCTTCTTTCCGGATAAATACGATATAATCTTTTGAAGGATGCCAGATCAGGTCATAAACGGCCCCGCCATCCATATGCAGCACCTGGGGAAGCAGCCGGATCGGCTTGCCAAAGTCATCCAGCTCAAATATCTGGACCTCATTGCCGGTATACTGCGAGCTTACGGCCAGGTATTTATGGGAAGGATCAAGCGAAACAGAAGTAGGGTTCTCTGCTACAGGAAAGCGGTAATCGGGCTTCAGAGCGTGAAGATCGGCTATCTTTATGACGCTCACGTAGCTTCCTGCCGGCAGGTCGCCCAGGCCGGCGTCTTTTGCCCCTTTGGCCAGCGGGCCCCGGGTTTCCAGGATATAGGCAATCTTCCTGTCGGCCCGGATGGCGGCCATCCGGTGGTTATCGATCACCGAATTGGAAATATTCTGCTCTGAAGGCTGGCGTGATTCGGGGTATTTCAGCGGGAAAGTGAAGACTCCCACCAGGTCCATACCCGATTTGGTGATCTTTCTGGTAGAATAACTGTCGGCATTAAAATCACTGTCCTGGAAATAAAATATCCCCTTAGCGTCAAAATCAGGAGCCTGGGCAGATAATTTACCTGAAAATAGGAAGAGAACAATAAACCTTCGCCAATTCATACGATAATAAAATGCCCCGAAATATACGACTAATTCGTCAGATTAGCGGCAAAGAGCAGGTAGGTCTTAAAAATAAAATCCTGCACAGACGATTCATGGGTCCCGCCTTCCACCGTTTCAAGGCTCACACGGGCAGAACCGGCCTTCTTCATTCCTTCCAGCGCCGTGGTAGAGTTCACATACGGCACGTACGTGTCGGCATTGCCGTGTACCAGCAAAGTAGTGACACCGGTTTTCCAGTTCACCAGGTCGTTTTCACGGAAGGCTTCTACCAGCGCGCTTTCCTTTCCCGCCTTATAAGAAGCAATAAAATCAGGGTTAAGAAGCGAGTTAAAGCTACCCGATAACGAAACTCTATATCCCTCTTCTTCAATCTGCGAAGCATAAGGCTCACGGAAATAATAGCTTACGGGCCGGTTAAGCTTGTAGATCCGGTTGTAGGTAAGCATGACCCAGATATACGAGCTGTTATGGTTCGCCTCACCGGCAGTGGGCTCATTAACAAACTTATCCAGCAAAAGCGACTTGTTGTAGGCCCCGGCACCGCAGGAGCTGGCTTTCAGGTTAAACTCACGGCTGTATGTTTCTTCGATCAGCTTCTGGGCCGCCATGGTAGCATAACCGCCGGCCGAATAGCCCGCTATCAGCAGGTCGTTGTTCCACGCCGTGCCTTCCTTTTTAAAATATTCTTTTACCGCCAGCAGAAAATCGGCGATCGGAACGGCCAGGCCGGCCGCATGCTCATACGGGTGCAGCTCATTGTGCGAGTCCCCGTACCCCACATAATCCGGCATACCTGCTAAAAAGCCCGATGACGCCATGAAGAGGCTCAGCATGCTCTCTGTGCCCGGCTTAAAATTAGAAGGGGCGTCAGATACCGTAAAGAGGGTGCCGTGCTGAATGCTTACCAGCGGGGCTTTCTGCCCGCCCGAAGGAAGAGCCAGGGCGCCCGAAGCCGTGATCTCCCGGCCATCGGTGGTAGTGGTTTTGTATACTACTTTATAGCATTTCACGTCGTACCGCAGAAGGTTACCGATGGTTGCTGCCGAAGAGCCCATAAGCCCGGCCGCCTGTGCAACAATGTCGGCCTTCTTGTACTCGCCGGCAAAAGTAACGCTTACCAGGCGCGGCTCTGGTTCGGTATCTTCCGACTTCCGGCAACTGTAGAATGCCAGTGTAAACAGGAGCAGGAGGCCCATTGTGCGGGTCATCTGCAGGCTGCCGCCCGCTACCCGCCGGGGTATAAAAAGAAGAAGAAATCTGTTCATTATTTCATTATTTTTCCCCTGAATTTGTCCAACAGGGCGTTCAGTTGTTCCAGGTCGGCGTTGTCCATATCCAGGTGGTTCTCGACCCGGTCGGCCAGCGCCTGGCTGATTGCATTTAACACTTCTTCTCCTTTGGGAGTAATGGTCACATCGCAGGCGCGCCGGTTGGTTTCCTTCTGCCTGCGGTCTACAAGGCCCTTAAAATACAATTTGTCTACCAGCCGTGAGGCGTTCGACATCTTATCCAGCATACGGTCAATGATCCCGTTAATGGTAATGGGCGTCCGGTTCTGTCCCTTCAAAATGCGCAAAACATTATACTGCTCAATGCTGATATCAAAATCCTTCACTATTTTATTGTGAAAGATAGTTATCAAGTTGTTCGTATATATGATATTTACGATGCATTTCTCGCTCTCCGACTGGAAGGGACGGGTTTGCTTAATTTCAGTTTCTAAACTCATTATCTTATTTACCGAATTTATTAAAGTTACATGTATTTACATAATTTACAAAAGTAACAATAATTTATACGCCATACATGAAAATTAACGAGAAAATTATTCTGGTGTCGGCATCGCCCCGCAGAAAGCAGATTCTCCGGGAGGCCGGTTTCCGGTTTGAAGTAATTACCACAGCGGTAGATGAGAGCTTCGGTCCGGACATCCCGCCCGATAAAGTACCCGAAATGCTGGCCCGGCGTAAAGCAGAAGCCTTTGGCAACCCTGAACCCGACCAGATCATTATTGGGGCCGATACCGTGGTCATTGTAAACGGAATCATACTCAACAAGCCCGAAAACCGGCAGGAGGCCGTAGAAATGCTGGGCCGCCTTAGCCATAACACCCACCAGGTGGTCACGGGGGTGTGCATCCGGGTCAACCGCGGCCTGGTCACCTTCTCCGATACCACACTGGTGCACTTCAAACCCCTGTCGGCTGAAGAAATCAACTATTATGTAGACCACTTCAGCCCTTTTGATAAAGCAGGCGGCTACGGCGTACAGGATTTTATCGGCATGGTGGGCATTGACCGGATCGAAGGGTCGTTTTATACGGTCATGGGGCTTCCCGTCCACAAAGTCTATGAACATTTAAAACCCTATATCCGCTTCAGCGAATGAAAGAACAGGTCATTATATTTTTAAACGAAGAAGACGAAAAAGTGTATGTAAAAGTACCGCCGGGAGAAGACACCCGTTTTGAGCTGCAAAACCTGGCCGGAAAACTGATCTCCGAGGCCGTACACGCCAAAGGCCTGCACGACTTTGACCTTACCGGCCTGCCTGACGGCATTTATTTTGTACTGGTTAACCAGAACGACCGGATCAGGTCAAAGAAGATTGTGAAGGGGTACCATCCGTGAAAGTGAAAAGTGAAAAGTAACGAATCTTAACGAATGCTTGTGCAACCTTATAAACCTGTGTAACCTTATAACCCTTTTTGAACTTATCAACCTGTTTGATCTTTTTAAAAAAAACTGTGTGACTTATATGCCTCATATGGTTCACACAAAAACTTATAAAAACTTTATAGTAACTTATATAAACTTATGACAATGAAAAAACGTCTAATCATTGACATGGATGATGTGCTGGCCGATACCGGCGCCAAAATCCTCCGTATATTTAACGAAAGAAACCACCTTAACCTGACCAAAGAGTTTTTTGAAGGCAAAGATTTCTATGCCTATGTGCGCCAGAGCCACTTCATCACCTACCGCGACGAGCTCTTTAAACCCGGCTTTTTTACCGATCTTGAGGTTTTCCCCGATTCTGTGGAAGTGGTAAAAGCGCTCAGCGAAAAATACGAAGTATTCATTGTGTCGGCCGCCACCGAATTCCCGAACTCCCTCACGGAGAAAGTCAACTGGCTGTTCCTCCATTTTCCTTTCATATCGTGGCAAAACATGGTTTTCTGTGGTGACAAGTCTATTGTTCACGGCGACATCATGATCGACGACCACGCCCGCAATTTTGAACATTTCGAGGGAGAAAAGCTCCTTTTCCACTCCATGCACAATACCCTTACCGAAGGTTACCGGCGGGTAAATGACTGGAAAGAAATTTATGAAATACTGAAATAATTCCCGGCCTGTTATGCGTGCAAGACTCTTCTTTTTAGTAGTTCTCATCCTGGAAATTTACGGCAGCCTGGCCTGGCACCGGCCCCTGGTGCTGATCACCAAGCCGCTTCTCATGCCCGTGCTGATGTACATTGCCTGGCGGGAAGGGATCACTTCACGCCTGTATTTCAGTGCTTTGTTTTTCAGCTTCCTCGGCGATGTCTTCCTGATGTTTGAGGGCTGGTTCATTCCCGGGCTCGCATCTTTTTTGCTGGCGCATGTGTCATACATCCTCCTGTTCCGGAAAACATGCCGCTTTTCGTTCAGCGCCATCTTCCTTTTTGCCCTGCTTACCTCGGGCTTCCTGGTCTTCCTCTACCCTTCTGTCCCAGCCGGCCTGCGGATGCCGGTGGTGGTCTACTGCGTGGTGATCACCCTGATGGGCATTTTTGCGGCTTCCCGTCATACGTCTTCCGGGGCATCCTACCGGTATGTGCTGGCCGGAGCCGTGCTGTTCATTATTTCCGATTCCATGATTGCGGTCAATAAATTCTACGCAGATATCCCTAAAGATGCCCTGTACATCATGACCACCTATGCTGACGCCCAGTATTTTATCCTGGAAGGCTGGCTCAGAAAAGATTCTCTTTGATCAGCTTGATGGCAATGGCCAGGATGATCAGTCCGAATACCTTTTGAAGCACCTCAACCGTACCCGGCTCGAGCTTTCTTTCGAGCCAGCCCGATGATTTGAGCACCACAAAAATAAGAATGAGGTTCAGGAAGATACCGCCCATGATATTGACGTCATGATAAGCGGCTTTTAACGAGATCAGGGTGGTCATGGTTCCCGCCCCGGCAATGATCGGGAAAGCCAGCGGAACAATGCTTGAGCCTTTCCCGTCAGATGCGGCATTGTGCTTGAAGATCTCCCGGCCCAGGATCATCTCAAAGCTGATGATCAGCAGGATCAGCGCACCGGCTACGGCAAACGACTGCACATCTACCCCGAAGAGCTGGAGGATCTTTACCCCTACAAACAGGTAGATGAGCATTAATCCGCCGGAAACCAGGGTAATCCGCTCGGGATGAACATCCCCGATCTTCTTGCGCAGGTTCAGAATGATAGGGATAGACCCCAGGATATCAATCACCGAGAAAAGAATAATGGTAACGGAGAAAAGCTCCTTCAGGTCGAAATCAGAAAAGAATTCCATGGTTTTACGGCTTACAGCTTCACAAAGCTACGAAGTAATTCGAACAACACCTCATAATCGGCATCGGGTATGGCCGGAAAATTAGCGATCCGGAAAGTAGACGACTGCCAGGCGCCGTATCCCTTACCGATAATGGCTCCGTGCTGCGCAAGATACCGGCTCAGGCGGCCGGGTTCGGCACAGCTGACCGCAACCACCGTTGACGAGCGTACGGCCTCGTTCCGGATCAGCGGCCCGCAGGTTCCAAGCCCTTCCAGGAAACGGTAAATACCCGCTGCACGCCGGGCTGTTCTTTCAGCAATAACCGACACATTATCAAGATCTTCCAACAAATGCTTCAGCAGGTAAACCGCCAGGATATTCGGGGTATACGGTGTCTGAAACCGGTCAAAATTGCTTTCCATGAAAAGCGCGCTGTTGTAATACCGGTGGTCATTGATCTCTGAAGCCCGCCGCAGGGCTGCCGGGGAAACCAGCATGATGCCCATACCCGAAGGCAGCCCCAGGCATTTCTGGGAAGAGCTTATCCAGATATCGCCCCGGGAAATATCATAATTGACCCCGCCCAGCGACGATACCGCATCGATCATCACCAGGTTGTCACCGGCCGCCGCCCGTATTTTACCGATGGTCGCTGGTGATACCGCCGTACCGTTAGACGTTTCATTCGCTACAAGACATACATCGCGCCCCTCTGTACTGCGTATAGCCGGCTCTTCTTCGGCACCGAAGGCCTCTCCCTCTGTACCGGGATTGATCCGCTCCGTGTATATTTTCCATTTTTCACCGAAAGCGCCGTTGTAGAAAAACCGTGCTTCTTTTGAAAACGACTGGGCACAGATTTCCCAGCATTCGGTAGCAGAAGAAGTAAAGAAAACTTTGTAATCCGCCGGAACGTTCAGCCGGTCTCTGAGCAGGTCAATGCATTCCTTCAGCAGGGTCATGAAATCATCGGAGCGGTGATTTCTTTCCAGAATTCCGGATTCAAACGCCTCCTGGGCAAATCTTTTTACAGCAGGATAAATGCGGGAAGGGCCCGGGTAGAAATTATACATGAAATTTCTATCGTAAAATTTTTGTACCGCTACACCCGGAGCGGGATCCGTATTCTCGGCTTTTCAGCGTTGCTCTCGTTTTTAAACAGGGCAAACCACTGCAGCACCTCGTCCAGGGCAGGCAAATTAATCGAATACATCACAAACTGCCCTTTCTTTTTGGCAGTCACCAGGTCAGCCTGCTTCAGAATATCCAGGTGATGGCTGATGCTTGGCTTTGAAATATTGAACCGGTCGGCTATCTCTCCTGCGGCAGCCGGGTTGACCCGGAGTATCTCCAGGATTTCACGCCGGGTACCGTCATTCAAAGCCTTAAAATACTTATCCATGGCCGGGTCGCATTAATTAATAATTATACAAATAACTAACTATATTTTATTATGTCAAATAAAAACACCAATTTCTTTGCCAAAAATTGAATTATACGTTTTAGCGGAATAATAATTGGTATATTTGCGGTGTATAACCCAATCCCAAATTCATTAAATCGCATGAGGGTTCTAAAGTTCGGAGGAACGTCGGTAGGTACAGTTGAAAGCATCACGGAAGTAGCGGAGATCATCCAGAAAAAATTTTCCAAATCTACAGGTATTGCTGTGGCTTTTTCGGCCATGTCAGGAGTAACCAACAAGTTACTGGAGGCCGGGAAAATGGCAGCAGCAGGATCGGCAGATTACATGGAAATTGTCAAAACGCTGGAAGACCGCCATTTTGAGGTGATCAAGAAGCTGGTTCCCGTAAAATCACAGAGCTCTATCCTGGCCACCATTAAGGGTGAGCTGAATGACCTGGAAGATTTTTTAAAGGGCATCACCTACATCCGCGAGCTCAGTCCGCGTACGTCTGATTTCCTGGTAAGCTTCGGCGAGCGGCTTTCTACCCGTATGATTTCCTTCCTGCTAAAAGAAAAAGGACTGAATACGGTCTATACAGACGCCCGGCAGATCATCAAGACCAACAGCAATTTCGGGTTTGCCGAGGTAGATGCGGTTCTTACCCATCAGCACATTATAGAAAAGCTGTCCGACCCGTCGGTCATCTACTGTGTGACCGGCTTTATCGGTTCTGATGAAAACAACAGCACCACTACCCTGGGCCGGGGCGGTTCAGACTATACCGCCTCCATCATCGGCGCCGCGCTGAATGCAGAGGTCATCGAGATCTGGACCGATGTCAACGGCATGATGACCGCCGACCCGCGCAAAGTAAAAAATGCCTTTTCCATAGCTGAAATCTCGTATTCCGAGGCTATGGAGCTCTCCCACTTCGGCGCAAAGGTGATTTATCCACCCAGCCTGATCCCGGCTTTCCAGCGCGATATTCCTATCCGGATACTGAATACCTTTGAAAGCAGTCACCCCGGAACGATCATTTCACGAAACGTGAACCAGAAAGCCTATTCCATCACGGGCATCAGCTCAATTGATGATATTGCGCTGATCAACCTGCACGGAAACGGCATGATCGGCGTGGCCGGTGTGGCGGCCAAGCTGTTCGGGCTGATGGCTGACAACCACATCTCCATTGTTCTCATTACCCAGGCCTCTTCCGAGCACTCTATCTGCTTTGCCGTAGAGCCGGCGGCCGGTGAAAAGGTGCGCCAGATTCTCGAAAAAGGCTTCAAAAACGAGATCACCAACGGTGAGATTGAAAATGTCAGCGTACAATATAACCTTTCTATCCTGGCTGTAGTAGGCGAAGGCATGCGTTCCAGCTCGGGTATTTCCGGGAAATTGTTCTCGGTGCTTGGTAAAAACGGGATCAACGTGGTAGCTACTGCCCAGGGCTCTTCTGAGCTGAACATCTCGGTGGTGATCAAGAAGAAAGACATTGCCAAGGCCCTGAACGCCATACACGAGTCGTTTTTTGAGATCGACGGCTTTACCCTGAACCTCTTTATCCTGGGTCCTACCGGCCTGATCGGCAGAACCCTGCTGAAGCAGATCCTGGCTCAGAAAGACACTCTCCGGAAAGAAAAAAACCTGACCATCCGCATTGTGGGCATGACCAATACCCGCAAAATGCTGCTGAACCCCGAAGGGATTTCGCTCGACAACTGGCTGGAGAAGCTCGACAACGAGGGCGAACCGGTGAACCAGAGCGAGTTTTTCGAAGATATGCAGGCGCTGAACCTGAGCAACAGTGTTTTTGTAGACTGCTCGGCCGATAAAAATATCATCCAGTACTACGCCCCTGTGCTGCAAAGTAACATTTCTATTGTTACGCCTAACAAAGTAGCCAATTCAGGCACGTATGAAGAATATGCGGCTTTGCGGGAGATCTCCCGCAAAAGAAACGTCAAATTCCTGTACGAAACCAACGTAGGTGCCGGCCTGCCCATTATCAATACCCTGCAGGGCCTGATTAACAGCGGCGACCAGATCCGGAAAATAGAAGCCGTGCTGAGCGGTACCCTCTCTTATATTTTCAACACGTTTTCAGTAGACCGGCCGTTTGTGGAGGTGGTCAAAGAGGCCCGGGAGAAAGGCTATACCGAGCCCGATCCGCGCGATGACCTCAGCGGTACCGATGTGGCCCGGAAAATCCTGATCCTGGCCAGGGAATGCGGGCTCAAGCTGGAGTTTGAGGACGTGGAAAACACACCCCTGCTCAGTGCAAAAGCGCTGGCGGCCGCCAGTGTCGGCGAGTTCTACAAGGTGCTGGAAGAAGAAGACCAGCATTACGCCGGGCTGATCTCTGCGGCCCATTCAGAAGGAAAACGACTCCGTTTCATCGCCAGCTTTGAAGAAGGCAAAGCCCGGATAGGCCTGACAGCAGTAAACCCGGCCCATCCGTTCTATTCGCTTTCCGGCTCTGAAAACATTGTCTCGTTCACTACAGACCGTTACGAAACCAACCCGCTGGTGGTAAAAGGCCCCGGTGCAGGGGCCGAGGTGACCGCCATGGGGGTCTTTGCTGATATTATCAGCCTGAGTAGTTTTTTAGCTTAACATAAAATATATTTTGGATTCCATCAGAGTTTTTGCCCCGGCCACCGTAGCCAATGTTGCCTGCGGATTCGATATTTTCGGACTGGCCGTGGATAACCCGGGCGACGAAGTGATTCTTACCCGCAGAAACGACAACAAAATCGTTATCCGGGAGATCACCGGCGATGCCGGCAAGCTGACCATAGACGAAACCAGAAACGCCGTTTCTGTTCCGGTCATAAAATACCTGGCCCACCTGGGCCTTCAAACGGGCTTCGACATTGTGCTTCATAAAAAAATGGCACTGGGCAGTGGCCTGGGCAGCAGCTCCGCCAGCTCGGTGGCGGGCGTATTTGCAGCCAATAAATTGCTGGGTGAACCGCTAAGCACCGACAAGCTCCTGCCTTTCGCCATGGAAGGCGAGCGCGTAGCCTGTGGCTCGGCCCACGCCGATAACGTAGCACCGGCCCTGCTGGGCGGTTTCGTGGTTATCCGTTCGTATGCCCCGCTCGATGTATTTAAGGTACCGGTACCCGATAACCTGTATGTTTCACTCATCCACCCCGATGTAGAGGTAAACACCAAAGATGCGCGCCACATTCTCAAAAATGAGGTGTCTATGAACAAGGCCATCTCCCAGATGGGCAATGTCAGCGGCATGATTGCCGGGCTCATGAGCTCCGATTACGCGCTGATCGGCCGCTCAATGGTAGATTTTATCATTGAGCCTATACGCTCCATACTCATTCCCTCGTTTTTTGAAGTGAAGATGGCGGCTACCGAAGCCGGAGCCCTGGGCTGCAGCATATCGGGAGCCGGGCCATCGGTATTTGCTTTCTCAGAAGGCAGGGAAACCGCCGAAAAAGTAGCCGCAGCCATGAAAACCGCGTTTGAACAAGTCAATATCCAGGCCACCACTTACGTTTCTACCATTAACCAGGCCGGCCCAAAAATACTTGAATAATGAAAGCAGAAGAAATTAACCGTATCTTCAGGGAATCTATCACCGACTACCATTTACAGGATCATGTAGATGCCGTCAGGCCGGAAAAATACGAAGGACTGGAAGGGCTTCTTTACCTCAAAAACTGGATCGATACGGTCCAGTGGCACCTGGAAGACATCATTCGTGACCCGTCTATTAACCCCGCTGAGCTGGTGGCCATCAAAAGGCGTATCGATGCCTCCAACCAGCACCGCACGGATACCGTGGAACAGATAGACGAGTGGATATTCAACAGCCTGCAGGGTGTAAAGCCGGCTGAGCACGCACGGCTGAACTCGGAAACCCCGGCCTGGCTGCTCGACAGGATGTCTATTCTCCAGCTGAAAATTTACCATTTTAACGAACAGCTGCAGCGAACAGACGCCACACAAAGCCACCTCGACTCCGTAAAGCAAAAGCTCTACGTATTGCAGGTGCAGGAGGCTGACCTGGCGCTGGCCTATGATGAGCTCATGGATGACCTCCGTTCGGGTCAGAAATACATGAAGCTGTACAAGCAGATGAAAATGTATAACGATCCGAACCTCAATCCTATTTTTTACGAAAAGAAATGAAAACCGCTGTTGTCTTCCGGTTTTCTGCCATGGGCGACGTGGCCCTGACCATGGGAACCCTGGCTACGGTGCTGAAGCACCGTCCCGACCTGAAGATCATTATGGTTACGCGCGGCAAATTTGTACCTTTTTTTAATAACAGCCCGGGCATTGAAGTTTTCCCCTGTGATTTTGAAGGAGAACACAAGGGTCCCGCAGGCATCATTTATCTTTTCAGGCAACTGCAGCATTTCCGGCCCGATTATGTGCTGGATCTCCACCAGAACCTGCGTACCCGTTTCCTGAAGGCACTTTTTTCCCTCTCCGGCAAAAAGGTCTTCAGCCTCGATAAGCACCGGGCAGAGAAAAAGCAGATCATTCGGGGCGAGCACCATATACCGGTAAAGCATGTTTGTGAGCAATACCTCGACGTATTCAAAGCCGCCGGTATCATTGAGAGCACAATTCACATTGAAAACCTTACTCCCCTGTTTAAAACTTCCGGGGGCGTTAAACGAACCGTTGACCAGTGGATACAGCAGGAAAACGCCATACCGTTTATCGGAATTGCCCCTTTTGCTCAGCACAAAGGCAAAATATGGCCGCTTGAGCGGTACCAAAAACTCATTGAACTGCTTCCGGAAAAGTATCCCGGACATAAAATCCTGCTGTTTGGCGGCGGGCCCAAAGAAGGAGAGATCCTGGAAAAAGTGGCCCGGAAATACCCCGGTACGCTGAATCTCGTCAACCGGTTTTCCCTGGAAGAAGAGCTGGAGCTGATCTCCCGCGCCACCTGCTTCATCAGTGGAGACACATCTAATATGCATTTCGCCGCCATGATGGGAGTAAAGGTCATCTCCATCTGGGGCGCCACCCATACACTCACCGGCTTCGGCCCTCTCTTTCAGCCCGAACAAAACAAAGTGGAAATCTCACGGGAGGTCCTCACCTGCCGCCCCTGCTCGGTCTATGGAAAAGAGCCCTGCAGGAGAGGTGACTATGCCTGCCTTGACTGGCTTAAGCCTGAAACGGTTATGCTGAAAACAGAATAGAAACAAACTTCAAAGGAAGCTCAGCCTGTCTTAAAATACCACGTTCCCCTGGTAAATCAGTGATTTTACCGGTGACATCCGCGACACGGCTTCTGCAGAGCAGCTTGCTTCCAGGAAAACCAGGTCTGCAGCATCACCGGTACGCGGCCATTGCTGAACACCTTTGTCGTCTAACGGCACCGGGCCGCCCGTGGCCAGCTTCAGCATCCGGCTAAGGCCCGATTCAGAAGTATAGCCGTACAGCTGAGCCGCCAGGTTGGCTTTCTGCAAGACACTTCCGGTGCCAAAGGTGTTCCAGTGGTCTACGATGCTGTCATTACCCGTCAGCACTTCCACCCCGTATTTCATCAGGGTCGGAATAGGCATAACCAGCCCGCCAAAAGGAATGGTAGAGACAATGCCTACCCCGGCGGCGGCGAGCTTTTCTGCCATGGCCTCCTGCCCGCTTTTATCCAGCCGCCCCAAAGCAAAACCATGACTTACATAGGTCTTTCCCCGGAGCACCGGGTTTTCATTAACTTTAGCAATAAGATATTCTATGGTCTGGATGCCTGAACTGCCCTGTTCGTGCAGGTGAATATCAATACCCTTTTTATGGTCAAGGGCAAGCTGTACCGTAAAATCTATTGTCTTTTCAATGGCCCCGTCAATGCTGAAAGGATCCAGCCCGCCGATAAAATCGATATCCATACCGGCAGCTTCTTTCATATAGGGAACAGAGTCGGTGTAAAAAACACCGTGCTGGGGGAAAATCACCAATTCAGTCCCGAAAACCTTCTTTTTATTTTCCAGGGCCTTTTCCAGGTTTTTCAGGGAATCTAATTTCGAGGTAGGCTCAATATTGACATGGCTGCGGGCAAAAGCCGTTCCCTTGGATTGCAGAAGCTCGATCAGCCGCTCTGCTTTCTCTGTAGAGTGTTTCAGCATACCGGGCAGCATTTTCTGCTCCAGGGCTATCATTCCTTTTACCCCTCCGCTTCTTCTTACGGCGCGCCACTGATCACTGTAGAACGTTTTATCCAGGTGAATGTGCATGTCCCGGAAGGCCGGGAGCATCAGCATTCCGCCTGCATCTATGGCTTGGGCATCAGGCCGGTCAGCACTGACCTTCGTGATCTTCCCGTTTCCGATCTCTACCTGGAAAAGACCTGTTTGGGTGGCAATAACTTCATCTCCTTCGTATTCAAAGCCGGTTTCCAGCCTTACATTTTTAAGCGTATAACTTTTGTCCATTGGCCTCATTTCTTTGGTTGGGTTCCGGGTATCCTCCCCTTGCGCCCATAAAATACCGGGAGCAAGCACTGCTCCTGCCAGGTTGGTAGACGCATTTTTCAGGAAAGTCTTACGGGAAATATTCATTTTCAGGGTGTGTTTAAAGGGTTTCAAGCAATTCTGTCACTGTTTCTTTCAGATCGAGTCCGCCGAAGGTACCTGACGACATCAGCAATAAATTGCGGTCTTTCCAGTCGAGCGAGCTAAGATAGGCCAGCAGGTCAGCAGCATCAGAGAAAACAAGCAGGTCGGGCCGGCCGAAATACTTTTTCACCTCTTCCGGGCTGATGGGCGGCATCTTTTTCATTTCCAGCGTATGCGGAGAATAGAAAACAATGGCCGTATCGGCATCATCCAGCTTATGGGCATAATGGGGCAGGAAATCTTTGTTCAGGCTGGAGTAGGTGTGCAGTTCATAAGCCGCCACCAGCTGCCGGCTGCCGTACAATTCTTTCACGGCACGGGTAGTAGCACCTACCTTGGAAGGGGCATGGGCGAAATCTCTGAAAATATGGGTACTTTCGTTTTTACCCAGCGTTTCCAGTCGCTTGGCAGCCCCTTTAAATGTTTGTATGGCTTCAAAAAAAGCGCTTTCACTGATCCCCAGCTTCTCGCAGATGATCCGGGCCCCGTTCAGGTTTTTCAGGTTATGCTCACCGAAAATCCCGAGTGGCAGCCCGCCTTCGGGCGTTTCAGCATAAACTTTCCCGTTTCTTACTTCATACGGATAAGCCTTGTAAGGGATCTCCTCTATTCCTTCCCGGGGTACTCCCCCGATTTTGACAGCCTCTTCGTCAGTGGCATCGTAGAGCAGCACACCGGGCCGTTCCATGCCGTCGGCCAGCTTCATGAATGTATCGGTATACGACTCAAAAGTAGGAAACACATTGAAGTGATCCCAGGCCACACCGCTGATCAATGCAATATGCGGATGATAAAATAAAAACTTGGAGCGCATTTCGATCGGGCTGGCCAGGTATTCATCGCCCTCGATAATAATGACGGGCGCATCGTGCGTCAGCCTGACCATCAGGTCAAACCCTTCGATCTGCGCCCCCACCAGGTAATCAAAATTATGCCTGTGATAAGCCAGCACGTGCAGGATCATGCTGGTAATAGAGGTTTTGCCGTGACTGCCGGCAATTACCACACGCTTTTTATTCCTGCTTTGTTCAAAAACATACTCCGGGAACGAATATACCCGTACCCCCGATTTTTGAGCCATCAGAAGCTCAGGATTATCCTTTCGGGCATGCATACCCAGGATCACCGCATCCAGGTCAGCGGTGATCCGGCTCTCGTCCCAGCCGGTTTCAGCCGGTAAGATGCCCGCGGCAGCAAGCCGCGAGCGCGCCGGTTCGTAGATTTCATCATCCGAACCGGATACCTCAAAACCTTTACTTTTCAATGCCAGGGCAAGATTGTGCATTACAGCACCGCCGACAGCGATAAAATGCACTTTGGGATGGGAATTACTCATGAATTAAATTAACGAGAGTTAAGAACGAAACAGGATACATTTTACGTTATTTAAGAACCCTGCATTTCCTTTGCAAAGTTGTGAAAAATATATCAATTTTGCACGAATTTTTAAAATCTAAACGCGGGTTTCCTTCAACAGCGAATGAAGAGGTATATCGACTTAATTCAACAGACATTCGAGTTCCCTACCCGGGAGTTCGGGGTGGATGCACAGAATAATCTCCAGTTTAATAACGTTCCGCTGATGGACGTTATCAAAAGATACGGCACGCCGCTCAGAATAAGTTACTTACCTAAAATAGGCGAGCACATTGAGCATTCCAGGCTCCTGTTTAAGAATGCCATGAAGAGGTACAATTACAAGGGGAGCTACACCTATTGCTACTGCACCAAATCGTCGCATTTCAAGTTTATCCTGGATACGGCGCTGAAGCATAACATTCATCTCGAAACCTCATCGGCCTTTGATATACCTCTGATTGAAACGCTTTACGACGAAGGAAAGGTCTCTAAAGATACTTATGTGATCTGCAACGGCCACAAAATGCCGCAGTATCTCAAAAACATTACCAACCTGCTGAACCGGGGCTTTGTCAACTGTACGCCCATCCTCGATAACCTTGACGAGATCGACTATTACCTCGAAAATGTAACGGCAGATAACGTAAATATCGGGATACGGATCGCTACCGACGAAGAGCCCACTTTCTCGTTTTATACTTCCCGGCTGGGGATCCGCTACCGTGATGTAGACGATCTCTACCTGAAAAAAATAAAACCCGACGAGCGTTTTAAGCTGAAAATGCTCCACTTTTTCATCAATTCAGGCATTAAAGATACCGCCTACTACTGGTCGGAGCTCACCCGCTTTATGTTCAAATACTGCGAGATGAAACGCATCTGCCCCGAGCTTGATTCCATTGATATTGGCGGGGGCATGCCTATCCAGACCTCGGTGGTGTATAACTTTGATTACCAGGCCATGGTCGATGAAATCATTGAAAACATCCAGTGGATCTGCCATAAAAACAATGTACCGGTACCCAATATTCTTACCGAGTTCGGCAGCTATACCGTAGGCGAAAGCGGCGCTATCCTGTACAAGATCATTGATCAGAAGCAGCAAAACGACCGCGAGCTGTGGTACATGATCGACGGTTCGTTTATTACCCAGCTTCCTGACGCCTGGGGCATCGGCCAGAAGTATATCATGCTTCCTATCAACAACTGGGACGCGCCGTATACCAAAGTCAACCTGGGCGGGCTTACCTGCGATTCAGCCGATTATTACAATACGGAGTCGCACTCGGAAGACCTCTATATGCCGATCATTGACGACAACGACCCGAATGACGAGCAATACATCGGTTTTTTCCATACCGGGGCTTACCAGGAGTCGCTGGGCGGCTATGGCGGTATACAGCACTGCCTCATACCGGCACCGAAGCACGTGCTGATCGACAGGGATGAAAACGGCAACATCACTACCGAGCTCTTTGCTGATGAGCAAACCGAAGAGTCAATGCTGAAAATCCTGGGCTACCGCAGCAAGCGCAATACCGCAGAGCCGCTCCAGGAAACCTCTTCGAAAATGCATTTTCACGAAGAAACAAAAGATAATTAAGCATTGAGCGTTATATAGATAAGAACCGGTTCCAGACTATGAAAAAATACATTGCCTTTTCGCTGCTCGTGGTGGGCCTGCTGGCTACCTCGTGCCGGAAGCAGACTTGCCCTGCTTACTCATCTATTGATGAAAAAGCAGTTGAAAATCCGATTTTTTAAGTAATTTGCAGTCAGGAATAAAATAGAATTTTATTCAGACTAACCTATGGCCTCCGTAATTACATTAAAATCGGTAGAGAACCACGATGGTTTTCTGTCTGTTTTTGAGCACCTCATGCCGGGCTCTATTGAGCGGGCTTACTTTATTTATAATGTCCCGGAGAGCAGTGTCCGGGGTGGTCATCGCCATCACCATACCTGGCAGGGCCTGATTTGCCTGAACGGTTCCTGCCAGATCTATGTACAGGAATCAGAAGATACCGATTACATTGTTACGCTGGACAGCCCGCAGAAATGTCTCCTGCTAAAGCCTTCTGACTGGCACCAGATGTACGAATTCACCGAAGGCAGCATCCTGCTGGTGCTGGCCAACCGAAACTACGATCCTGAAGATTATATCGATACACCTTACAATGAAACCCATGTCATTCAAAAGATGTACAATTCCGTAAACTCCTGATGGCAATTCCTTTTTTATCTCTCAAAGCGCTCAACCAACCCTATACGGCTGAGCTCGAAGCGGTATTTCATCAATTCCTCGACAAGGGCTTTTATATGCTTTCTGACCGGGTGAAGCAATTTGAAGACGAGTTCGCCGCCTTCTGCTCGGCCCCGTTTTGTGTAGGGGTTGCTAACGGACTCGATGCCATTGAGCTCATTCTGCAAAGCCTGGAGCTGGAAAAAGGAGCTGAGGTTATTGTTCCGGCCAATACCTACTATGCCACCATTCTTGCCGTGCTGAATGCCGGAATGACCCCCGTGCTGGTAGAGCCTGACCCGCACACCTTCCTCCTGGATGCCGAAACGGCGGAGAAAGCGGTTACCGAAAAAACCGCTGCCCTGCTTGCCGTAAACCTGTACGGCAAAATGTGTGATTACGATGCTCTTTCAGCACTGGCCCGGAAATATAACCTGAAGCTCATCACTGACGCGGCACAAAGCCACGGAGCGCTGTATAAGGGCTCCACCGACTGTCCCGGCACCGATGCCATAGCTTACAGCTTCTACCCTACAAAGAACCTGGGCGCCCTGTCGGATGCCGGCGCGGTGATCACCCGCCACGAGGCCCTTGCCCGCAACGTACGTGCCCGCAGGAACTACGGCTCAGAGGTACGCTACCAGTTTGACTACCTGGGCAAAAACAGTCGCCTGAGCGAGCTCCAGGCTGCTTTTCTTTCTGTTAAATTAAACCATCTGAACCGCGAGACAGAACGACGAAGAGCCCTGGCAGTGCGGTATCTTTCGGAAATCAAAAACGAAAAGCTGGTTCTTCCTCCCGGGGAAACCGCCGGTGAAGATGCCTGGCATTTGTTTGTAATCAGAACCCGCCGGAGAGAAGACCTTAAAGTGCATCTGCAAAATGCGGGAATTGGCTTTGATGTTCACTACCCCACTCCGCCCCACAGGCAAAAAGCGCTGTCATTTCTCCATCCCCTCCGTTTCCCTGTAACCGAAGAAATTCACGACACCGTACTGAGCATACCCCTGAACGGCACGCTCAGCGATCGCGACGCAGACCATATTATTACCACCCTTAACCAATTCTGATATGTTTGATTTTTCAATAGTAATCCCGGTTTATAATGGTGCCCCGTCTATTGAAAGCTTAGTACAGACCATTCACAAAGACCTCTCCGGCTACCGTTTTGAAATTATCCTGGTCAATGACGGCTCAAAAGACCGATCGGCACAGATATGCCAGGAAATAGCCGACACTTTCCCGGCGGTCACTTTCGTTAATCTCCGGAAAAACTTCGGGGAATTCAACGCCGTCATGTGCGGGCTCAGCTTTGTAACCGGTAAATATGCAGCGATTATTGACGACGACTTCCAGAACCCGCCTTCTGAAATCCTCAAGCTTTACCATAAGGCCATTTCCGAAGACTTTGATGTGGTATACAGCTATTACGACGAAAAGAAGCACCACTGGTTCCGGAACTTCGGCAGCAAGACCATCAACCTGCTGACCACCTGGCTCCTGAAAAAACCGGCCGACCTCTACCTCAGCAGCTTCAAGCTGATCAAAAAGGAGGTGATCACGGAAATTATTAAGAGCCGTATGCCGCATCCGTACATTGACGGGCTCATTTTCCAGGTGACCGGTAACGTAGGAAAAGAAAAGGTAATTCACCGGAACCGGCTGGAGGGGCACTCCAATTACTCCATGACCAAGCTGATCAGCCTCACCCTGGCCATCATTTTCGGTTACTCCATGATCCCCTTACGGCTCACGTTCCTGGCCGGCTTCTTTTCTATCGTATTCTCGCTTATATATATGGGCTTTTATGCCTTCCGGCTGATCAGCCAATGGGGATCACCCATCATTATTTTCATGTGCGGGGTGATTCTGTGCTGTTTTGCACTGATCGGAGAGTACATCGGCACTACTTTCCTGATTGCTTCCGGGAAGCCGCAATACATTATAAAATCAGTTTCAAAGAAAGAAATAATTGACCGTTCATAAAAATATCAGTTGCAGGAAGGGCTTAAAGTGATATTTTTGCACAAATTTTAAAAGACTTATGTCAGAAAAAAAGAAAAAAAAATCTCCGATGCGGGAATGGTGGGACTCCGTACTGTTTGCCGTCATTGCCGCTACCCTGATCAGGGGGCTGTTCCTGGAGGCCTATACCATACCTACAGGCTCTATGGAAAAAAGCCTTTTAGTAGATGACTTCCTCTTTGTTTCCAAGGTTCATTACGGAGCCAGAACACCCAAAACCATTCTGCAGGTACCCCTCACCCATCAGAAGATCTGGTTTACCGATATTCCTTCTTACCTCGACTGGATTCAGCTGCCCAATTACCGGCTTCCCGGCTTTACCAGCATTAAGAATAACGACGTGGTGGTTTTCAACTACCCCGGTACGCCTTTGCGCCCGGACCAGTTCGGCGGCTTTGACAAATACCCGGTAGACCTCCGTACCAACTACATCAAGCGCTGTATGGGTATCCCCGGCGATATGGTGGAAGTGCGTGACGCCGTGGTCTACGTTAACGGCAAGCCGCTACCGGAAGTAAAAGGGGTTCAGAAATATTACGACATTGAATTCAATACCAACCCTAACGAGAAGATCTTTGACAAAGCTGATGTGGAAGTAAATGGCCGCAGAGGCGATAACGGCAAATACTATTACCGTATCAACGCTACCGCTGCCGGCCTGGAAGAGATCAAAGGATACGACTTTGTGACCAATGTATACCCGGATATCCTGGCCAAAGGCGATACCTCCAGCATTTACGGGATAGCCTTCCCGTACAACGCCCGGCTGTTTCCGTTTAACCGCGATAACTTCGGCCCGATCACCGTGCCTAAGAAAGGGATGAAAATTGCGCTGAATGAAAAGAACATTGCCCTCTACGGAACGGTTATTACTACTTTTGACCTGAACAAAAATGCCGAATTGAAAAATGGCAAAGTATACCTGGATGGCAATGAAATCAGTGAATATACCTTTAACCAGGATTATTACTTCATGATGGGAGATAACCGCTACGAATCAGACGACTCCCGTTTCTGGGGTTTTGTGCCTGAAGATCACGTGGTGGGTAAGGCAGCGTTTATCTGGATGTCGATTGACCGTGACGGCTCTTTCCTGAATAAGATACGGTGGAAGCGGCTGTTCAATATTATCCGCTAGCCCTTTATTCGGCTTCGCCTCATTTTTTTAAAACCATATAAGGCATATAAGTCACATAGAAATAGTTTTATATAAATTTCTGTGACTTATATGCTTTATATGGTTTAAACTATTTTGTAACACACACAAGCTCTTAAAAATTATTCTTCTATGACTTATATGCCTTATATGGTTCATCAAATCATTTCACGAAGAACACCGCATTGGCAAAAAGCGCCTTGCCCGTATACCAGAAACCTCTGAATATGGGGCTTTCGGTCAGGTAAATCACTTTTCCCCGTCCTTTATTCTGCACACCGAAAACGGTAGCATCTTTCAGTCCTTTCTGTGCATTGCTGCCTACAAAGCCGCTCTTGTGCGCTCCGAGTACACCCACGTTCCAGCCGTATACCAGGTTTTCGTAGTTATTGGCCTCCTTGATCAGCATATACATGCTGCTTCCGTAGCCGTACGCCAGCGGATGGGTATTATCCAGCTTCACCTCGTATATGGCACCGGGGATCATATCCGAAATGGCTTTTCTCGACGCCTCACCGTACTTCCGGCTGAGGTCGGCCTTTTTCTCCGTGCTTTGCTTTTCTTTCAGCTCATACCCGTCTACTCCTGCAAATGCACCGCAGGCGTCTTCCAGCAGGATCATCCGGCCGCCTTTGTTCACCCATTCTTTTAAGGCATGCGATTCTGTGACCGACTTATCGTAACGGCCTCCGGGAAATACCAGCACATCGTACGCCGCCAGGTTGATGGCTCCCAGCGCTTTGTTGTCGAGTAGGGTTACCGGGTAATCGATCTGCTGGTCAAAAAAGTGCCATACATCTCCGAAGCCGGTAGGTGACAGGCCGGTACCCATCAACACACCGATGCGGGGTGCCGGTACCGTACGCACATCTTCCAGCCCCAGGTCAAGCCCGCTTTCCACCATTCCGCTGTATAGCGGCTCCAGTGCAGCCGGGGTGGCCTGCAGAGCCTGTTTTATTTTTGCTTCAAACGCATTGTCCCCTTCCCGCACAAAAATCACGGTTCCGGCCGGGAACACCTTTTTATTAACCTGGAAAGCCTCGGGCTGAACCCGGGTGCGTATACCGTTTTTCAATGCCGAAGCCAGGAAACGGTAGTCGTCAAACGAGCCCAGCTTCAGGGCATAGGCATACACTGCCGCTGCCGGCGCCCCGGTTTCAGGGACAGCCGTATACGCACCGCCTTCTATTTTCTGCTCCAGCCCGTAGGCTTCCAGTCCATAGGCATAAGGCAGCGCCCAGGCCGTAATATCATAGGTATTGGAATCTTCCAGCATGGTATGGGGCTCAAACAAGATCTTGGTCATCACGCCTTTCGGCTGGTAAGTGTTCACGATCAGGTCATTGGGTTCCAGCACAAAATTATCTTTCTTCTGGCTCTGGTAGCTGAACCCGTTCAGGCTCTTCTTGGCGCCGGCAAAGCTGTAACGGATTTCCAGGCGGTCAAGCAGCTGCGCCAGCGCCTTTATGCTTCCTTCCCTTCCCTTCATAACAAAAGACTTGTAGGGTCCGTAGCCGTTCCGGGCTGCATCGTTAAAATACCGAGCAAATGCCTCTTTAATGGCGGCAGCATGCTCTGAAACGGCTTCCAGCGCGGCTTTGCTGGTACTGCGGCTGTGCAGCATACGGTCTTTCAGGGTAAGGGTATCTCCAGTGGGCCTGAGGTAGGCCAGGCCGGCCGTACCGCTGCCACCCTGCTCATAGGTCATGGCCACAGCCCCGTTATACGAAGGGTAGGTATCGCCGTAGCTGGGATATAGCAGATCGTAATTCTGCTTTGTGTAATACAGCCAGCCTTTCTCATCAAACTCCTTTTTATGATACTCCCCGATCAGGTTCTGAAATTCACGCTGGAAAGGAGTAAAATCTTCGTGGAACGGTTTAGCCGAAGGCGCAAAAAAATACGTGGAGCCGGTGCCCATCTCGTGAAAATCTCCATGGTAATGCGGCATCCAGGAATTATAAAACTGCACCCGCTGCCGGGTTTCCAGCTGGGTTTGCCAGGCCAGGTCACGGTTCATATCAAAATGATAATGGTTGTACCTGCCGCCCGGCCAGGGTTCCTTATGCTCTATGGCATCGGGGTTGGCGTCCGGCTGCTTACCTGTGTGACGGTTGTACCACTGGCTGTAACGGTCTAAACCGTCAGGATTGGCGCAGGGGTCAATAAGCACCAGGGTATTTTTGAAAATCTTTTCGGTAAACGCTGAGCCCGGGCGGGCCAGCTCATACAGCATCTGCATGGCTACTTCTGCATTTACGGCCTCGTTTCCGTGGATGTTATAGGAAAGCATGGCAATGGCCGGGATATCACCGCCTGCATTTCCATCCAGGAGCCCGATCTTCTGCAGGTTGGCTTTCCGGATATCTTCCAGCCGGCTGATGTTCTCTGGCGAGCCGAAAGCCACTACCAGCAGGTCGCGGCCTTCTGATGTCTTACCATAAGGCAGCAGCCGGGTGTTGGTGGGACTGGTGCGGGTCACATACCGGGCATATTCAGCAACCTGGGCATGAAAATGAAATTTTTCACCGAAACCGTAGCCGAAATACTCCTCAGGTGATTGGAGCTTCTGGCTCGTGGCCTGAAAGCATACAAGTAACAATAAGGGGATAAGTCTGTACATAAGAATTTGATAAAATAAGAGCGTCAAGATACACGTTTTTTCTGAAAGGGGATCGAAATTCTGCGCTGCGAGAACAAATATTCCCCGGATTCGGTTTATCACTAATAAAGGATGTATAAAAATCCTGTCTATCGGAATAAAAGCACGCGGTTTGAGCACGGAAAAAAAATTTGATATTCATCTTTTCAGGGAATTGTACGGTTTCGTAAAACCGTATAAGCTCCGTTTCTTCGGACTGGTTCTCCTGATGATCCTGGGCGCGGTTACCGCCCCTATATTGCCTTTGGTGGTGCAACGCACCATAGACGGCCCCGTGGTAAACGGAGATATCGCGGGCCTGTTAAGAGATATCGGTATCATGGCCGGCATCCTGGTGCTGAATTCGCTGCTGGTATTTTTCAGCACGTACGAGTCAGGCTGGGTGAGCCAGAAGATCATCCACGATATCCGCCTGAAGGTGTACCGGAAAACCCTGAACCTGAAGCTGAAATATTACGACAACACCCCGATAGGCCGGCTGGTTACCCGTACCATCTCTGATGTGGAGACCCTCTCCGAGGTATTCAGCTCGGGGCTGGCGGCGCTTGCCGGTGACCTCCTGCAGCTGATCGTGATCCTGGGCATGCTGCTTTTCCTGAACTGGAAGCTCACCATTGCCAGCGTAGCGGCTATTCCGCTGCTGATTATCAGCACTTATATATTCAAGGAGCTCGTTAAAAAATCGTTTGGTGAGGTACGTACCCACGTGGCCAACCTGAATGCTTTTCTGCAGGAAAGGATCACGGGCATGAACCTGATCCAGATCTTTGACGTGAAAGAGCAACAGTTCAGGAAGTTTGAAGAGCTGAACCGCAACCACAAAAAAGCCCAGATCAAAAACGTACTGTACTATTCAGTGTATTTCCCGGTGGCCGACCTGATCTCCGCCATATCCATAGGGCTGATTGTATGGTACGGGGCACGCGGCGTGATTGCCGAGGAGATCTCCTTTGGTATGATCACGGCCTTCATCATGTACAGCAACCAGTTTTTCAGGCCTATCCGGATGATTGCCGACCGCATCAATACCATACAGATGGGCATGGTGAGCATAGAGCGTATCCTTGAAATTCTTGACAATGAAGAAAACGTGGAGCGTACGGGTGGCAGGGAGCACGCCATACAGGGCGATCTGAAATTTGATCACGTGGGATTTGCCTATAACGAACCCGACTGGATCCTGAAAGACATTTCCTTTGAGCTTAAAAAGGGACAGTCACTGGCTTTTGTAGGGCCTACAGGTGCCGGTAAAACATCGACCATCAACCTGCTTACCAATTTCTATGACTACCAGAAGGGGCACATCTATGTAGACGGCGTAGATATCACCGACATATCGCTGGAAAACCTCAGGAAGCAGGTGGGAGTAGTGCTGCAGGATGTCTTCCTGTTCCGTGGCAGTATCCTGGACAACCTGCGGCTGGGCGATACCTCCATTTCGCGCGAGGCCGTGATAGCAGCCGCCAGGGAGGTGGGCATCCATGATTTCATTCAGAAATTACCGCATCAATACGATTACGAGGTGATGGAACGCGGTTCTACCCTTTCTATGGGCCAGCGTCAGCTGATCTCGTTTGTTCGTGTGCTGGTGCATAACCCGAGGATCCTGATCCTTGACGAGGCCACCTCTTCTATTGATTCCGAATCGGAAGAGCTGATCCAGAACGCCATTGGCAAGATCATGAAAAACCGTACTTCTATCATTATTGCGCACCGGCTCAGTACCGTACAGAATGTAGACAAGATCATTGTACTGGAAAAAGGCGAGATTAAGGAAGAAGGAAATCACGAGTCGCTGATGGCTCAAAAAGGGATCTACGCTAAGCTGGTAGAGGTACAGTTCACTCAGAACGAACCCAAGGTGCTGACACCCATCGCGCAGTAACGGTCCCGGGCAGAGACGCTGTGTTCTTGGTGCAATTTCCTCCGTGCGCTTTGTGAAATTTACTTCGTACATTTTGTGAAATATATTGCACAAAGTGCACTAAGAAACGGCACAAAGTATACCAGGAAAGGGCTTAATCATTACCCGGGATACCCCATAAACAAGTCCTACATAAGCCGGGACAACAGCTCCGGCCAGACCGCACGGCTGCATCGCTTCTGGAAATACCCGAAATGCCCGATAGTCTTTAGTCCGTACGCCTCCGGCTTTAAGTGGATGCGTTCTGTACGGGCACGGGTATACCGGGCCGTCAGCCAGTCGGTGCTGGCCACGGTAGCAAATTTATCCCTGTCGGTAGAAAATGAATACAGCGGCGCAGTGATCTGCTCAAAATACAACGCCGAAGGATCTACATGATCAAAGAGGTATTGCGGGCTCATGCACCATTTCCGCCATTCCATGGCCATGCCGCCGGGCAGATCCTCCATGGGCGTAAACCGCCGGGTAGGAATATACCCCAGGCTGGAATAAAATACGGGAAACAGCACTTTCCATGCCAGCAGCATCTTCAGGCGCTCGGTGAAAGGCCAGAATTTGTAATAGCCCGACTGTGAAGCCACCAGCACTATCCGCGAGGCCAGGACAGAGGAAGGAGCCAGCCCGATGAGCTGCCCGCCTATGCTGTGCCCGAGCAATGTGACCGGCAGATCGGGAAATTCGTCTTTTACGTGGGTAATGACCGTCTCCAGGTCGTTCGTGGCCCAGCGATGGGCCGTAGTGAAAAACGTACGGAGCGATATGGGCTTGGACTTCCCGATCCCTCCGTAATCGAAGGTAACGACCGAGATCCCGTTATCGTAAAGATAAGCCGCAAAATGCTTGTAAAACTCCTTGACTACCCCGGTGGCAGATGATATGATAACGATCTGAGAGGCCTCCGGATGAATAAGCTTTTCAACAGAAATATTATACCCCAGCGGTGTTTTCAGCACATCCAAAAGTTAATAATGAATAAAGATACTAAAAAAAATATAATTATTTTTTTAAAACGCAAAATGATGTTTAATTTGTTCTGTCAATTATTATAAAACAACTACAGAATGTTGCAAAACTACAATAAGGCATATTTTTTTAAGATAGACACAACCATAAAAAAGATCAGAAACTACATGCAAAGGGGCCTTACCGATGCCCGCATCGACCTCACAGTAGATCAATGGGTAGTTCTCGACCACCTTTCACAGAATTGCGGCATCTCCCAGATCGAGCTGGGTAACATTACGTTTAAAGATCCTCCTACCATGACCCGCATTCTTGACCTGCTGGTAAAGAAGAACCTGGTTACCCGTTTAAGCTCATCGGCTGACCGGAGAAAGTTTACCATTGACCTTACGGAAAAAGGCAGGGAAGTGCATAAAAAAGCCAACGAAATCATTACCCAGGCAAGAAGGCAGGCCTGGAATAGCCTGGATGAAGACGATTACAATACGCTGGTAAAAATCATGGACACCATTTATTCTAACATGGGCTAAGCATCCTGGAAACCTGCCGGGCGGCTGAGCGTACACCCGGGGAAACAGCTCCGTAGGTCTCTTCCACCTGTTTTGCGGTAGCCAGGAGTTCCCCGGCCAGGGCAGGGTATTTTTTGCAGATGCGGGCACAGACCACCAGGGCAAAGCTGCGATGCGCTATGGGTGACCCGGGCGATTCGATGATCCCGAAACAAAAAGCATACAGCTCATCTTCTATTTCTTCGGGGATATCGGCTTTCTTAAACACCGACAAAACACTCCTGACCACGCTCTCCTGGCTTACGTGATGCAGCATACCCCGGAAGATATCGGTTTCAAGCCCCCGGAGAGAACCGGTTGAGCAGTTACTGACGGTGGCCAGAATCCAATAAAAATTAAACAGCAGCACAGGCGCTGTCTCGAACAAAAGCGGCCGGAGGTCGGAAACCGTCAGCGTGCCTGACCGGATCTCAGCTACCACTTCATCGACCTCCTGTTTCGATAAGCGGTTTTTAAGCCTCGTTTTCAGAAGACTCTTCCGGCTCAATGCCATACTTGTCCATTAAATGCTCTATCAGCTTTTCATTGCTTCTTTTCAGCACCTGGAACACCTCCTCAAATGCCTTATCGCCCTCAAAATACGGGTCTTCCACATTCTGTACACCTCTGACCTCCGGGTCAAAGTCACGGATCAGGAAGAGCTTATCGGCAGAAGGCGGTACCCCTTTGGTGTCGTAATACAGCTTGTGGATGAACTCGAAGTTCGCTTCATCCATCACGGCGATGTGCTCAAAATTATCGAGATCTTCCGGCGTAATCTTCCGAACCACATGATCCAGCTGTATCCCGTGCTTAGCGGCTACCTTTACGGCGCGCGGATCGGCAAATTTACCGGTATGATAACCTGCCGTTCCGGCAGAATCGGCCCGGAAAGATTGTTCTAAGCCCTTTTCCATGACCAGCTGGTTAAAAGTAGCTTCGCCCAGCGGGCTCCGGCATATATTCCCCAGACAAACGTACAAAACCTTCACCATGATTATTCTGTTATAACTTTATCTTCTTCGTCTACCAAAACAAATACCGTTTCTCCTTCCCGCTTAAGAAAATATTTCTCCCGGGCGTATTTCTCCATTGAAGCCTCACTACCCAGCACATCCTTCTCCTCTTCCCTGACCTTCTTCAGGGCGGTCTCATAATACCCGATCTCGTTTTCCACCTCGTTCAGCTGCCATTGCATCTCTGCCTGCTTGATCAGGTTGGAACGATCAAAAAAAGCCAGCCAGCAAAACAGGATAAGCGTAGAGATCACGTAAAACCGGTAACGCGTCACAAAAGAAAGAAGACGATTTTTCATATCGGAAAGCAATTTGTACCAAAACTATAAATAAAAAAGCATGGGAAGAAATTTCTTCCCATGCTTTTTTTAGTTCCGGGTACTAATTAAAAGTTCAGCCCGGGGAAATACGCTGCATCTCCCAGCTCTTCCTCAATTCTCAGCAGCTGGTTATACTTAGCCATCCGGTCAGACCGCGAGGCCGATCCGGTTTTGATCTGTCCGCAGTTCAGGGCCACCGCCAGATCGGCAATGGTAGCATCTTCGGTTTCACCCGAACGGTGCGACATTACGCTCTTATACTTATTGCGGTGAGCCAGGTTCACAGCATCAATGGTTTCGGTCAGTGAACCGATCTGGTTTACTTTCACCAGGATGGCATTGGCGATATGCTTATCGATACCTTCTTTCAGGCGCTTCACGTTGGTTACAAACAAATCGTCGCCTACCAGCTGGATCTTGCTTCCGGTAAGACGGGTCAGCTCGGCCCATCCGTCCCAGTCGTCTTCTGCCATACCGTCTTCAATAGAACGGATCGGGTATTTGTTCACCCACTCAGCCCAGTAAGCCGCCATTTCGTGTGAATTCAGCTGTTTCCCGCTTGATTTCTTGAAGGTATACAGGCCGGTTTCAGCATCGTAGAACTCAGAAGAGGCGGCATCCATGGCAATGAACACGTCCTGGCCGGGAGTATAGCCGGCTTTCTCGATAGAGCTCAGGATAATCTCAATGGCTTCTTCGTTGGACCCGATATTCGGTGCAAAACCGCCCTCATCGCCCACGTTGGTCGAGTAGCCTTTTGATTTCAGCACTTTTTTCAGGTTATGGAAGATCTCCGTACCCATCCGCAGCGATTCGGAGAAAGTAGGCGCATTGGCCGGCATTACCATGAACTCCTGGAAATCGATGGAGTTGTCGGCGTGCGAACCTCCGTTCAGGATATTCATCATGGGCACCGGAAGCGTATTGGCGTTCACACCACCCAGGTAGCGGTACAGGGGCAGGCCGGCTTCCTGTGCAGCCGCTTTGGCCACGGCCAGGGAAACCCCCAGGATGGCATTGGCGCCCAGGTTACCTTTATTGGGTGTCCCGTCAAGCTCGATCAGCACCTTATCAATAATATTCTGCTCAAAAACATCTTCTCCGAGAATCTCGGGGGCTATTTCCTGGTTAACATTCTGAACGGCTTTCAGAACGCCTTTTCCCATGTATTTTGAATTATCATCATCTCTCAGTTCCACTGCTTCATGAATCCCTGTAGACGCCCCTGAAGGTACGGCTGCACGTCCCAGGAAACCGCTGTCGGTAACCACATCTACCTCAACAGTAGGATTACCTCTTGAATCTAAAATTTGCCGGGCGTGTACTTTTACGATCTGACTCATACTTAAAATTATGATTAATAGTTAATATTGCTACGGGTTGAGCCGGGCTCCGGTCAGGGAACCGGCATGACTTTTGTTAATTAAAGCACAAATAAAACATTTTTTCGTTACAATATTCCTTCTGTCAATAGTGTTAGTTAATTTTATAGAAATAACATACCATAATTTCTTTGATTAATACATGATAAGAATTCTTCTTTTCCTGTTGCTTTTGCAGGGCCCCCTGCTGGCGCAAAACAGCTTCCGGCAGCTGGATCCCCTGGATTTTGAACAGGCCCTTCGCGAAAACCGCGAGGCTGTGCTGATTGACCTCAGAAATGTGGAAAGCTATATGAAAGGGCACATCCGTAAGGCAGTGGTAATTGACTTCCTGCGCGACGATTTCCGGGAATATTTCCTGGGCCGGTACCCCCTGAAAACAACACCGTTATTTCTTTACGGCCAGTCGGCCGACAACAGCGAACATACCGGCCTGTATATTGCAGAGCTGGGGTATGAAAACATAACCGTGCTTAAGGGCGGCTTTGAAAACTGGATCCGCAAGTCAAGACCCTACCGCTCGGTTTCTACTGAATTTAAACCGCTGGGATACGTTTCCAAAGAAAATTACAGCCACATGGTACGGGAGAAAAAATGGGTGCTGGTGGTCTTTCATGAAGACTACTGCGCGCCCTGTGAAAACCTGGGACTTGCCGAACTTCAGGCCGAAAACCCCGATCTCTACATTGCCCGGATCAATTCCGAGACCAACGGTGAAATAGCTGAATGGCTGAACATCCGCCGTAATCCTACGGTCATCCTGTACAAAGACGGCATCCAGTACTGGCGCAGCACGGAAGAAATCACCCGGCAGAAAATCAGGGAAAATATCTATTAACCCGTATTTTGCTTAACTTTGCATCGTATAGCTTTCAGCTATCCGTAGTCAGCTATCGGCCTCCGGCGCACCCTATAGCCCGGCAACTGAAGCTGACAGCAAGAGGCTGACAGTTGACAGCCAACACTTTAAACACCTGAAATGATTGCACATCTGAACGGAATCCTGACCGAAAAAGAGCCTACCCATGCGGTAATTGACGTCAATGGAGTGGGTTATCTCCTGAAGATCTCGCTCCAGACCTGTTCTGCCCTGCCTGATCCCGGCATGCCCTGCAAGCTTTACTGCCTGCAGATCATCCGCGAAGATGCCCATACCCTTTACGGCTTTGCCACCCGCGACGAAAGGGGTATATTTGAGCACCTGATCAGCGTTTCAGGCATTGGCCCGGCCATAGCGCTGGTATTTCTTTCTTCAATGTCAGGACCGGAGATCATCCATGCCATTGTATCGGAAGATGTCAGGACCATCCAGGGAATCAAAGGCATAGGCCTTAAAACCGCTCAGCGGGCTATCATTGAGCTCAAAGACAAGCTCAGGAAAGACCAGCTCACCGGAACCACCGGGGCGGGCCAGCCCAACCGGATCCGGAGTGAAGCGCTGGCGGCACTGGTAACCCTGGGCATCCCGAGAGCTACTGCCGAGAAAAGTGTAGACAATATTCTCAAAAGGGCACCGGCCGATATTACCCTGGAAGAAGCGATCAAGCTTTCGCTGCGTTAGCTATCAGCCGCCAGCTATCAGCTTTGAGTTGCTGATAACTTAGAGGCTTTAACAGGTAAAACAGAAAGCTGATTGCTGACAGCTCAAAGCTGATAGCTATTAAATAAGAATAAAAATAGAATATTGGCGCTTTTTTTGCGTTTTAACCATTAAATTATAATCTCGCAGTACGCTAGGATATGCGAAAAAGATTACCCTGTTATTTCATATACTGTCTGATAGGCGTTTCCTTCTCTACCGCCGCGCAAACAACTGACTCTACCCGAAGTAAAATACCTTCATTTTACAATTGGACAGACGTCTACCTGAACCGCTTTAATTATACCCGTTCACCTCTTTTTACGCTTAATCCCGGTCAGCTGAAAACCTCTGTGGTGTATAACCCGTCTTTTTCCAATTTTTCCATTACCGAAAAAGCCGCCCGGAATATCGATGTAAAAACACCCCAGACCCTGAGCTTTAACGAATATTCCAGCATTCAGAATGCCATGCTCCGGAAAGCCGTGATCCGGGATATTGAAAAGGCCCAGGACGGCTACACCGATTATACGGGCAAAAGAATAAGACCGCTGCTGGAAACCAACAAAATTTTTGACCGGATCTTCGGCGATAAGCTGCCCGAATTCAAGCCCAACGGCTTCATCCAGGTAATGGCCTATCATTACCGGCTCAGGAACGACAACCCGACCAACATAGCCAGCCGCGACAGGAGCTATTTTGATTTTGACCAGCAGATCGCCATCAACTTCAATAACTTTTTCAACCGGCAGACAGGCCAGAATCCTACCGGGGCACAAATGCCTACCGATATTCTGAACGACGGCCGCCTGCAGGACATCAACAACATCATCCGGAAGCCCGGCGAAGTGAAGGAAAAAGTAAACATCCTGGGTAACTTTGACACCAAATCGGCCTTTACGTTCGATAACCGCATGAAAATCAACTTCAGGAATGACCCTGAAGACATCCTGCAGGTGGTAGAACTGGGGAACATCTCTTTTCCCAACCGTTCCCAGCTTATTCCTGGCGTGCAAAACCTGCTGGGGGCCAAAGTGGGCCTGAAGTTCGGTAAGCTTGACCTGATCGGGGTGATCGCCCAGCAAAACTCCCGGACCAAATCTATTGTGCTCAACGGCGGAAGCCAGAACCGGTCTTTCGAGATCCGGGCCGATAACTACGAGGAGAACCGCCATTTCTTCCTTGGGCAGTTCTTCCGAAACAACTACGAAAGGTCGCTGAGAAACCTCCCGATCATTACGTCAGGCGTAATGATCACCCGGATCGAAGCGTATGTAACCAACCGGACCTACAGCGTAGAAACCAACCGGAACATCCTGGCCATCAACGACCTCGGTGAAAGTGACCCGTACAGCAAGCAGGTAACCTCAACCGGGTCAGCCAACCCGGCCGATAACGGCACCAACAGCCTCAATGAAACGGTCATCAAAAACCAGGCGCTTTCGCGCGATATCGACCGGGTGGCAGCTTCGATTAACGGGCTGGGGCTGAACATGGGCCGTGATTACGAGATCCTGCGCGGAGCCAAAAAGCTGCAGGAGACGGAATTTGAGTTTAATCCTGACCTGGGTTATATCTCCCTTCGTACGCCTCTCCGCAACGATGAGGTGCTGGCCGTGGCCTACGAATATACCTACCGGGACCCCAGAACCAATAAGGTGGAAAAGCACCGTGTGGGTGAGCTTACCGAAGACTATGTGAACCGGAGCGAGTCAGACGCCATTGTTCTGAAGCTGCTGAAATCCAGCAATATCCGGAACAACCTGGACAACCCCATGTGGAACCTGATGATGAAAAACATCTATAACCTGGGCCAGGGACAAATCAAGCAGGAAGGTTTCCAGATGCGTATCATCTACAAAGACGATGACACGGGCATGGACGTGCCCTTCCTGGCCGATATTGCCAACCTCCGGGAAACACCCCTGCTAAGCCTGATGGGCCTTGACCGCCTGAACTACAACAACGAGGTTATCGGGAACAAAAGAGGCGGCGACGGTAACTTTGACTTTATTGAAGGCGTGACCGTCAACTCCCGCTACGGCCGGGTGATCTTCCCTGTGCTGGAGCCCTTTGGTAAGTACCTGGAAGAAACCCTCGAAACCGAAGGTGCCCAATTCAAAGAAAAATACGTCTTCAACGACCTGTACCGGAAAACCCTTTCGGATGCCCAGCAAAATACTTTAAAAAATAAATTCTTCCTCTCCGGGATATTTGTCAGCGGTGGGGCTGACATCCCGCTGCCCCTGGGCGCCTCAGGCACTTCGGTGCGGGTGTACTCGGGCGGAACCGAGCTCAAGCAGGGGGTAGATTACATGGTAGATACCCAGATGGGTACCGTGCGGCTTATCAACCAGAGCCTGCTGAACTCGGGCAAAACCATCCGGATAGACTACGAAGAAGCCGATATGTTCCAGACACAGATACGCCGGATGATGGGCCTGCGGCTGGACTACACCTTTAACCGCCACCTGCGCGTGGGCGCCACCCTGCAGGATCTGCGTGAAAATACGCCCGGCTTTACTACCCGTACCTCGGTAGGAAATGAGCCGGTAAACAATACCATCTGGGGGCTTGATCTTAACTACAAAAAGAACGGCACCGGCCTGACCAAATTCCTGGATGCCCTGCCGGGTATCCAGACCAAAGAGCCGTCGTCGATCATGATGAACGCCGAATTTGCCCAGCTCATACCGGGTGTAAACACCAAGCGGGTCAACAACAGCTCCATGATCGATGACTTCGAGTATGCCCGGAATATCAATGACCTTTCGCGCCAGCCCAACCGCTGGCGGCTGGGCTCTACCCCGCCTGAATTCCTGAAAGACATACAGCCTGATCCGCTGCAGGACCCGGCCTACCGCTACCATTACCGGCGGGCCAAGATGTCGGTGTATACGGTAGACATGACCACGTACTTCACGGGCCAGTCGGGCACGGGTATTATTCCGCCCGAGCTGACCAACGAAGCCAAAACCAACCCTTTCACGGCTAACTTTAATATCCAGGATATTCTCGTAGGGCGTTCTATGCCTACCTTTGCCGAACAGGTACCTACCAGCCTGCTTGACATCGCCTACTTCCCGGAAGAGCCGGGTATGTACAACTACAACCCCAACCTCAAACCGAACGGGATGCTGAATACCGATCCCAAAACCAATTTCGGTTCGGTGATGCGCGGGCTTACTTTTGATGCTGATTTTGACAACTCCAACGTGGAGTATCTTGAATTCTGGATGATGAACCCGTTCTCCGGCGAAATCCCGCTCACGAACCGGGTAACCAACACCACCGGCGGTAAGCTGCTGGTACAGCTGGGCGACGTGTCCGAAGATGTTATCCCCGACGGCCGTTTCAATTTCGAGAACGGGATCCGCCCCGACATGCTGAACGGAACTCCTGCCAACCGCCCTTATGTAAATACGCCCTGGGGAAAGGCGCCCGATATTCAGTTTATGGTAGATGCTTTTGAAAACGACGAGGCCATCAGGAAACTGCAGGATGTAGGTTTTGACGGCCTGTCTAATGAAGCCGAAAGAACCTACGTGAACCCCAACGATCCCGCCAGCAAGGGAATCAAAGGCTACCTTGACCAGGTCAGAGCCAAGGTAACTGACCCGCAGGCGTTTGAAAAGATTTACAACGACCCTTCCAAAGACGATTTCCGGCATTTTCTTGACCCTTCATTTGACGGCAATGCTACTTTCCTGGAAAGATACAAAGACTACCTGGGCGTAGAAAACAACTCGCCCTACAATAAAGACCAGGCCAAAGCCGATATTGTTTATGCCAATTCCAATTCGGTTGATAAAGAAGACATCAACCAGGACAACACCATTAACGAGCTGGAAGACTTTTATGAATACGAAATCGACATCCGGCCGAACAATGCACGCGACATCAGCAGCAACCCGTATATTGTAGACCAGGTGCAGGTGGGTGCCACCAGCGACCGGCCAGAAACCACCTGGTACCTTTTCCGGATACCCATCCGGAAATATACCCGTAAAAGCTCGGAAGATTCAGGCGACTCCTTCAAATCGATCCGTTTTATGCGCCTCGTTACCACCGACTGGGAGCAGCCCGTGGTACTCCGGTTTGCCACCATGCAGCTGGTGTCTAACCAATACCGCGCCTACGCCTATAAGATCAACGACGAGAGCAGCCCGTACCATGAAACACCCATCGACTCGCTCAGCAGGACGGTCCTGAAAAGCAGCACGGTGAGCATTGAAGAAAACGGGTGTCCTTCCGGGGTAGATTGCGGCGACTCCAAGCAATATCCTTACGCTGTGCCGCCGGGCTTTGTGCGCGACATCAACTACGCCACCCAGGCCCGCATGGAGTTCAACGAGCAGGCCATCAGCCTGTCGGTGGAGAAGCTCGCCGCAAAAGACTCCCGCGGTGTCTTCAAAAACACCGATCTCGACCTGAACATGTACAAACGCATTAAAATGTTTGTACACATGCATACCGAAGAAGGCAATACAGACAGCCTGGGCATGTTTCTCCGCATAGGAACCGACCTGAAAAACAACTACTACGAAATAGAGATTCCCCGCCTGGAAAGAACAGCGCGCGGTGAGGTCTCTCCTACCCTGATCTGGCCCGGGCAGAACGAGATCGATGTTCCGCTGGAAGCCCTGCGGAACCTCAAGCTGCGGCGGAACAAGAACACCGATAAGAACACGTTCCGGAACGAATATTCGGAATACCTGACCATTGACGGTACGGCTTCGGGCTCAGAAGCCCCCGTGCTGCGCAGTTACCGCATTTCTGTAAAAGGAAACCCGGATCTCAGCAAAGTGCTCACCATGATGATCGGGGTACGCAATAACAGCGGGGAAGAAAAAGATTACACCATCTGGGCCGATGAGCTGCGGGCCTTCGGCTTTGATGCCCAGGACAAAGGCTCGGCCGGGCTGGTCTCTGTTGACCTGAAGCTGGCAGACATAGGTACGCTTATGCTGGGCGGGAATTTCCGGAACTTCGGCTTCGGAAGCGTCCAGGATAAAATCTCCAACCGCCTGAAAGAAGACAGCTACTCGTATGGCGGGGTGATGAACTTATCGCTCGACAAGTTCCTGCCTATGAAATGGGGGCTGAACATTCCTTTCTTCGTGAATTACGACCGCCAGGTGTCCATACCCGGCTTTAACCCGCTGGACCGCGACATCCGGCTCGACGTGGCCCTGCAAGAAGACAACCTGAACCCGTACCAGGAAAACCTGACCCGGCAGCTGGTTTCAGACATGTCTACCACCACCGGCTTTAACTTTATGAATGTACATAAGGTAAAAACCGGCAACAGCAGCAAAGATCACCTGTACGATATAGAGAATTTCACCTTCTCTTACGCCCAGAACCGTATCTACCGGAGCAACATCCTGATGGCCAACAACGACCAGAGCTTTACCAGCGCCGGTATGACGTATCGTTTCACCCCGAAAGCCTATAACTGGGAGCCGTTCAAAAAAGCCGCCGGCCTGGACAGCTCCATGTTCCGGTTCCTGAAGCCGTTCACGCTTTCGCCCCTGCCCACGCTGATCTCGTTTGAATTATACAACGAACAGGTCTTTTACCGCACCCGCTACCGCGACCAGCTCCTGCAGGATCTGCCGGATGAAAACCTGATCAAATACTATTACGGCAACCGGCATTATGACCTGGCCTGGAACCTCACCCGCAGCCTTACGCTTACCTACACGGCCCATATGCAGGCCATTCTTGACGACGTGGACGGAAACGTTACCGCAGAGCAGGACGTAAAATTCGGTTCGCGCCTTTTCAACCGCGGCCGGGCCAGGAACTATAACCAGAACATCAAAGTCGCCTGGCGGCTGCCGCTCCAGGACATATACCTCCTGGACTGGATCAACGCCAATGCTACCTACGATAACCGTTACAGCTTTAAGAGTGTAGCCTTCGGGCAGCCCGATCCCGACAACAAAGACTACCAGTTTGGCCACCTGCTGGAAAACGGGCGCGACTTCGGGATCGACGGCCGCGTAGACCTCGTCAGGTTGTACAACAAGATCGGCTACCTGCGGCGGGCCAATATGCCTTCTCAGCCGAGACAGCGGTATACCCGGGCTCCCGGCGATGAGCAGGACATGGCTATGGAAAGCGGTAAATTTGCCAAAGCGCTCACCCGCCTGCTTATGGCGGCGCGGGGCATTAACGGCCGGTTTGCCCTCACCGAATCTACTGTGCTGCCTGGCTTCCTCGAAATTCCTGACTTCTTTGGCCTGACCGGCACCTCTAACGGGCTGGCACCGGGTCTTCCCTTTGTGATGGGAAGCCAGAACCCCGACAAAACCATTGAAAGAGCCGTAAGCAACGGCTGGCTTTCCAGGAATGTGCAGCAGTTCAACCCTATTGTGCAGCAGCGGGGCTATACCTTTGAATACTCGACCAACCTGGAGCCCTTCAGAGACTTCAGGATTGTTATCAAGGGAAATATTGCCCGGAACAATGACATTTCTTACGTTTACCAGCCCAATGCCGACAATGAATTCGAGAAATTCTCACCGGTGCGGGGCGGAAGCTTCAAAATGTCGTTCTGGTCGTTTAAAACCTCTTTCAAGAAGGTGAATTCCGAGCCTTCCTCCGGTTATTTTTACGAGCCTTTCAAAGACCTCCAGGATAACCGTTCCAAAGTGCTTGATATCCTGAAATCCCGGCCGGAGAACGCTGAGCTGATGCTTTCCGAAAACTCGCAGGATGTGCTCATCCCGGCCTTCTTTGCCGCCTATACCGGGAAAGACGTCAATGACCTGCTGACCAAAAAGAAATACACCCGTAACGGCAGCAATACGTTTAACCCCTTCCTGGCATTTCCTATGCCTAACTGGCAGATCAACTACCAGGGACTGGAAAAAGTGGCCGGGCTGCGGGCCGTATTCTCTTCCATCACCCTGTCGCATTCTTTTGTGTCTTCGTACAGCGTAGGCAATTTCACATCTAACCTGATGTACTCGGATATGGCCCTGCTGGATTACCGCGGGCAATACGGCAAAGGCTACACCCTGGGAACCACCAAAAATGAGTTCACCAGTATCTTTGACCCGGTGTATATCATGAGCTCGATTGTGATGGAAGAAAAATTTGCTCCTTTCCTGGGCGTTAACTTTACCACCAAAGCCAATTTCTCGGGGAATTTTGCCTGGAACAAAGACCGCATGGCCATGCTGAACCTATCGAACGCGCAGGTAAGCGAAACCCACGGCAATGATTTCGTTTTCGGCTTCGGGATGAAGAAAAACAACGTGGTGCTTCCGCTCCGCACCCGTGACGGCAACAATATCATCCTTCCGAATGACCTGATCTTCCGGATAGACTTTACCCTGCGCGATCTGAAGCTGATCCAGCGGAAACTGGACGGTGATGCCCTCATAAAGAGCGGTTTCCGGACACTGCAGGTAAGGCCTAACATGCAGTACACCTTCAATAAGCGGGTGAGCATGACCGTATACTGGGAGAAGCAGATCAACAAGCCTTACGTTACCCAGCAATACTATACCAATAACGCCACGTTTGGGGTTACGGCAAGGTTCAACCTGTCGGAATAAGACTTCCGGCTTACCGTTTTCACAGGCAGAGACAGGGTTCCTGCCTGTGAAAACTGCCGGTCATGCAGCTCTCTTCCCGTTGTGCCCCGCAAGATTATAAACCCGTTTCTCTTGCCCTGCTCAGGGAAATCTCCTATCTTCACCCCAAAAGACCTTAAAGCTATATGAAACCAAACCGCAGAAAATTTATTCAAACCCTGGGCGCCGCCTCCCTGCTGGCAGCCTCCGAATCTTTTGCCAAGCCCTTCCATATCATCAAAGATATGCGGGTAAGTCCTAACGACAAGATCCGTTTTGCCACCATAGGAATGGGTATCCAGGGCAATTACGATACCCGCGCAGCCCTCAAAGCCGGCGGAACAGAGCTGGTAGCCGCCGCCGATCTGTACGACGGCCGCCTCACCCGGGTAAAAGAATTATTCGGGAAAGATATTTTCACCACACGCGATTACCGCGAGATCCTGTCGCGCAAAGACATTGACGCCGTGCTGGTTGTAACCCCTGATCACTGGCACGATCACATCACCATAGATGCCCTCAAAGCCGGGAAAGCCGTTTACTGTGAGAAACCTATGGTTAACCGTATTGAGAAAGGCAAAGGGGTGATCGAAGCCTGGAAAAAATCAGGCAAAACCATGCAGGTGGGCAGCCAGCGTATCAGCGGTTCGGCATTTGCCGAAGCCCGCCGTATGATCAATGCAGGTGACATCGGTCACATCAACTTCATTGAAGGTACGTATGACCGTTTCAATGCCATAGGTGCCTGGAATTACTCTATTCCTACCGATGCCTCCCCTGCTACCCTGGACTGGGACAGGTTCCTGGGCGATGCCCCCAAACGGCCTTTTGATGCCACCCGGTTTTTCCGCTGGCGCAATTACCGCGACTACGGTACAGGCGTGGCCGGCGATCTTTTCGTGCACCTCATCACCGGTGTGCACTACATGACCGGCAGCCACGGCCCCGAGCGCATATTCTCTTCCGGTGAGCAAAGCTACTGGAAAGACGGCCGCGACATCCCCGATGTGCTCGTATCCGTATTCGACTACCCCGCCAATAACCAGCACGAGAAGTTCCAGATGGTGCTTCGTGTGAACTTTGCCAACGCCGGCGCCATCCGGAACGTCACCCGGATCATCGGCACCGAAGGCCAGATTGAAGTGGGCGACACCAGCCTGGTGCTGACCCGCCGGAAGCTCCCCAAAGCGCCTGGTTACGGCAATTACGACAGCTACTTTACTTTCTCGGAAGCCCAGCAGGCCGAATTCAAAAAACAATACGACCAGATGTACCCCGAAGCTGACCGCGTGGCAGAACCGGTTAAAGAAATAAAATTTGATGCACCGAAAGAAGAAGACAGCCACGCCAACCATTTCAATAACTTCTTTACAAATGTCAGGGAAGGCAGCCAGAATACCATAGAAGACCCGGTTTTCGGTTTCCGTGCCGCGGCACCGGTGCTGGCTTGTAACGACAGTTATTTCCAGCAAAAGGTAATCCGCTGGGATGCCGATAAGATGATCTTAAAATAAGCGGCAGGATCAGGGTGGAGCCGGATAGCAGGTTAACTTATTGGGAAGAAAAGGCTTCTGTGGATTTGCCGGAACGTTTTACGTTCCCGTTCTGCTATGAGCCGCATCCGCTGGCCAGGCTTGCCGCTGAAGAGCTGATGGACTACCTCCAAAGCGGTGCCCTGCCCGATCACAATTTCGGGCTCGATCCTCAGCAGCCCGGACCGGCCATCGGCAAAATGTTCGGTGTGCTCCTGGTGCAGACCCCTGAAAACCGCATAGGGTACCTGTGCGGCTTTTCAGGGAAGCTGGCCGGAACCAACCGGCATCCGCGCTTTGTTCCGCCCGTTTTTGATATGTTGACAGAAAACAGCTTTTTCCTCCGGGAAGAAGCTGTTTTGAATAGCCTGAACCACGAAATAGAAGAGCTGGAAGCCCATCCTGACTTTCTTCGCTTAAAAGAAGAGCTGGCCACACTCCTCCGTCTGACCGAAGAAGAAACAACGGCCCTGAAAAAACGCCTGAAAGAAAATAAGGAAGACCGCCGGCAGCAGCGGGAAGCCCGGAAGCCGCTCCTCTCCCCTGCCGGCTACACAGTCCTGGAAGAAGAGCTGGTACGGCAAAGCCTGGCCGACAAACGGCTGCTTCAACATACCGTGCAGGAATACAACAGGCAGGCTGAAGCGCTCACCTCCCGGGTACAGGCCTTTGATGAACGCATAGAAGCGCTCAGGAAGCAGCGCCGCGAAAAATCGGCTCAGCTGCAGGAGGAGCTTTTCAGCCAATATTCTTTCCTGAACCGTCACGGAGTTCCGAAAAGCCTGGGGGCCATATTCCGCGAAACCGTATACGGGAAACCACCCGCCGCAGCCGGTGAATGCGCCACACCCAAGCTGTTGCAATATGCTTTCCGGAAAGGGTACACGCCTCTGGCCATGGCCGAATTCTGGTGGGGAGCCTCTCCCCGGTCGGAGATCCGGAAGCACCGGCAGTTTTACCCTGCATGCACCGGGAAATGCGAGCCCATCCTGAAGCACATGCTGGAAGACATCCCCCTGGATGACAATCCTTTACTGCACAATCCCGGCAGTGAGAAAGCGCTGCAGGTAGTGTATGAAGGGCCATTCAGAAAAAGCCCAACTTGTTCATTAAGAACTTGTTGGGCTTTTGATTATCTTTGTATATCACCCCGAATAATACGGTTGGAGCCAAAAATCGGGGTAACGAAACGGAAAAGATATGCG